>CAJUNC010000009.1 GCA_910587695.1 uncultured Lactobacillus sp.
AGCGAATTGACTTCGCAAAATGTTTATTGCTCTTATCACTTAGATAAGAGACCCTACACATTTGCTTATCGAAACTTTGTTCAGTTTTCAAAGATCTACTACCGATCGATAATCAATAACTTATCGATCACAACTACTATATTGTAGCAAAATCATTTTTATCTGTCAACCACTTTTTTGAATTTATTTTGAATAAAAATTCAAAATTTTCAATCAAGCGACGACTTTTATATCTTATCAAAAACAACTTTTGATGTCAACAGATAAATTTAATTTTTTTATTTCACTCAAGCAGATCAGTTATCCGCTCAAGCAACGATATTAACTATACAGGTATTTCAAGCGAGCGTCAATACTTTTTGTAAAAAAAATCAATATTTTTTTACAACCGAATTTTTATAATCTTTAATGCAAAAATATACGCATTGCAACTGCAATTAAAAAGACGATCTAAAACAGCAGATCGTCTTTTTCTATAACTTATTTATTATCCTTTTTGAATAGTTGTTTCAAATTGCGCCGTAAAACTTGGAAAAAAGTCAACGAGCGGACCATGTTCTGGGGAGCAACGTACTTTTGCATCGCTCTTAATAACTTCTTTGAATCTTTAGCTGCAAATGAAAAAGTCCCATCTTTTTTGGTTTTGATCGCAAATCGGGGGATAAAACGACCCCTAAACATAACTGAGGCGATCACCTTATCGACCTCATCCCAAGGTATTTGGATATATTTGTTCACGTCTCGTTCATTAAAGAATTCAAACCCCTTATTTCCGATCATAATCTTTCCATAATCAGTCAATCCCATATAGGAAGTACCGGCCATCACTAGATCGACTTTAGAATTAATTGATTGCACCATTTACATTTCCCTCGATTACTTATCAAATTTAGTCTCAGTATAGCACAAAACGGCCTCATTTCATTTACATGAAACAAGACCGTCTTAGCAGTCGCTTAAAGTAAACCGACCACGTGGCCTAAAATACCTACGATAAAGATCGCAATGATAATGATAATTGGAGAAACTTTCTTCTTCAAAAGCCACATACATAAGAATGTCAACAAGAGTGCTGCCAATCCTGGGATCAATGAATTCAAGTTGTCTTGTAGTGTCGTTACCTTTTCAGATGTCAAGGATAGACCTTTACCATTGTTATATTGGATCAAAGCTTCCTTGATACCCTCTGCACCCTTAGGCAACTTGTCCCATTGGATATAGGCACCGTCTTGCAGTTTGACCGTCGAAACTGTTGGCTTGAAGGTAATATTTACCCACCGTTCGATCAAACCACCTAAGACGAACATACCCATAATAGAAGCTAAACTTGTAACATATTGCAACATACCACCAGACATATCGTCTGTGATCTTAGAACCAGCCTTGTAGCCAAATTCTTGTGTATACCACATAAATGCCCAACGAATGATGTTCCAAGCTACAAAGAAGATGATCGGTCCTAAGATGTTACCACCTAAAGCAAGGGAAGCACCCAAAGCACCTAACATCGGACGTAAAGTAAACCAAAAGACTGGGTCACCAACACCAGCTAAAGGTCCCATCATACCAACTTTCACACCTTGGATCGCTGCATCATCAACTTCGGTCCCGTTAGCGCGGTCTTCTTCCAAAGCAAGTGTTACCCCTAAAATAGGTGAAGCAACATATGGGTGTGTATTAAAGAATTCCAAGTGACGCTTCAATGCGGCAGCACGGTCTTCTTTAGTTTTATATAATTTCTTGATAGCTGGGATCATTGAGAAGCACCAACCACCATTTTGCATACGTTCGTAGTTCCAAGAACCTTGAAGGAAAGTCGAACGCCATGCAACAGCTAAACGATCTTTTTTACTTAATTTAACTCTGCTTTCAGCCATGGTATCTTTCCTCCTATTCGTAATCATTTAAAATATCGCCAAGTGGGTCACCTGTATTACTTGAACCGCCGTTATTACCACCGTTACCAGCGTTCTTCTTAAGTTCAAGATAGATAAGACCAAAGGATACACCTAAAGCACCTAAAGCGATCAATGTTAGATCAGAAACAGCAGCGATCACAAAACCGATCGCAAAGAATGGCCAAACTTCGCGTGTTGCCATCATGTTGATAACCATTGCATAACCAACGGCAACGACCATCCCACCACCGATCGTCATACCTTCATTCAACCAAGCAGGCATTGATTCCAAGAACCCACGCACTGCAGATGAAGGAATAACTAACAAAGCAGCAGCAGGAATAGCGATACGAAGACCTTGCATAACTATCCCGATGATCTGCCACATTTCGATCTTACGGAAATTGCCTTCTTCAGCAGCAGCATCCATGAAGTGCACGATCGGAACAGCGATCGTACGTGCTAACATTGTTAAGAACAAACCAGCAACAGCTAATGGGATAGCGATCGCGATCGCAGGACCCACACCTTTAACACCTTGGCCACCTTGGACCAAAATAATAGCTGAGGCAACAGCGGCTAAAGCAGCATCAGGTGCAACCGCAGCCCCGATATTAGCCCAACCTAAAGCGATCATTTGTAATGAACCGCCTAAAATAATTCCGGCTTCTAAATTACCGGTCACTAAACCGATCAAAGTACATGCTACCAATGGTTGGTGGAATTGGAATTCATCCAAGATACCACCCATACCAGCAAGAAAGGCAACAAGAACTACTAAAATCATTGATATAGCAGACATGTTATAATCCTCCTAATTCGTATTGTATTTCCAAGTTATCTACATCTTCAATTCTTGACGTGCTTTGTCTAAGATCGAATCCATGTTTTCTGGTGAATCACTTGGAACTTTGCGGACGTCAAATTTAACGCCGTCTTTCTTCAATTTTTCGAATGTTTCAACGTCATCTTTATCCAAAGACAAAACTTTGTTAACGGCAACTTTGCCGACTGAGTGTGCCATCGAACCAACATTTAAGGTATCGATGTCAACACCACCTTCGATCGCTCTGAGCGCATCTTGTGGAGTTTCAAACAAGATCAATGCCTTTGTATCGCCAAAACGAGGATCTTTTGCTACTTCGATCATCTTTTCGATCGGCACAACATTTGCATGTACTCCAGGAGGAGCTGCCTCAATGATCATGTTCTTACGCAATTTATCATGCGCAACGTTGTCAGAAACAACGATGATCCGATCAGGGTTTGTCGACTTAGTCCATGACGTTGCAACTTGTCCGTGCAATAGACGTGAATCGATCCGTGCTAAAACATATTTGATCTTCCCATCACCTAAAACTGTACCTGGTGGGATCGCCCCTGTAGGTTGAGCCTTAGCTGTGTTATCAGCACTAGCTTCTTTTTTAGGTTCAAGAGATTCTGGTTTTACTCTGACACCATCTTTGCCCGCATTGACTAAATGAGCTGCGATCTCTTGAGCTTTTTCCATGGAGAATCGAGATGCATAAGCTTCGATCACCATTGGCAAGTTCATCCCAGCCACGATCGCCCATTTGTCTTTGTGTTGTTCAACCAAATTATTAGCTTGGTTGAAAGGTGTACCGCCCCAAAGATCGACTAAGAATAATACTTCTTCTGGGTCATCAAATGATTTGATGGCTTCTTCCATCTTAGCTCTGATATCATCAGGACCTTCGCTTGGCATTAAGGTAACATGAGCTACATTTTCTTGTTGGCCAAAGATCATTTCACCAGATTGGAAAATGCCGTCTGCAAAACTACCATGACTTGCTAAAATAATACCAACCATTATTACGCCTCCTATAATATTTTCAAAACTTAACTCAAAACATTTACTAATTATGATCTATCTCATCTTTGATCAGACCTTTGTCACAAAGTAACTTCCACAGATCACGTTTAGGATCACTTGAAACTTTGCGATAATCAAGCTCGATCCCACGTCGTCTGATCCAAGCTAATGCTAAAACATCTTGCTCATTGACGGCGATCGTTTCGGTGATCATCTTGCGTGTCACATCAAAACTAAGTGAACCCAGATTGACGCTTGTTGTATCCAACCCACCAGCGATCAAACGCATCGCATCTAACGGAGTCTCGACAAGCACCAAAACTTTATAATGATCAAAGCGCTCGTCTCTACACAATCGTAACATCTTAGAAACGGTAAGTACGTGAACTTTGATCCCTGGTGGCGCTACTTGCATCAAAAGCGTCTTTCTGATATTATCGCCAGCCGCTTGATCACAAACCACCAAGATCCGCTCGATCCCAGTATTTTTAGCCCAATCTGTTGCGACCTGTCCATGGAGCAAACGCGAATCGATCCGCAATAACTTTACATCCATGGCATCATCCCTAGATCCTTGACTGAACCGATACCTTGACGACCAACACTTATCAGTTTCTCGACTAATTCGCCTAAACTGAGCTCTTCAGTCCGCAAAGTGCAAGCCTCCAAAAGCATCGCCAAATTGACTCCGCCGACTGCCGCAAAGCGTTTTGGATCACGTTCAACGAAGCTTCGCGTTGCTGATAAAGGATTGCCACCATAGAGGTCACATAAAAACAAGACACGATCAGTTGTAGCAAATTGCTGTAAGCTAGTTTCATATTTATCTTCCAAAGTAGCTAAGTCTTCCGCTGGCTCAAAGGTCACCGCAATGACTTTTTCTTGTCGCCCTAAAATTAAATAAGAAGATCTGATAAGTTCTTGCGCTAGATCGCCATGACTGGCAACGATCAAACCTAACATCTACTCATCTCCTTCGAAAAATAATTCCTTACACCTTATATATAGCAAATACCGTGCCAACTTTTGTGTATCACGCTAGAACCCCTAATAAATAAAGCAAAAAAATTTCATATAAAAATAGTGATACACTTTGTTTTGTGTATCACTATTTTGTGTATTAGCTTTCGACCATTTCTGTATCGACTAATTTGGCAATATAATACGCTTCAGCTGGTGGAAATTTTAAATTAAGTTTAGCTTCTAAGTATTCATCTGCTAATTTCAGTGTCTTTGGCCAGTCACTTTGTTCAAATTCAATAGCTTGTTCGTCGCTCAACGTTACCGGAGACGATAATAAGACCCGCTCGATCGCACCTCCAAGATGCATGATCAAAGCCAAGCGTCTAGTATCCGTTAATTTTAGGTGTCGTTCTTTAGCTAACAGATCACAGTACTGCCAAAGTACACCGATAACTTTTTTAGGATTGATAAATGTATAATATTGTTCCAAATAATTAGCCGCAGCCACTTGATCGACTTTAGGTGCCGGCGTTTTAGATTCAACATACCAGGTCTGACTATTTTCTAAATGCTCGATCAATTGGCGTTTACCACGGTCACCTTGAAAGAGCTCTTCTAATGAGATATACGGTACCCCTAGGTTAGGGTCAGCGATCCCAGTCGTGGCGATGATGCGATACTCTTTATTTAATTCACTTATCTTATCGTTCATCCCGACGACTGACATCGTTAAGACCGAAACATCGTCGATAAGTTGATCAGCCAAGATCTCATCCAGCATTTGTTTGATCTTTTCAGCCGTCCCTTTACCTGTCGAACACAGCGCCAAGATCGCTCGTTGCCTAACATCTTCTAGCTTACCTTGCGTAGGCTCTTCTTTACGAGAATACCCGTTAAATTCATTTAACTCGTGATAGACCAACTCAAGATCACTATCGATCAAAGCTGTTTTTCTAGCAGCCTCTAAGACCATGGCGGTAGTCACCATATCGATCGTTTTGACCTTGATATCAGTCTCTTCTGTGATCTTGGCACTAAACGTACTGAGCGAGCCCATGTCGACTAATAACAAGACTCCATTGCCACGATCGACTTGTTTGACCTTAGCGATGATCTCATTTAATGCCACAGTCGGACTCATCTCAAGCGACATATCAAACGCTGCTAAATTATCGACATTCAACAACTCTGTTACTACCTGGACCATCGAAGAAGCTGTATGATTACCATGCGCCGCAACGACGACCCCGACTTTTCCATGTTTAGGCACAGAATTCAACGAGATCAAAAGCACGGCTAGATAGTACACTTCTGAGGCTGGTACGATAAAATCATAGTGGTCTTCTAACATTGCTTTGATCTTCTCAGCTAGCTTTAGGTCAGCCGGATAGTCTTTGACCATTGCCACCAGATCATCTGAGACTTCACGCATCGGACGCCCCGATTGGACACGTTTGATAAATGAACTCAGATGTAGACTCATCGCATAGATAAAGTTTTCACCGACATGATAGCCACAATCTTTTTTTAGCATCTGCATGATATCTTTAGTCAACTGCAGTGTATCTTGATCGACTAATTCATTTAAGTTCTTTTCGGTCCGCAATATCTTATTATCGCGGTAAAATGACTTCAAGTGGACATTGATATCTGTCATGATGAAGTTATTGATCGCACCTTGTTCTAGGCCCTCTTCCTTTAACAACGCAGCTTTATTGCCGATGATCTCATAGAGATTATAAGGTAGCTCATAACGATCACTTTCATTGATGCTTTCCGCTGCTCCATCGGGTTGGATCAATAAGACTGGCTCCAATAACTGCGATAATTTGCCTAAGCGAACACGATCACTTGCCAAATGTGACATCCCATCCTTGATGTTTTGGGGAAGCTGCTCAAATTTTAGATTGATCTGCTCGGCTTGATCGACACTGTTCAAAAATCCCTGTGCACAGACTAGCTGGATATTTGATTTCAATTGACCCACATTACCAAATGTGACACTACCTAACAAAG
This sequence comes from uncultured Lactobacillus sp., assembly GCA_910587695.1. GTDB lineage: Bacteria > Bacillota > Bacilli > Lactobacillales > Lactobacillaceae > Ligilactobacillus. Next base: position 6,712 of record CAJUNC010000009.1, read on the forward strand.
CTTTCACAACATCTTCGGTCACTGTGATATTTTTTTGTGTTCGGTTAGCTTCTAATGTCAACAAACGCTTCAAGAGCGCAAGTTGCTCTCTCACACTGCGCGCTTCAAATTGGGGCATCTGGATCGTGATCGGGATCCGTCGCACAAAGGTCTTTAGTAGCGAACTTTCAGGATCTTCCGTCGTAGCACAGATCAAACGAACATCAGCGTGGTGGACCTTAGTGATCTCACCAAGCTTACTGTATGTCCCGTGATCCATAAAATAAAAGATCATCTCTTGGCCTTCTGGAGGCAAACGATGGACTTCATCTAAAAATAAGATCCCACCGTCGGCCTTTTGGATCAGGCCATCACGATCTTCTTGCGCACCAGTAAATGCCCCTTTGACATATCCAAATAAATGTGACATCAGTAATTGCGGATTATGAGCATAGTCAGCACAGTTGAAAGTCACAAAATTTTTATTTTTGACCATCGCCTGATCGACTGCAAATTGATGCATCGCATTAGCAAAATAGGTCTTCCCTGATCCCGTGGGTCCGGTGATCAAAACATTTAATCCGTGAGGCGGATATAAGATCGCAGCCTTAGCTTGCTCGATCTGTGTCTTTAAGCTATCTTTTTGTCCGATCATTGTATCAAAAATCCTTGAGTTATGCGCTGGTTTAGTAGGATCAGGTCTTTTTGATACAGTTTCTACGATCACTGTATCAGTTTCAGCCGTTAAACTTTGATACTTTACCGGTCGTCCAGCGATTTTGCTCAATTGCCCTGCTCGGACCAACACATTGAGTTCTTTACTGACATTATTGCGCAAGATCCCTAGATCATCAGCGATCTCTTTTGTCGTAACCGCTTTATTTTTAGTTTGGACATAAGTTAAGATCTTCTCTTTTCGTGTCATAAAATCCCATTCCTTTTGATCATTATGCTATTAGTGTATCACTTCTGTATCAACCAAGGCAAAGAATTGCAACTGCTAGCCCTTGAGCTGTTTTTTGGTTAAAATTGAGATAAATCTACTATAAGGATAAGAAGGTCTTGTGATGCCAAATATTACCAGCAAAGAAAAACGTGAGCGCCTACTTTTTATCATCAAAGTATTGCGTCAGCATGAAGTCTTACGTAACTTTTTAAAACAAAAAGATCCTAAAGAAGTTCGACTCGCACTAGAAGAACTAGGTCCTACTTTCATCAAAGCAGGACAATTGCTCTCAACGCGCCCCGATCTGATCTCACCTGCTTTTATCAAAGAATTCCGCAAGCTCCAAGATAATGTCCAGATCGATCCTTTTACCACTGTCAAAAAAACACTTGAAACTGAATATAACTGTCCGTTGACCGATATTTTTCTTCAATTTGATGAACGACCTTTCGCATCTGGTTCGATCGGGCAAACACACCATGCTTTACTTCACGATCACACTCCTGTCGTCGTCAAAGTCCAACACCCTAATGTTTCTGAACTAGTCGAAACTGACCTTTCGTTATTCAAAGAAGCTTTACGGATCTTAAAATTCGTCCCTGATCTCAGTGTGATCGATCCTAAGGAGATCTTTACTGAGATCCAAACATCCCTTTTAACTGAGATCGACACTCAGATAGAGATCAAAAATGGGATCGAATTTTACCGTCTAAACAACAACGACGGGATCATCCGTGTACCTAAAGTTTACCCTAAATACTCCGCTAGTAAGATCTTGGTCGATCAGGCTATGCCTGGGCAAAGTATCAAAAAACTAACAGCCACTAAAGCTACCAAAGCGGATAAACCGTTACGTACGATCTTAGCTAAAACTTTAGTCAAGAATTTCATCAAGCAAGTCTTTATCGATAATTATTTCCATGCTGATCCTCATCCGGGAAATATATTATTTTACCAACTTCAGCCTACTGATCCTGAATACAACGAACTCCAGCCTACACACCAGTTCAAAAAGCAACTCAAAAATACAAGTATTGAAGCTACTTCTGCCACGATATTACCACCATATCGCTTGGTCTACTTGGATTTTGGAATGATGGGCCATTTGACCAAAAATCTCGCAGATGGGATCGCCCAGATCGTTATTGCCTTAAACACTAAAGATACACGCCAGATCGGTAAAGCCGTGCTGGCTGTTTGTAATCGTACTGGCCCCGTCGATGAAGAAGATTTCTATAATGAACTCGGTGTCTTTTTGACCCCATACCTCAATTTAGGGCTGGGCCAGATCGACCTTGCGAGTTTATTGTTTAGTATCGTAAATCTCTGTCGCCAAAATAACTTGCAATTAAAATCAGAAGTAACTTTATTGATCAAAGCCTTTGCTTCTTTAGAAAGCATCGTCGCTATCCTAGATCCCGAATTATCCTTAATGGAAGTCGCTCGTCCATTTGCCCGTGAGTATTTCAAAAAACAGTTCAACGTCAAAAAGAGTTTGGAAGAGTTAGGCTTTGAACTCTACCAAGCTTCAAAAGTAGCCCCAAAGATCCCACTTAAGTTTGAACAACTCCTTGATGTTTTGACGCAAGGACAAGGAAAGATCGCTTTTAAACTCAAAGATCAAGACAAATTACTAGATCGACTCGAAAAAATCGTCAACCGCGTGATCTTGGCTATTATTTTAGCCGCTTTGATCATGAGTTCCTCGCTCTTAGTCCAAGGAAGTGCTACCCATCCCGCCATTTATAATATTGGGGTCTTAGGTTATCTCCTATCAGCGATCGTTGTCATCATTTTGATCATCAGTGAATTACATCGACATTTCAAAAAATAGACTACAAAAAACAGGCTTAGGTACAGCACCCAAGCCTGTTTTTTATCATTGTTATTGGATCTCGATCTTATTAGCAGTCGCAACAGCGCCCTTTTCCTTAGGAAGGGTCACTGTTAAGACACCATCTTCATATTTAGCGGTGATCTTATTACGCTCAACATCAGGGAAGCGGTATTGCCGAGTTACCCGACCATATGAACGCTCGCTAGCTAGCAAATTGCCGTCAGCATCGCTTTGGTCACTAAAGCTATCCCGCTTAGCTGTAACTGTCAAAATATCATTGTGATAATCTAATTGCATATCTTTCTTATCGACCCCAGGTAGATCGATCAACAACCGATAACTCTTGGGGGTCTCCTCCACGTCAGAACGCATCTTTAGCTCTGAGTCGTCAAAGTTGAAAAATGAACGTCCTAAATTATTGAAAAACGCATCGCTACCATCCACTAAATCAGAGAAACGATTCGATAATTCATGTGCCATAAATAAGACTTCCTTTCATTTCTTCACCTCCATTGTAGTTCCTTTATTTTAGAATGCAAGAATTTAACTTTTAAGATTTTGCAAAACACACTTCACTTACAAAAAGTACGTGTTATAATTTAGATATAAACTAACGAAAAGAGGAATTTACGATGACAAATCCAGTAAATCAAAATCTCAAACAACGCCGCTCGATCTATGCATTGGGGAAAAACGTATCCCAAGCACCGGCTCAGATCAGCGAAACGATCAAAGAAGCGATCCGCCAATCACCAACTGCTTTCAACTCACAAACGGTCCGTGCTGTTATCACTTTTGGTGAAAATTCCGATCGTGTTTGGGATATCGTTGAAGCTGAACTAAAAAAAGTTACCCCAGCTGAGCGCTTTTCTGCGACCCAAGAAAAGATCGCTTCATTTAGAGCTGGTTTTGGTACGATCTTATACTTCACCGAAACACAAACCGTGCACAAATTAGAAGCTGATTTCCCACTCTACGCTGCCAACTTCGCTAATTGGGCTGAACAAGGCCTTGGGGGCGCCCAACAAGCAGTTTGGACCGCATTAGCTGCTGAAAATATCGGAGCTTCTTTGCAACACTATAATCCGTTGATCGATGAAAAGATCAAAGAAGCCTTTGATATCCCTGAAAGTTGGGAATTACGAGCTCAAATGCCATTTGGTTCGATCGAAGCACCTGCTGGCAAAAAAGAATTTTTACCCGATGATGTCGCCTTCAAGATCTTCGAATAATTCATTTACAAAAACATTAAACTGGTTTTAAGGTGTTATGTATATCCTAACCTTTTTACACTAGTTTACATTAAAAATAAGGTTCTCAACACCACACTGATCGGTGTTGAGAACCTATTCTGTATATACTAAAAATTGATATAACTAATGTACAGTATGTTTGAATTTAGGTCAAAGCTACACCGGCCCAAATGGCTCCTCCAACTAGAGCGCCAGTAGCAGCGCCACCAATGAACCAGCCATTCCAGCTACAACGCCGATACAGAAACCTTCAATAAAATCTCTGCCATCGCCATTCAGTTCCAGAGCTTCGAGTTTTTCAAAAACTAAATTATTTTTTCCCTTTCTGCAATCCACTTTTCTTTCCATATTTTTTATCATTACTTAATTGTTGAAGACATAGCATATTTACAAATGCTACGGTAATAATAACAACAATAAGAAGTGTTGAAATTAATGGTCTACTTTCTGAAAGTACAATTGCAAGTGTCCCTAGTAAAGTGATAGTCAAAAAAGCACTCTGCAATTTTCTTACATTACTATTGAAATTTTTCACAAACATCCCCCTCATTTATTTAATATATCTTTCGATGAACCACCCATTAAAATTTTTAGAATGGCCATTTCAATGCGAGACTGTTGAAGTATCTCATCTTCAAGTACAAAAATATTGATCATATTTCTTCCCTTTTTCTTTTCTAATATACTTTACCACTACATATCACAAGCATTAAAGATTATAAAATGACGGCTTTATTCTATCACAATTACAATCCAAAAGTAAATTATCTCACCCAAAATTAATCTTTAAAAATAATAATGGGATCTCACCAGCAAGGCAAATACGCCTTATGGTAAGATCCCATTATTTTATGCGAAACACTCTAAAAAACGGTGTCTCTTTCCCTGTAATACTCATGGCATACGCACTGTGTTATAACATAACAGTCACTGCAGCTGCACCTAGGATCAAAACTAGGCCACATACCGTAATTACCATTTCTTTTGAAGTCTTCTTTTGACCTAAGAACCAAATACCCGTCAAAGTTGCTAGCACAACTGATGTTTGCGACAAAATAAAGCCAGTTGCTAGACCATTCATATCCGGTTGGGCCGAGATCAAATATGTCAATGCTGCAAAGGCAAAGAAGAAACCAGAAAAGATCTGCTTGTAAGAAACAGCCTCAACAAATGGCGATCTTGTCTTACCCTTGACTGTCATCATGATCGCATAGACCACCGCCGCTAAAACCATCCCGATCGCTTGCGGTAAGAACGCATGCATCCCATCGATCTTAGCTTGTTGTGGTGCAGCAGAATATAGCCAATAACCAATTTCACCAACTGCTAACAAAGCCACAGCCTTGGTCAAAGCGCTCTTGTTTTCGGGCGTCTTTTTTTCACTCCAGACTGTCATCCATGCACCTAAAATGATAACTGCAAGTGCGATAAAACCGATCAACTTAGCCGTTGCTGTTGGCCAATCACCTAAGTAAAATACGCCCCAAAGTGAAGCACCCAATAATTGAAAGGCCGTCGTGATCGGCATTGCTTTTGAAGAGCCGATCAAAGTAAATGAGTAAAACGTGATGATCTGTGCCGTACCCCAACCGATCCCAGAAAGAACTGAGAAAAAGAGCGCTGCACCACTTGGAAGTGCCAAACCTTTGATCATCGCTAATACTAAAGCAAAAATCAAGGTCCCTAAAGTCGAACCTAAGATCTGATTGACTGGTTTACCGCCGATCTTAGATGCGATCGTAGGGTAAAGCCCCCAACCTAATAATGGTCCTAAACCAACTAAAATTGCCGTTGTATTCAATTCAATTTCCCCCCTAACCGTTAAAACGTAACGCCACTCTCTAAAATAATGTTGGAATATGGTGTCATTTCACCGGTACGGATGAAGGCATGACACTTGTGTAAGTCTTGCTTCATTTCAGCATGTGGGATAAAGACGATCTCTGTATTTTTGAAACGCTCTTTGATCGCTTCCAATTGAGCTGGATTTTGCGTCTTGATCTCTTCTGCTAAGTATATCCGTTGAACTTCTAATTCAGTCAACACATTATCTAAAACTTGAAGGAAACTAGGAATACCATTGGAAACTGCTAGATCGATCTTTTCGGTTTCACGTGGCACTGGCATTCCAGCATCACCAATACTCAATGTGTCAAAGTGGCCCATTTGCGAAATTACCCGGGAAATATCTGAATTAATGACTTGTGTCTTTTTCATGATCACGCCTTCTTCTTTTTAATTTAATTCATGCTTATATGGAATTGACGGTTGGGCGCCAAAACGTTGTACAGTCAGTGAGGAAGCTTTATTACCGTATGTGATCGCTTCAACGAGATTGCTAAAGTCAGGTTTTAAAACAGTACTCAAAGCACCGATAAATGTATCGCCGGCTGCTGTTGTATCCACTGCTTTGACTTTAAAGGCAGGAACGATCCCGCTTTGACCGTCCATGCTGTAAAATGAACCCTTGCTACCGATCGTGATCAAGACCACTTTGATCCCTAATGCATGAAGTTTAGCGGCTGCTTTTTGCATGCTTTTCTCATCGACCACTTTGATCCCAGTCAAGATCTCGGTCTCTGTCTCATTAGGTGCGATCACATCTGTCGTCTTGAGCAATTCTTCAGGAACTGTGCGCATCGCAGGCGCTGGATTCAAGATCGTCTTTACGCCAGCTTGATGCGCTATTTCAAAGGCTTTGATCGTACTTGACAAATCACTTTCAAATTGTGCGATCACAAAATCACTTTCTTTGATCAAGTCTGCATGTTCAACTACATGTTCTGGTGTGATCTTGCCATTTGCACCAGCATGGATCATAATACTATTTTCGCCTTTTTCATCCACAACGATATAGGCTTGCCCAGTTGCGACCTTATCCAATTCAGCGATCCCATCTAATTTTATCTCTTCATAACCCAAAAGTTCACGCATCGTCTTGCCGGCATCATCATTACCAACAGCACCGATAAAAGCCGTCTTAGCCCCAGAACGTTTAGCAGCTACAGCTTGATTTGCACCTTTACCGCCACCCGCTGAAAATACTTCGGAGGCATGGATCGTCTCACCTGGTTTAGCCATCTCTTTTACTCTGATCGTTCTGTCTAAATTGATACTTCCGATCACTGTTACTTTATTCATTGTACCCACCTCGTGTCTTTCTAGCAAATTAATTTTGGTAACTTATAACACTTATTAAAACGTTTTAATTACTGCACCTAGAATATAACACACTTTTGAAAGCGTTTCAAATTTTAACTTTGACTGAGCCACGGACCGCTAATTTGACCGGTAAGATCCGCTTGATGTACGGGCTAGTCGGGTCTGCTAGCCGTTTTATCATTAGCTCGGCTGCTTGTTTGCCCAGCTCATAGATCGGTTGGGCAACGGTCGTCAAAGCAGGTGTAACATAGCGACACATCTCAACATCATCGTAACCGACCACACTAAGATCAGCTGGAACACTTTTACCATTTTGTCTCATTCCTAAATAGATCCCAAACGCTAATTCATCACTAAGTGCAAAAACCGCTTCGATATTTTGCTCCAATAACTCAGCAACAACTGCCTGACCCCCACTTTTGGAAAGTTCTGTTTTGATCTGGAGTGCTTGCGGAAATTCAACTAAAAATCCCTGTAGTCGACGCAAGATGTTTACCGTCACCAAATCAGGGACGATAACTGCGACCTTAGTATGGCCCATTTTTTTTAGATACCGTGCAGCTAATAAACCACCATTGAAGTCATCTGTAGCTACCTCATCACTGAATTCGACGCTCGTTTTTTGATCTAACACAATGACCGGACGCTTTTTGACCTGTAAAACTTCTTTTAGTACCTCATCTGAGATCGAAGGGCTAGCAATGATAAAACCATCGACCCCTCTTTGAGCTAGTTCGAGCAAGGCCTTTTCTTCTTTAGCCCCGTTAAAGCCACCATTGCACAACATTGAAATATAACTCGAACGTAACAGCTCTTCTTCGATCCCTTTGACTAAAGTACTGAAAAAAGAGTTAGTTATCTCAGGTACGAGGATCCCGATCGTTTTACTTTGTTTACCGACCATTTGGCGTGCCAAATGATCTGCTTTGTAGCCTAATTCATCTCGAGCTGCTTGAACTTTTTGAACTGTTAATGGATTAAAGTTCATAGCCTTACCATTTAAGATCTGTGAAACTGTTGCGATCGAGACACCAGCGCGTTTAGCAACTTCACGGATCGTCACTTTTTTAGCACACATCTACCCATCCCTCACAAATATAAGTTCGAATACAGGGCACAAAAAAACAGCCCATACTCAGTAAATAATACTCGGAAACATCATCTTGGAGGTTCACCTGTTGCTCCTAAGATATCATCAAGAAACTGAGTACGTGGCTGTTAAATTACTATAAGGAGTAATCGTCCCCACATCCTTTATCTGGTTTTGATCTTGTTCGCTTTCCAGAAGCACTCAACAAGATCCTCTCTACTAATTGCAATTAGTGGCGTTGGCCTAAAGAGACTACAACATTTTTGCTTTTAAACTCAATTTGTTGGTTCCATCACCCTCCAACCTAATTATAGGAACAGTGACTAACATTTTGGACGCCCTAATTGTGGGAATCTTTAGACTCCTCACTTATTTTATAACATAAAACCAAATTTTTAGCAAGCGCTAACATTTATAACTAAATTAACTTTTTTGAATATCATTGACAATTTACCAAAAACATGTTATTCTGAAGTTTCTATTATACGGTGCGATATTTACTGTGGAAGGTAAATATCATTAAAAGAGCTAGGAAATATCTCCTGGCTCTTTTTTTTGCGTATTATGATCGTAGTCGTGCTCCAAAATGCAACTCTGAGGTAAAGTACACCTCAAAGTGGTGATGTTATCATTTGAGCTACCCACATTTTTCCACACTGTAATATAAAAGGCAAGTGCGCCATCACTCGCACTTGCCTGGGTTGAGGATATACATTGTAATATAAAGAGCGAACCCCTACATCACACAATGCATTTTTAAAACTTACTACGTGTAGCATACTTAAAGGAGTATTACTCCTCACTGCACATTATACCCCAGTTTAAACCATGATTAAAAATGATTTGCCTTTTCTAATTCCGATACATTTTTAGCTCCAAAAATAGATCGTTATATTTTTCCAAATACTTAGGTCCTAGATCTTCGTATATCTCCATTTGCTTGATCCGAGCAGCACTTGGATAAAATTCTTTATTGGAAGTGATCGCTTTTGGCAAATATTTCAATGCCACTTTATTTGGAGTGGAATAACCGATGTATTCCGTGTTTTGAGCCGCATTTTTAGGATCTAACATGAAATTGATAAATTCATATGCTCCTTGCTTATTTTTAGCTGTCTTAGGGATCACCAAATTATCAAACCACAAATTAGTCCCACCATTTGGGATCACATAGTGCAAATGACTATTTTTTTCCATCATATCAGCTGCTTCCCCCGAAAAGGTCACCGCTACACTGCTCTCCTCATTGGCCATATATGTCTTGATCTCATCGGAAACGATCGCTTTAGCGTTTGGCGTCAAAGCTTTGAGCTTATTATAGGCTTGATCAAGCTCAGCATCATTTTTGCTGTTGAGCGATCTTTGCATACTAGCCAGACCGATCCCCATAAATTCGCGTGCCCCATCAATGAACATGATCTTGTTTTTCAATTGTGGATCCCAAAGATCGTTCCACGTCTTGAATTGTGAAGCCTGATAGAATTTATCATTATAAATGATCCCTAACGTCCCCCAAAAATACGGTACTGAATACTCATTATGCCGATCAAAGGCAAGATCCATAAACTGCAGATCGATATTTTTTAAATTCGGTAACTTACTGTGATCTAGTTTCAACAAAAGGTGCTCTTTTTTCATCTTCTGGATCATATAGTCACTTGGGACCGTGATATCATACGAAGTCCCACCTTGTTTGATCTTGGTCAACATTGCTTCGTTTGAATCAAACGTCTCATAGTTGACCTTATACCCTGTCTGCTTTTCAAATTTGGTGATCAATTTAGGATCGATGTAATCGCCCCAGTTATAGATATTCAAAACTTTGGCATCTGACATACCAGTCGAGCGTTCGAGCCAAACTGTCCCTAAAAAGAGCAAACCAATGATCAAACAGATCCCGATCAAAAGTGAACGTAATTTTTTCATCGCAAGAGCCTCCTCTTTCTTTTCTTGGAGCGTGGTTGGTTATCCTTACTGATGTAGTAATAACCGACTACCAATACAAGTGCAAATAAAAAGACTAACGTACTTAAGGCATTGATCTCTAAACTGACTCCACGCCGCGCCCGCGAATAGATCTCGACTGATAGTGTGGTAAAACCATTACCTGTCACAAAAAAGGTGACTGCAAAATCATCGAGTGAATAGGTAAATGCCATAAAATACCCTGCGATGATCCCAGGGGAAAGATAAGGCAAGATGATATCTTTTAAGATCTGGCGGTTATTGGCACCAAGATCATAGCCAGCCGTGATCATTGAGTCATTCATCTCTTGAAGTTTAGGCAAGATCATCAAGACTACGATCGGGATACTAAAGCTGACATGCGCCAAAAGTACTGTCCAAAAGCCGAGTGAAAAGCCACTAAAGATCGAACCTAACGTGATAAATAGGATCAAAAAACTAGCCCCGATCGTCACGTCTGGTGAAACGATCAAGATATTATTCAACGATAACAATGTATTGCGGTGACGTCTTTTTCTCAAATAATAGATAAACAACGCCCCAAAAGTACCGATCACAGTAGCGATCAGAGCTGACAAAAACGCCAACAAGAAGGTATTTAGCAAGATGATCACCAACCGTGTATCGGAAAACAACTCACTAAAATGGCGCAATGAAAAACCGGTAAAGTTATTCATCGTATCGCCGGCATTAAAGGAATACCAGACCAAATAAAAGATCGGTAAATATAAAAAGATAAAGACTAAGATCAAATAAAGATCCGCCCATTTAGATCTAGTTTGTTGCATTATTTGCCACCTGCTTTCTTTTCACCGGTAAAGAGCATCACGATCACCATTGCAATGATCAAAACGACCCCGATCGTTGCCCCTTTGCCCCAGTTTTGCGTTACCATGAAATGCTCTTCGATCGCGGTCCCTAATGTGATCACACGATTTCCTCCGATCAAACGAGTCAACATAAAGAGCGAAAGTGATGGGATAAAGACCGCTTGGATCCCACTTTTGACCCCATTTAACGATAGTGGGAAGATCACTTTAAAAAATGTCTGGGTCGAATTGGCTCCAAGATCTTTGCTAGCAGCAATAAATGAAGGCGGCAATTCCTCAAGTGCATTGAAAAGCGGGATGATCATAAAAGGCAACTGGATATAAACTGCCACGATCAAAAAGCTAAAATCGGTGAATAATAATTGCTTAGGCAAGATCCCAAAAAAGCCTAAAAAGCTGTTCAAACCGCCATGGACACCGAAGATCCCGATGAAGGCATAGGCTTTTAATAATAAATTGATCCATGTCGGTAAAATGATCAATAACAGCCACAGGTCTTTATGCTTTAATTTTGTCAAAAAATACGCTGTCGGATAACTGATCAAAAGTGTGATCAAGGTGATCAAAAAAGCATACCAGACCGAATTAAAAGTCATCAATAAATACTTCCCCGAGCCAAAATACTCCGCATAATTAGCTAACGTGAAATGTCCACTTTGATCAAAAAATGAATATCCGATCACCAAAACAACTGGTGCTAAGACAAAAAAGAGCAACCAGAGAAAATATGGGACTGCTAATAAAGTATTATACTTTTTCATATTGTCCCCCTTAATCATCGTAACTTTCTAAACGTGCATCAAATTCTGCTTCTGTTTCATTGAAACGCATGACATGGATATCTTCGGGATCAAAGTACAAGCCGATCTCACTGTCGACCTGGGCTTTTTTGGTCGAATGCACGATCCATTCATTTTCCATCTCATCATGACAAACGATCTCATAATGGACCCCGCGAAATAATTGTGTATCGACTTTGACTTTTAATTTCCCCGCTTTGACCGTGGTCAACTCGAGATCTTCAGGTCGCAAAACGACTTCGACTGGTTCATTTGGACGCATCCCCTCATCCACACATTCAAATTCTTTACCGGCAAATTTCACAAGACAGTCCTGGATCATCACCCCATCGACAATGTTACTTTCCCCGATAAAATCAGCTACATAGTGATTGATCGGTTCATCGTAAATATCGACTGGACTGCCACTTTGCACGATATTTCCGTTATTTAAAACAAAGATCTCATCACTCATCGCCAAAGCTTCTTCTTGGTCGTGGGTCACAAAAATAAAGGTGATACCCAGTCGCTGTTGTAACTCGCGCAATTCATATTGCATGTTTAGTCGCAATTTATGATCTAAAGCTGATAAAGGTTCGTCTAACAATAAGATCTTAGGTTCATTGACGATCGCCCGTGCAATAGCGACCCGTTGCCGTTGCCCACCAGACATCTCACTGATCCCACGCTTTTCATAACCGGCTAACTGTACTAAGCGCAAGGCTTCTTTAACTTTAGTTTCAATTTCTGCTTTCGGTGTCTTTTTGATCTTCAATCCAAAAGCGATATTATCAAAAACATTCATATGCGGGAAGAGCGCATAATCTTGAAAAACGGTATTAACTTGACGCTTGTTTGCAGGAATATCGTTGATCCGCTTTCCTTCAAAGTAAATATCACCTGCAGTCGGTTCTGAAAAACCTGCGATCATCCGTAAGATCGTCGTTTTACCACATCCAGATGGTCCTAAAAGTGTATAGAATTTGCCCTCTTCGATATCAAAGCTGACTTTTTTTAATACCGGAACATCATCGTCATAGCTCTTAACGACATTTTTAAAAGAAATAATTGGTTTCTTCACAATAACCACCCCTTTACCAAAATAGAAACTAATTTCCATTATACTAAACATTTCCTGCTTTTAAAAAGACCCATAGTAAAACTATGAGTCCATGATCTATTTTTTAGCTGCGATCACATATGGTATGGCTAAAAAGCAGATCGCCCCCAGCATATTGCCCAATGTGACCCAAAATAGATTATATAGCCACGCCCCGACTGTGATCACTTCACCGGCGGGTTCGATCAGTGCTGCGGTCAGTAAAGTCATATTGGCTACACTGTGCTCAAATCCCGTCGTAAAAAAGGCCAATAAACACCAAAAGACCATGATCAATTTAGCGGCATCATTTTTTGTCTGAAAGCTCGACCATAATGCCAAACAGACCAAAATGTTACATAAGATCCCCCGCATGACCAAAGCCACTGGACCAGCCGTCGTCTTGACTACGGCAGTCGCAGTGAGCGCCTTGGCTATTCCGTCAACTTGTAAGCCGGTAGCATTATAAAGAATTGCCAATAAGATCGCCCCACAGGCATTGCCTAACCAGCAGATCAGCCATAGATAACTTGCTTGGAACCACGTATTTTGCTTAGTCAAAGCACTGACTGCTAAAACAAAATTATTGCCAGTAAATAATTCACCTCCAGCGATGATCACTAAGCTAAGTGCTACACCAAAAACTGTTCCCATCAATAATTTAGTGATCGAAGCACCTTGTAACTGCCCACTGACAGTAAAAGCTAACAAGATACCAAAGCCGATATACATTCCAGCTAACATGGACAATAGAAAATACCCCAGCGGATTTTGGCGCAAAAAAGCTAACTTCTTACTCGCAGCCCCTTGAACTGCTTTGATCTGTTCTGTATACATATGTGTACTCCTTTTTTTGTGTTTAAGGGCCCCCTGCCCAATTTTAATTATATCGAACTAGACTACAAAATACGTACTCAAAACTATGGCAAGTGCTAAAATAGAGGGTAGTTAATTTTTTATCTGGAAGTGGTCTTATCAATAATTATGAAATCATCAAACAAAAATATGCCCAATCGCTTTTGATCGGGCTGACTTTGGCATTTTGTGGTGGCTATATCGACGCCTATACCTATGTCTTACGGGAACATTCGTTGGTCGCTGGGCAGACCGGTAATATCGTCTTCTTAGCTGTCGATATTGCTAGTAAGGGGCTTGTGATCACGGAAACGCGCTTTTTTACCTTTGTCTTTTTCATTTTAGGGATCTTTATTATCAGCTTTCTTGCTAAAAAAATAGACTCTCCCTACGTCAAACCTTTATCCTTGATCCCCTGTATCTTGGCTTGTCTAGTGATCGGTTTTTTGCCTGTCAGCACACCAGACTATCTCGTCGTTCCTCCATTGGCCTTTGGAGTCGGGATCCAAACGACTTCATTTAGCAAGATCGAGGGCATCCCTTATAACAACTCCTTTTCCACGGGAAATATCAAAAAAGGTATGATCGCTTGGAATGGATTTTTCTTCTCTCACAGTTTATCCGACAAGCATGCGGCTAAATTATATTTAGCGATCACCCTTGCTTTTGCGCTAGGCGCTTTGTGTTCAGCTGAATTAGAAAAACTTTGGGGGATCCACACGATCTGGGCGATCACCGTTATCTTGAGTGCAGTGATGCTACGGTATCTTTATTTATTGCATCATGAAAAATAACCCAGGACAACTTCACCGATTCTCGGATAAAAAATAAGATGATCCATGTTCTACAGATCATCTTATTTTTTTCAGCCTTAATTATTAATTATAGTTTACCAACTAGATCTAAGCCTGGTTCCAACACATCATCGCCTGGTTGCCAACTAGCTGGGCAGACCTTATCACCATGTGCACGTACAAAGGAGGCTGCTTGTAGCGTTCTGAAGATCTCAGAGGCGTTCCGGCCGATCCCCATGTTGTTGATCGTATAGGATTGGATCACACCATCTGGATCGACGATGAAAGCAGCACGATATGTTTGTCCGAGTTCTTCATTCAATACATCAAATGCTTTAGCTAATTTACCAGCTGGATCAGCTAGCATCGGATATTCGATCTTACCGATACCATCAGAAGCTTCAGCCCATGCCTTGTGCACAAACTCGGTATCTTCGGAAACAGAATAGATCTCTGCCCCAGCTGCCTTGAATTGGGAATATTTAGCTTGTAAATCTTCTAATTCAGTTGGACAAACAAAGGAGAAGTCGGCTGGATAAAAGAAAAACACGCTCCATTTACCCAAAACATCTTTTTTAGTGACATCCTTTAATTCCCCTTGTTGATATGCCTTAACTGAAAAATCTTGAATCTCTTGCCCAATGTAATTCATCTAAGAACGCCTCACTTTTTATTTTCTTGTTATACCCTTAGTATATCCACACAAATCTTTTTGTCAAACTTTATATATCAAGGATAACAAGAAACATTTAGAATTTTTTTAAACTAAATTTTTTTACTGTAAACTTGCTGCCACTAAAACTAAAGTTTCTAAGTCATCAGCTTTGAATTCATAAACGACATTGTCTTTGTTCCAAGTGAGTGATTGGGTCAAAAAACCAGCCTTGTTGGAAGTCTCCAAGCGTCCGTTACCACGTTGCGTTGGTGCTGGTAAGCGGTAGCGTTCTAACAGTGTGACTGCCTTTCTTGCTGCTACGACTGGATCTTCATTTGCTACTGGACTACCATGCATTGTAAAGGACCAATTGCCTTCATTCCAATGCAAGTAACGTTGACCAGCACCACTATTGACAGTGGCTTGCAACCCGTAACCTAAGCTGATCTTTGGCAAGTTACCCTGTGATGTATCATTTTGATAATCGATCTGGCTAGCGGCTTCATCAGTTGAGCCATAAGTCTTTTTAGTCAATGTTGCATAAGGAGACTTATCCTTTAAACTTTCATCGTTGACTGGCTTAGCATCTTTTTCAAGATAATAGTTAGCGGTATAGTTGTTTAGATCACCGCTATAGGAAACACTGACTTTCTTTTGACTGTCTTCTTTACCAGATAATGTCGCTACTAGTGCGGTATCTCCTAGATTTTGACGCATCGAGATCGCACCTTGTTGGATCAGTTCATTGTTGGAAAGTTTATTAGCCTCAGCTTGGTTTGGATCAGTCGTACTGCTTTCAGAAGCGGCAGCTTTTTCTTCACTGCTACTTTGTGCGCTTTTATCAGCTTGGCTGGTCGAACTTTGGGCTTGACTACTGCTCTTTTTAGCCACTTTAGAAGTCGTTTGTTCTTTTGCTGTGCTTTTTTCGTTGTTATTAGAACACCCAGCTAGCACGACCGTACAGAGCAGTGCTACGGTTATTTTTGAAAATTTATTCATCTTTTTTACCCCCATACATTGATATCTTCAAATGATTCCTACCTTTAGGATACCTTATTTAAGACCAAGATACCAAATTTTGAACACAGTGAAAAAAATTGCGGGTAGTGCCGTACAGATAACGGGGACTTGGATATTATGTAGGCTTAGCATCATGTGCAAGTCATTGTTATCTGCTAGGCATTGCAATTTGGAGCACGACTACAAACACAGTGCGTAAAATTGCGATCAACTCCGTAGAAATAACGCGCTCTCACTCATGAGGTGTTTTTTGCCTCATGAGTGGGAGACCGCTATTTCCTAGGAGTTGCAATTTGGAGCACGACTACAAACAATGCGCAAAAAAAAAGACCAGAAAATAACTTCTGGTCTCTTATCTTTAACGGCTGAGCATCAACATGTTGTAGAGCATGCCATCTTTTAATTTATCTACATCTGCGCCTAAAACTTTGGCGATCTCATAGGCATAGGCCCAAGCCGTTGCTGGCCCGCGACTGGTGATCAAACGATTCTTTTCATCTACGACAACTAAAGCTTCATCAAAATTACCATTCTTGACTTCATCTGCGATCCCAGCTTCCATCCCCGGATATAACGTATATTGGCTATCATCCAATAAGCCATAGCGTGCAAAAGCGATCGGAGCGGCACACATCGCTGCATTCCACTTACCAGCTTTTTTACGTTCGACCATGAACTGACGCAATGTTTCATTGTCACGCAAAGCTTCTGAACCAGGTAGCCCACCTGGGAAGATCACGATATCATAGTCCAATAGACTTTCATCCATGACCTTATCACAAGTCAACACGATATTATGGTCACCATTGACGATCTTATCGAATAAACCGACCATATCACATTTGATCCCGGCACGCCGTAAAACATCAACACTTGATAGTGCTTCAACTTCTTCACAACCAGGTGCGATCATCACTGCTGCTGTTTTTGTCATTATAAAGCCCCCTAAAATATTTACTAACTCTATTCTAGTCCAAAATTTCGTTGAGGGCTAATTTTTGGACTAAAAACACATTAAAATTACATCGGATCAAAATATGTTCTTAAACTTTCGCCTAACTAAGTGAGCATCTTGGAAGACTTATGCCACAGCCTCTTTTTATGCTTACTTCACTTTATCAGGTTGACATCACCACTAAGTTGGAATATCATAAATTTTTATAAATAAAGAACTAGAGGTATTATTATGTCAACACTTTTAGTCATCCAAGCATACTCCAAAGATAAAAGTGCGCATTTGGATCGGCTTAACCAGCATTTTATTACAAGTTATCAACAAGCCCACCCTAAGGACCGGATCATTTTTCACGATCTTACCAATGATGGCTCGCTTACATTAAATTCACAAATGATAATGGCATTGCGAAAAAAGCAACATCAAAAGCCATTATCAGAGTTTGAACAAAAGTTACTTTGTGAGCATGATGACTGGCTTAATGATTTCATGCTTGCTGATAAATATCTTTTCGTTGCTCCGATCCAACAACGGTTCTTACCCGCAGAGCTCAAACAATACTTAGATCTGATCGTAGCCACGTTGACTAAGTTGGCACCCCACAAAAAAGCCTTGCATCTCCAAGCAACAGATCGGACCTATCACCCCAGATCACTTAAATATTTTTGGGACACATATAAACACAAACATAACCTGGGAAATAAATATCTCCAAAAACTTTTATCCTTCCACGGGTTAAAGGATTTTACCACACTACATATTGAAGGTTTAGCAAATTGTTGCTCCAGTTGCGACCTTTCGTTAAAACATTGTCAAAAACAACTGACCAAGATCGCAAACACATTTTGATCACAGTGTGTAAAATTGCGGTCATCTCCGTAGAAATAACGCGGGTCACACCACGATGCAAATACGTGGTGTGACCCGCGTTATTCATATGACGATATCGCTCACTCTTTTAGTTTATTTAAAACAATTGTTTGCCACCTTCGACAAATAAGAAAATACCGTAAACAACGACGATGATCCCGCTGATCAAATTGATCCACAACAACAATTTATCTGGGATCTTGTGGCGAAAGACATTAAAAGCCGTTGTCATCCCCATATCCCAAATAAAGGAAGCACTTACGACCCCAATGATAAAAAAGATACTTTCAGCAAAGGTCAAAGTCCCACGACTAGCTCCCAGCATCATCGTCCCATCGATCAAGGCTTGCGGATTAGCCCAACTGACTACAAAAGCAGTCGTGACCGCTTGTTTTAAGCTGATCTTGTTGTCATCGCTCGTTAAAGCCCGCTGGTTAGCAGCCCTAATGATCCCCCAGCCGATATAAGCAGTCAAGAGCCCACCTGCCAACATAATAAATAATTTCAAGGTCTGATTATGGGTTATCAAAGCCCCGATGCCATAAAAGGCCGCTAAACAAAATAGCGCATCAAAGAGCCAAACTAAAAAAGTATACAACCAAGCTCGACTCAATTTATAAGATAAGCCGTTGTTGAACACATACACATTTTGCATCCCGATCGGTGCCACAAACGCAAATCCGATCAATAAACCTTGCCAATAAGCCAAATTACTCTCCCCATTCTCTAAAATACTCTTATTTGAATCATAACATAGATTTTAGGTAAGAGGACAAAAAAGAAGCCAGAGTTTCCCCTGACTTCTAGAACTATTTACTTATTTTGCGTCTTCCCATGTCTTTTCAAAAAGGGCATAGGAGAAATCGGCTGTCGTTTCTACGACTACATCGGCCTGGGCTAATTCAGTCTCATCTCCTACAGCCACCGCTGTCATTCCAGCAGCTTTGATCGCAGCTACGCCCGAAACAGCATCTTCGACCCCAACGCAATCCTTTGGTTCAAGCTCAACTGCTTTGGCACCAGCTAAGAAGATATCAGGTGCTGGTTTACCGTGAGCAACTTTACTTGGATCAGCGATCGCATCAAATTCGTTTGCTAGACCTAACTTTTCTAAGATCGCAGGCGCATTCTTGGAAGCTGAAGCAATTGATAATTTAACGCCATGTTCTTTTAATTCACCGATCAAACGGGTGATCCCTGGCAAAATATCTTCTTTGGTCAAAGTTTCGATCGCCTGCAAGTAATAACCGTTCTTCTTTTCCGCCATTTCTAAGATCTCTTCGTCGGTATAATTATCACGTAGACCCCCAAATTCTAAGATCTTGATCAAAGAATCAGTCCGACTGATCCCTTTTAATTCAGCTTCAAATTCAGCGGGTAAGACTAGCCCTAATTGTTCTTTAGCCAGTTGGCTCCAAGCTTCAAAGTGAAACTTGGCTGTATCGGTGATCACACCGTCTAGATCAAAAATTGCACCTTTCATCAGTTTCCTCCTATTTTGCTGTTAATTTTGTTTCTTCACCATTTAATTTGATCTTCAAAGGTTCACCTTTCAACAATTCGATCTTAGAACCTGTCTTATCAACTTCAATGCTCAACAAACGACCGCGGAAGTTGATTCGGAATTTGTAACCATCCCATTCTTTAGGTAAGAATGGTGCAAATTCAAGTTCACCGTCAATGACACGCATGCCTGCAAACCCTTGAACGATCGCTAACCATGAACCAGTCATTGATGTGATGTGCAAGCCATCTTCGGTATCGTTGTTATAGTTATCCAAGTCTAATCGTGCTGTTCGTGAATACATCTCAAAGGCCTTTTCTTCTTTGTGAAGATCGGCAGCTAAAACAGAGTGGATCGATGGAGAAAGACTTGATTCATGCACGGTCAATGGTTCGTAGAAATCAAAGTTCTTTTCTTTTTGTTCTGGTGTGAAGTCTTCTACAAAGTAATAGATACCTTGTAAAACATCGGCTTGTTTGATATATGGTGAACGCAAGATCTTATCCCATGACCAGTTTTGGTTCAATGGTAATTGCCCTTCTGGAAGATCCTTAACTGGTGTCAGGTCTTTATCCAAGAAGGTATCATGTTGAACGAAGATCCCGAGTTCTTGATCTTCAGGCAAGTACATGTTATCCGCAATTTCATGCCATTTTTGACGTTCTGCTTCACCTAGGTCGAGTTGCGCTAATTTTTCAGCTGAAACTTTATCAGCGATCTCATTTGCATAGTTCAAGCACCATTTAGCCAACATGTTGGTGTACCAGTTGTTATTGACGTTGTTTTCGTATTCGTTTGGTCCAGTTACACCGTGGATCATGTATTGACCCTTGCGCTTGGAGTAATGCACACGATCAGCCCAGAAGCGTGCGATCCCGACTAAAACATCAAAGCCGTTGTGGGTCGCATATTCTTCATCACCAGTGTAACGAGTATAGTTGTAGATAGCATAGGCGATCGTTCCGTTACGGTGGATCTCTTCAAATGTGATCTCCCATTCGTTATGGCATTCGATCCCATTGAAAGTCACCATTGGATACAACGCACCTTTCAAACCTTGTTGTTGTGCATTGTGGTAAGCTCCTGCTAATTGATCATACCGATACTTGAGCAAGTTTTTTGTCACCGATTCGTCGGCTAAAGCTAAATACAATGGTACTGCGAAAGCTTCTGTATCCCAGTATGTGGCACCACCATATTTTTCACCTGTGAAACCTTTTGGCCCGATGTTTAAGCGAGCGTCATCACCATAGTAAGTTGAGAAGAGTTGGAACAAGTTGAAACGAATACCTTGTTGTGATTCAGCGTTACCTGAGATCTCAACGTCAGCTTTTTCCCAACGCTTAGCCCAGCCAGCGGCTTGTTTTTCTTTCAATTCTTCAAATGATTTTTCAGCTTGTTGTTGGCTCAAAGTTTGTGCAGCTTGTGTTAAAGCTTCTTTTGTTTCATGATCACGTGAAGTTACCACGATCACGCGTTTTTCAAAAGCTACGGTCTGTCCAGCAGCAACTTGGCCTGCAAATGTATTTGCTACGCTCTTTTCAGTCGTTTCAGCTGCCATTGGTCGTAGATCAGTTACGTGGTCAGCTAACATTTCAGTTGTAAATTGTGGTGTACCAAAGTTATTTGGGATCGTTTGTGCCGTTAAAGACATATGTGTTTCAGCTACATTTTGTGCCAAAACATTCCAGAATTTTTCATCATAGTTTGCATCTTCATTGAAAACATCCGCATCAATGTATGACTTGATCTCAATGTTTGCTTCAGTATCATTTAAGTTTTCAACTGTGATCTTAGAAGCGTAGAGTTCTTTTTGCGCTACACTGACAAAACGTTCAAAGTTCAAACGGAATTTTTGACCGTCTTTTTCAACGATAAAGCTCCGATTCAAGATCCCTTTTTTCATGTCGAGTGCAAGTTCAAAGTCTGAAAATTCATCCTTAGCCAAGTCAACAGAAGAACCGTTCAACTTGATGTCAACTTTAGTGAAATCAACTGCATTGATGACCTTACCAAAGTATTCAGGATAACCGTTCTTCCACCAACCAACACGTGTCTTATCTGGATACCAAACACCACCAAGATAAATACCTTTATGTGTATCGCCGGAGTATGTTTCTTCAAACATCCCACGCATCCCCATGTATTCGTTTCCAATGCTTGTCATACTTTCTTGGAGTCGTTTTTCTTCGGGTTTAAATTCATGTGTGACTACTTTCCATGGATCGATTTCAAAAATTCTTTTCATTTACACTGACCACCTTTTTAAAACTTCAATTTAAACGTTTTCATTTTACACATTAATTATAAATGCAATCGGTTGCATTTGCAAGCAAAAAAAATCTCTTTTTCTGAGATTTTTAAATTTTTGTAGATGCACGTTCCACGATCTTATGTGGTACGACTACATGATCGGTCTCCAGCTTTAATTTGTCATTTCCCTTTGTATTGATCGCTAAGGCTGCTGCCTCGGACCCCAAAAAGCGCGGGAAGATCTCGACCGAAGTCAAGGCCGGTCGTGCTGTTTTAGCAAGCAATGAGTTATTAAAACCCAATAAAGCAAGTTCAGATTGCTCGATCTCACAAATATCACAGAGGTGCTGGATCTCTATCGCTAATATGTCATCACAAGCTACTACCCCAACTTTACCGCCAGTTTTAGAGATCATCTGCCCCAAAGCTTGGGCATTCTTTATCTCATCATCTTGCACAGTGCTCAAGCACAATGGTGATTTTGCAATATCAGCCTCGCTCAAAGCCTTTAGATAGCCTTTATACCGTGCATTTTGGACCTTTTCAGCGAGATCAGTATACGCATAAACGATCCGTGTTGCGCCTTTATCCAGCAAGAATTTAGTCGCATCATATCCCGCTTTGAAATTATCATTATCAACATAACATGTCGTCTCTTTATCAGTATAGGGTGAACCGATCACAACATAGTGGATCTTTGGATATTGCTTGATAAATTCCAGCACTGGATCGTTGGCTTGGGAATAGACAAATACGAATCGCGTGATATTTCCGCGCTTGATCATTGTTTCGATGTTTTTGATCAACTCTTCAGTCGTTTGACCTGACGCGACCGAGACTAACTGATCATGCGCATTGCAGATCGAAGCTAGGCCTTGAATGATCTGTATGAAAAACGGATTATCTCCCACAGATTCTTCGCGGGCTGGCAAAATGACCCCGATCGTATTTGAGGTTTGATTAGCTAAATTTTGGGCGGCAAAATTCGGCGAATAATCAAGCTCTTTCATTGCCTGGCGCACCTTATTCTTGGTCTCTTCACTGATCAACGGACTATCATGCATCGCACGTGAAGCCGTTGAAGGTGAAACACCAGCTTTTTTAGCGACATCTTTTATCGTTGCCATCTGAGCACCACCTCCATAAAAACGTTTGCATAACTTTAAGTATATACCGTTAAAAGCTCTTTGTGCAAGATTTCATCCAAAAAATATGCTATACTTAGAAAAAATTTATCTGAGGTGATACACATGGATGCAACTGAAATGTGGAACGCTTTTTGTGCCAATGATCCGACGCTTACCGATATGGGTCACAAAGCTTGGGCTTTTGGCTGTGAACCGGATCTTTTAGCCCAATTAGTTTTGCACGGGCAAAAAACAGCTACTACATCTTCTTATCCCTTATATGCTCTAGAAAACGAGCCTCTTCCTCAAGTTGGTGAATACAATATCATCCTAGATGGTAACGATAAGGCGATCTGCATCACCCAAACGACCAAAGTCTATCGCACCCTATTTAAAGAGGTCGGCGCACACCATGCTTATTTAGAGGGTGAAGGCGATCAAAGCCTAGCCTACTGGCGTAAAGTCCATCAAGATTTCTTCACTGCAGAACTAGCCGAAGTACAATTGACCTTTACCCCCGATCTTGAGGTCGTCTGTGAAGAATTTGAAGTTGTTTTTAGCTAAACAAAACGATCTGATCCACATATTGGTCAGATCGTTTTATTTAGTCTTGTATGTTTTATTTACGCATGATCCGCAAAGCATTCAAAACTGCGATCAACGTTACACCGACATCAGCAAAAACAGCTTCCCACATCGTTACGTCACCGAATGCTCCTAGGACTAAAAATATCAATTTGATCCCTAAAGCTAACACGATATTTTGCCAAACGATCTTTTTGGTTCGCCGTGCAATATTTAAAACACGTAAGATCGCAGCTGGATCATCACGCATCAAAACTACATCTGCTGCTTCGATCGCTGCATCAGAACCCAAAGCCCCCATAGCGATCCCAACATCAGCACTGGCCAAAACAGGCGTATCATTTAAGCCGTCACCAACAAAGCCAACTTTGCCAGTTTGAAATTGTTGCAACTTTTCAACTTCAGTCAACTTATCTTGCGGTAAAAGTTCTGCTTTGACCGTATCGACCGCTAATTTAGACGCGATCGCATCAGCCGTTTTTTGGCGATCCCCAGTCAGCATCACAGTCTGGATCCCTTGTTTTTTGAGTTCTTTTAACGTTGCTGCGGAAGTTTGTTTGAGTGTATCAGCGATCTCCAAACACCCCAAATATTTACCAGCATAAGCAACATAGACTAGTGTGCCCGTAGCTGTTGTCGGCAATTTTGCCAATGCGATCCCGTGTTCATTTAACAGGGATCTTTTACCGACCAATAATTCTTCATCGGCAAAAACAGCCTTGATCCCTTGCCCGACCACTTCTTTTACAGTTGCTAATTTTTCGGTCGGTAATTTTCCTGGGAAATATTCTACGATCGAACGAGCGATCGGATGCGGGGAATGCATTTCAGCGATCGCTGCTAATTCAACTAATTCAGCTTCTTTTACCCCTGCATTAGGATAGACATTTTCGACCCGAAATTTACCTTCTGTCAAAGTCCCCGTCTTATCAAAAACTAAAGTCTGGATCTGGGTCAATAATTCTAAATAGTTACTTCCCTTGACCAAAACACCAGCCCTAGACGATGCTCCGATCCCAGCAAAAAAGCCTAAAGGAATGGAAATGACCAATGCACATGGACATGAGATCACTAAAAAGATCAATGCCCGATAGAACCATTCGCTAAATGGTCGTCCCAAAAATAACGGTGGGATAATTGCCAGCAATAACGCTGTCCCGACCACGATCGGCGTATAAACTTGCGCAAATTTGGTGATGAACTTTTCAGTTGGTGCTTTCTTTTGACTTGCATTTTCGACTAATTCCAAGATCTTAGCGACCGTTGATTCACCATAAGGCTTGGTCACGCGAACTTCGATAACACTGTCTAACACGATCGCACCACTCAAGATCTGTGCTCCAGCTTCGACTAAGCGCGGTTCAGATTCACCTGTCAAAGCGGCTGTATCTAAATATGCACTTCCACTGATGACTTTACCATCCAAAGGTACACGTTCACCTGGTTTGATCTTGATCACTTCATCAACTTCAACTTGTGATGGCGAGACTTTAGTCACAATGCCATCTTCAGTGACTAAATTGGCATATTCTGGGCGAATATCTAACAATTGTGTGATCGAATCACGTGAACGCTCAACGGCAATATCTTCAAAAAGTTCACCTAAAGCGTAAAATAACATCACGGCGACCGCTTCGGGATACTGTTTGACGGCAAAAGCCCCCAATGTTGCTATCATCATCAAAAAATTTTCATCGAACCATTTACCGTAAAAGATATGCTCGATCGCTTCTTTGATCACACCAAAACCGATTATCAAATAAGCTACTAGGTAAATAGCAAATTCCAGTCCGATACTTAAATTTGGCAAATGTGCCACTAAAAATAGCACGATCGTGAGCGCTATCTGAATGATTTTATTTTTGTTTGCTAAAATCGTCTCCATGTTTGTCACCCCCGAACTTATGAATATATGTTCATATTTTCAATTAAAGTGTAACATGATTATTTTGCTAATGCAATCCTTTTAATTGCTTTGACATTTAACCAAAAATAATGTAGCTTAAAAATTAAATATTACTTGTGTCCTGTCTGGCCGCTCTGACCTGAGAGGACTTTTTTATAAATAGCATAGGAGGATTTTATGGAAAGTAAAAAATTAACTTTCAGACATTATCTAATGATCGGTTCTTTGATCTTTGGGATGTTATTTGGAGCCGGAAACCTGATCTTTCCAGTTCATTTAGGACAAATGGCTGGGGGCCACTGGCTAAGTGCTGCTTTAGGCTTTTTAGCTTCGGGTGTTTTATTACCAGTTTTAGGTCTGCTGGCGATCAGTATCACACAATCACGTGGTATCTATGAATTAGCTCGTCCAGTCGGCCACAGCTATGCATTGCTCTTTATGATCTTGATCTACGCTACGATCGGACCATTTTTTGCAACGCCTAGAACAGCGACCGTTCCCTTTACGATCGGGTTTGCACCACATATCGCACAAAATCAGCAATCATTAGGATTATTGATCTATTCGGCGATCTTCTTTTTATTGGTATACTTTTTGTCTAGTCGGGAAAGTAAGATCACTGCTTTGATCGGTAAAGTGCTCAATCCTGTCTTTTTAGTGATGTTATTTGTGATCTTTTTACTGGCTTTTAGCAATCCTCTCAGTTCAGCTGCGAGTGCACCGATCACTAAAGAGTATTTGACGGGCGCCTTGACTTCGGGGCTTCTCCAAGGCTACAACACGATGGATGCTTTGGCCTCGATCGCCTTTGGGATCACTATCGTTACAGCTGTTCGCCAATTTGGTCTAAAAGATAAAAAAGATATCGCTTTAGCAACTGCTAAAGGTGGGTCACTTGGGATCTTATCGATCGGGATCATCTACATTGCCTTGATCTTATTAGGAGCGCAAAGTGTCTCGACTTTTGGCTTGGCAGAAAACGGTGGGATCACTTTGACACAGATCTCTCATCACTATATGGGTGTCTTCGGTGATGCTTTGTTGGCGACTTTGACAACGATCACTTGCTTGTCGACTTCAATGGGCCTTGCGATCGCCTGTTCGCAAGCTTTCCATCAATTATTCAGTCGTTTTTCATATAAGGCGATCTTGCTGGTCTACTGCTTGCTATCATTTGCGATCGCTAATCTCGGACTTGATGCGATCATCGCTTGGTCATTACCAGTTTTGATGTTTTTATACCCATTAGCGATCACTTTGATCTTGCTTGGTGTTTGTTCTCCATTGTTCAATAACTACGCTTTGGTCTACAAAACTACGACATTTCTGACCTTGATCCCAGCTTTCTTTGACATGTTGAATGCTTTACCAGCTGGGCTAAAAGAGTCTGCTCTAGTTCAAACATTGCTCAAGTTTGCTCAAACTTATTTCCCATTCTTTGAACTCGGCTTTGGGTGGGTCTGCTTTAGTTTGTTAGGACTGATCATCGGTCTTGGCGGGTATTTCCTACGTAAAAAATAAAAAGTGGTGACACATATAAATAAAATAAGAGGATCTACCATGATGTCTTGCATTGTGGTAGATCCTCTTATTTTAGCAGTCCGTGTTCGACTAAATATTTATGGGCGACCTCACTTGCCTTTCGATGCTCAACGCTGACTTCATAGTTCATCTCTTGCATCTCTTTAGTCGTGATCTTACCTGCCAGTTTCTCTAAACTTTTGACTAGCTTTGGATTTTTCTTGGCAAAACTTTCATTCATCACTGGGGCTCCTTGATATGGTGGAAAAAAGTTCTTATCATCTTCTAAGACCATCAGATCGTATTGTCTTATCTGCGGATCAGTTGTATAACCATCCACTAAATTGACTTTCTTTTTGGCGATCGCTTGGTAGCGTAAGGCGGGCTCCATGACCGATACCTTACCAAAATCTAACCCATATACTTTTTTTAATCCCAAATAGCCATCAACTTGATTGGAAAAATCAGGATCAAAGCCCGCATGGACTTTATCACTCACCCGTGCTAGATCACTTAGCTTTGTCACTTGATACTTTTGTGAAAATTCTTTAGTGACAGCTAGATCATAACCGTTTTGATATGCCATAGGGCTCAAGTAACGCATATCGTATTGCTTTGATAACTGTTTTTGTGCGATCGCATAAGTCTTTTTTGGATCACTTGGTGTCTTTTTGTCGTAGTCGACTAAGGCTTCTAAAACTGTCCCTGTGAACTCTGGATAAATATCGACTTGCTCTTTTTTCAAAGCATTGAACAAAAATGTCGTGCCCCCAAAGTTTGGTTTCAACGTCACCTCTGCTTTAGGATCAGCTTGTAAGATCAACTCTTTATACATATTCATCAAGATCTCAGGCTCACTGCCTAATTTCCCTGCGATCACCACTTTAGTTGGTGCATGTAACATCTCAGTAAGCTTAAAACCACCAAAACCAAGCGCCAGCACGACTAAAGCTGCTAAAGTCGTATAGATCCGCCTAGGCTTTTTGCCGACAAACTTCAAAAGGCCACTACAACAAAAGGCCAAAACAGCTGATAAGACCCCACCGATCAAGAGATAATCATTGTTGTTTTGCTGGATCCCTAACATGATGTAACTTCCTAGACCACCGGCACCGATAAAAGCAGCTAAGGTCGCCGTACCGATGACCATAACTAAAGCGATCCTGATCCCCGATAAGATCAATGGCAGCGCTAAGGGGAATTCAAGGCGTTGCAATTGCTTAAAACGAGACAAGCCAAAAGCTCTAGCCGCCTCTTTGAGTGCTGGATCGATATTTTTTAACCCGGCATAGGTATTTTGATAGATCGGCATGATCGCATAAAGCGTCAAAGCGATCACAGCTGGAGTCGTACCGATACCGACCACCGGGATCAACAAACCTAATAAAGCTAAACTTGGGATCGTTTGGATGATACCTGCCACCTGCAGACCTGCTTCACCTAAAATAGGTTTATTGCGCAATCCGATCGCTAACGGGATAGCTACCAAGGCAGCGATCACCAGTGAGATCAGTGAGATCGTCAAATGCTGCATCAGTGCCTGCAAGATCTCAACACGTTGGTCGCTTACTGTTTCAAGTAATTTTGGCATCTGATCACTCCTTATGTAAAAGATAGGCTAAGAGTTGTTGGTAAGTAATTTCATAGGTCTGATCTTGGTAATTGAAGCGTACTTTCGGTGTCTGTTGCAGTTGGGTCAATAATTCAGTAAAATCAATCAGCTCAGGGACGGTAGGACAAAATTTGACTTTAGTGAGATGTTTTGTTTCTAATAGATAATCAAGATCCCAAAAATGGGGACTTTCTGTATCAAAAAATGTTTTTACAAATTCATTTGCTGGCTGTTGCATGATCTGTGTGGGCGTCCCGACTTGTTGGATCTTCCCTTCATGCAAGACAGCGATCCGATCCCCTAAGCGCAAAGCTTCTTGCATATCGTGAGTCACAAAAACGACCGTCGGTTTTAGCGTTTTATGTAGCTCTAAGATCAGATCCTGTGATTGGCGCCGCAAGACTGGATCTAATGCACTAAACGATTCATCCATCAAAACTAGCTCTGGTTTGGTCGCTAAAGCTCGGATGATCGCGACTCTTTGCTTTTGTCCTCCTGACAATTCAGCTGGCTTGCGTTTGGCAAAAACGATCGGATCAAGGTCTACTTCTTGTAACAATTCATACGCTCTTTTTCTTCGTTTAGACTTTTCGGTCTTGAGCTGTTCTAATTGGATCGTGATGTTATCTTCGACCGATAGATTGGGAAATAAACAGCTGTCTTGGAGCACGTAACCGGTATTTAGGCGCAACTTTTGTTTATCGTATTCTTTTATCTTTTTGTCGTTTAGATAAATATCACCTGTCGTTGGGAGCGTCAACTGATTCAACATCCGCAGTAAAGTCGTTTTGCCACTCCCACTAGGTCCTACTAAGACAAAAAATTCACCCGCATTGATCTTTAGATCGATATGTTCTAAGATCGTATTTTCACCATAGGTCTTACTAACGTCTCGATAATGGATCATCTCTTTCACCTCACGATTTATACTCTATAGTCTACTAAAATAGTGTAAAAAAACAATTGATATGCACTGATCATTTTCACTATAATACAATTAAAAACTAAAAGAAAGTAGGCACTTAATAGTTTTATACTTTCTAAAGGGGAGTGTTAAATAAATGGTAAATAGACCTTTACCGCAGATGGGACTCTGTCCTGTTGCAACAACGATCAGCTTATTATCCAGTAAGTGGAAGATCTTGATCGTACGTGATCTACTAGGTGGGACTAAGCGCTACGGTGAACTAAAGCAAAGTGTCGCTGGGGTAAGTCAAAAGATGTTGACCCAAAGCTTACGCGAACTAGAAAATGACGGCTTAGTTATCCGTAAAGTTTATCCTGAGATCCCTCCTAAGGTAGAATATCGCTTGAGTAAATTGGGAGAAACTTTGCACCCTGTGATCGATGCTCTAGCGGCTTGGGGCACCATGTATATCGAACAGCAAAAAAATGCTGAAAAATAGATGAGGCTGTGACATAAGTCGTTGTTACTTGGTACTAAAGCCTTAAAAACAAGTATTTTCAGAGACAAAGAAAGACATCTTCAAAATTCCAATGTTTGGAATTTGAAGATGTCTTCTACTTATATCACAGCCTCATTTTGCATCTATCAGTCTAATACCATTTGATTGGTATATAGATCGTAATAAAAACCCTTTTGGGCGAGCAACTCTGCATGACTGCCCTGCTCGATCACATTACCGTCGCGTAAGACCGCGATCTTATCGGCATTGACGATCGTCTTTAAGCGGTGCGCGATCACAAAGCTCGTGCGCCCAGCTAAGACTGCATCCATTGCTTGTTGGATCTTTTCTTCCGTCACGGTATCAACATTAGATGTCGCTTCGTCTAAGATCAAGAGATCTGGGTCAGACAATAACGTCCGCGCAATACTTACCAATTGCTTTTGCCCCGTTGAAAAGATCGACTGCTCATCGCTGACCTTAGTTGCATATCCATCGGGTAAACCAACGACAAAATCATGGATCTGCGCTTGTTTAGCTGCAGCGATCATCTCTTCATCACTAGCATCTGGCTTACCGTATTTGATGTTATCGGCGATCGTCCCCGTAAAGAGCAACGAATCTTGCAATACGATCCCAACTTTTGAACGCAAAGACTTGAGCGTAAGGTCGCGCACATCCACCCCATCAAAAGTCACTGACCCAGAATCGACATCATAAAACCGATTGAATAGATTCATCGTCGTCGTCTTACCTGAACCCGTTGGCCCAACCAAGGCTAGCATCTGACCCTTTTTCACTGATAGATCGATCCCATGCAAGATCTCTTTTCCTTCATCATAACTAAAATGCACATCATTTAAAGCCACTTCTGAACGTAAGCCCTCTTGCTTTTTACCGTCCAAAACTAGATCTTCTTCTGGTTGAGCTTCGACTTTAGCTAAACGTCTTGCACCTGTTAGTGCCAACTGGATCATCGAGTAGATCGAAGTCAATTGTGTCAATGGTTGGAAATATGTTTGCGAATACTGCACAAACATCACGATCAAGCCCAGACCAGTCGCTGTATTCATCGAGTCAGCCACGATCAACCAGATCCCCCCAACGATCACGATCGCTAGGTTCAACAATGACAGGCCTTGCATCAAAGGAAACAAGAGACCAGAATAAAATTGGCCTTTAAACATCGTATCTTTAACACGTTGGTTGTATTTTTTAAAACCAGCGATCGATTCTTGTTGTAGACCATTACTCAAAATGACCTGTTCTCCGTTGATCTGCTCATTGACATAACCGTTTAGATTTGAGATCTCATCTTGTTGGGCATCTAAGTATTTTCGGGCTTTTGACATGATAATTAAAGCGATCACCAGTACAAATGGTGTTGATGCTACAGTGATCAAAGCTAATTTGACGTTGATCGAAAACATCACGATCAATGTTCCAATGTAAAGTGCCCCCTGCGAAACGATCTCAAAGACCGCATTATTCAAAGCATTGAAGATATTATCGATATCTGAAGTAAATAGCGATAAGATCTTTCCATCTTGATGTGTATCAAAATAACGGATCTTCATGCGCTGTAATTTAGCAAATAAGTTTTTGCGCATGCCATTTGTTGCGTCCGCATTAAACTTAGACATGATCATCCAAGCAATGAATTGGGCTAACACATTCAATAAAAAATACAGTGCCATCAATTTCAATGCCGTATAAAAAGCAGCCATCGAGGCACTCGTACGTGTCGCTGGATCAGCTAATTGAGCGACATATTTAGTCAAAGCTGTGACCGCATTTCCCATGTAGATCGGTGCAATGACTTGGAAAAAGGTCGCTAGTAAAGTCAAAACGATCATAATTGTCACAGCTGACCAATATTGCTTTAAATACTTCCAAAAGTAGCCACAGGCAATTTTAAAATCCTTCATTTTTACAGCTCTCCTTCCTCGATCTTATCTTTAGCACGTTGCGTTTCATAGATCTCACGGTAGACTTGTGAAGTTGCTAATAATTCCTGATGAGATCCCAAAGCTACGAGCTGACCTTGATCTAAGACCATGATCTTATCAGCGTCCATCACTGAGAAGATCTTTTCGGCGATCACAAAAGTCGTAGTTTGTGTCAATTCCTTTTCTAGCGCCTCTTTGACGCGTTTTTCTGACTTAGCATCTAGAGCCGAGGTCGAATCATCCAAGATCAAAACTTTTGGCTTCCCGACGACCCCACGTGTGATCGATAAGCGCTGCTTTTGTCCACCAGAAAAGTTCGCCGAACGCTCTTCAACTTGATGTTCATATTGGTCATCATAGCGTTCTACAAACTCAGCTGCCTGTGAGATGCGAGCTGCCCATCTAAAATCTTTAGTGGTAGCATTACGATCACCTTGGCGCAAGTTATCTGAGATCTTACCTGAGAAGAGTAATGCTTTTTGTAAGACTAATGATACCGCCTTACGTAATGAACCTTCATTTACTTCACGTAGATCGACACCAC
The DNA here is from genome assembly GCA_910587695.1 of uncultured Lactobacillus sp. Lineage (GTDB taxonomy): Bacteria > Bacillota > Bacilli > Lactobacillales > Lactobacillaceae > Ligilactobacillus. The sequence goes on from CAJUNC010000009.1 coordinate 39,208, forward strand.
CGACTTTAACGACCCCAGAAGTAGGATCGTACAAACGAGTCATCAACTGGGCTAAGGTCGATTTCCCTGATCCAGTAGCCCCAATGATCCCGATCGATTCACCTGGAGCAACTTTAAAACTGATATTTTTGAGCGTTTCATGTTCAGCCCCAGGGTAAGCAAAGGAAACATCATCAAATTCAACAGCCCCATCAAGTTCTACTTCTGGTGCATTTGGATCAAATGTTAGATCTGGTTTTGTATCTAAAACTTCTTTTATTCGGCCTAATGAAACAAAACCACGCGCATACATCGCCATCGTCATCCCACCAAATGCCAATGTGAATAACATCTGCATCAGATACCCGATATATGAAGTGATCGCTGCCAGTTCACTCGGGGCATTTTCCACGTTTATCCCAACTAAATAAACGACTGCCGTGATCCCCACATTGCAGACTAAGAAAAAGGCTGGTAATAAGCATGAGAATACATAGCCGATCTTGATATTTAGAGCATTCATCTCATCTGAAACTTCGCCAAAACGTACTTCTTCATTTTTTTGTTGGTTAAAGGATTTGATCACCCTGATCCCTTGCATCGCTTCTTTAGCGATCGTATTACTGCGATCTAATTTCTTTTGGAACCGATCAAACATCTTGCCTAATTGCGGGAACGTCAGCCCGATAACTAAAGCAACAGCTAAAAACATCACTACTTGTAACCACCAAAAACGTGGAATGGTGACGATCCCCAACACAAAGGCCCCGATGATCATGATCGGCATCCGTAAAACTTGCATAAAGGTCGTCATCACGACATTTAGCACTTGATTCATATCATTGATCAAACGGACGACTAAGGTACTAGCCGAAAATTTTTCAATATTGCTCAAAGAAAATGTTTGGATCTTGCAGTAAGTTTGTTCCCGCAGATCACTTGTAACACCTTGAGCGACTCGAGCTGCAAAATAAACATTCAAGATCCCAGCGATCACCCCGATCACCGCTAAAGCGATCAAGATCATCCCATAATTGAACATTGCCTGACGATCATTTTTTAATAAATTATCTAAGATAAATTGTAGGACACGCGGTTGCAATAGAGATGCACCTGCAGCCACAATGATCGAAATGACCGCACCAAAGATCGCACCTAAATAGTTTTTCAAGTGTGGTTTTAAGATCTCCATATTCCCCTCCATAATGATAAATTTATTAAGCTATTTTTGCTTCGTATGTATCAGTCTAGCGGAATTTTAATTTTTATTCAACCGCTCAATTTAAAAATAGTTTTGCTATAATAGTTAGGAAATCTATTAACTCTAGCAAGACACAAGGTGAATATTATGGATAACGATTTAAATCTCCCTTCAAAGGAGGAGACAGAAGCCAGTGTACAGATCTTTAAAGCATTTGGTAATGAGACTCGCTATAAGATCTTGTACTTATTATTTGAAAAGCAACTTACGGTAAATGAGATCACCAAGGCGATCGGTTTGACGCAATCAGCGGTCTCACATCAATTAAAGATCTTGCGCCAAACGGGACTAGTTTCTAGCAAGCGTGACGGACAACACGTTTATTACACACTAGCCGACAACCACATCATCATGATCTTCAAGCAAGTAAAAGAACACATCAACGAAGACTAACTCCACAGTGCGTAAAATTGCGGTCTATGCAACTAGGGACCCACTATGATGCAATTATTTGTATCATAGTGGGTCCCTCGGCGTTGACTGCATTTTATTTGTGTAACTTATCTTACGCGCGTGTAGAGCTTATCTACTGGAGCACGGTTACCATCGTGCCCAAATTGCGCTAATTTATTTTCAGGTGAATTATTCCAAGCCAAATAATCTTGTTCATCTTCCCAGACGTTCAACAAGAGGAATTGGAAATCCTTTTTCAAAGAGATCAATACTTTAGAAGCCTTCAACCCAAAGGGACGTGTAGCTTTGTTATTCCAAGAATCAACAACTGCATTGAAAACTTTTTGTTGATCAGTATCTAAAGTCACATAGCGCAATTCTAGAAGACCATCCCAGTCTGTTTCACTGATCTCTTTTAAGACGCGGTAATTCAACCCAGATTCAAACACTGTATGTTCACCAGAGATATCAACGAGCAAATAACCATCTTTATTGGCTAATGCACGATAAAGTAAAAAATTCCGATCAGCGTAACGTTCTGAGATCATCGTCAACATTTTTTCTGGTCCTAAGGCCAAATTAATTTCATTTAATGGCATAATTCATCCTTCTTTCAGCAAACTTACTTTATTAGTATAGCACTAGGACTATTCTAAACCTATTAGCTAAAAACTGCTAATTATTTCTTTGGATAACCTACAAAATGTAACTTACCACTGATGTATTCGCCCAAAAAGACCTCTGTACTGCTCGTAAAACCGTTTTTTTGTAATTGCTCATCAAGCCAGGCTTCATCCCGTGAGATCATCTCTAAAATATCGTAATTGATGATCCCATCACTGATCAATGGATAGCGAATGCTTTCATCATCACCGTATTCGAGCACTGTCAATTTGCCATTTTGTTCCAAGATAGCTCGTTTGACTCGCGCTAACTCGTAGATCCCGTTGACCCGCAATCTAAACATCAATTCATCGGCAGTCACCCCGCGTTTTAAACAAGTTTCCACATCGAGCTTACCATTTTTGACCAAGATCGCTGGGCGCCCATCGATCATCACCTTGGCTAAACGATTGTGATTTTTTAAAAATTGTAAGACCATCACAACTAAAGTCCAAATAATGAGCACCATCAAAAACTGTAGCACCGTGATATCTTGGTTATAAATGATCCCCCCGATGATCCCACCAAGCACGTAATTTTGTACTTGATCAAGTGCCGTCACTGGGGCTAAATTTCGTTTACCAACAATATTTATCTGTAAGATGATACATAACATCCCTAAAATAAATTTGCCAATTATCGGTCCATAAAATTCCACGTTAAAATCCCCCTATTGGATCGTAATATCTTTATTGATCAAATGCGTCCGGGCCAACTTATAACTGTTACGATCGACACTTAATTCGACCCGATAGTACTTATCTTTGACTTTCACGATGATCCCATCTACAAGACTGCGACTATTGACTGCCACATCTTTGGTGCTAACGCCTTCCTCACGCGCAACTGAACGTAAAAATGGTTGGACTTGTGAAGTCGATAATGTTTGGGTACGATGTTGTTCATAATTACTGTAGCTCAAGCCAAATAGAAAAAACATTACCAGCAACATAATGATACTTATATCACGATATTTAGTATCAAAACGATTGCGTGAATACATCAAAACCGCAAAGAGTAAGATCAATAAGCCGATCGCACCTAAAATGTAGATCACCAACTGATTTACCTCACGTTGATCTTGAAGATATTGTAAGGTATAAAATGTCATTTTCATTACCTCAGTCATTTTTTTATTTTTATGATACCGAGGAATTGTCTAAAATACTATACCTATTTTTTTGAATAAAAAATCAAAAATAGAAAAAAACTTCGCCGATCTATCCGACCAACGAAGCACTGTTACTTAACTTTATTTTTCTTTAAATTCGCCTTCGATCACACTATCATCTTCTGAATGATGTGAACCTTTACGACCATTACTTGGTGCATCAGGCATAACTAAAGCGGCAATGAAATAGATCAATAGACCAAGGATAATATTTCCCGGGAAAATGATCAAGATCGCACCAATGATCCGGGTGATCGCTTTATCCCAGCCAAAGTATTCTGCGACACCACCAAAGACACCTGAAACTACTTTATCGCTTGATTTTGTTAATTCTTTTTTTGTTTTTGCCATCGCAACTTCATCCTTTCAATTAATTGATTTACTTTACCGTATTTTCACCAGTTTGGTTATCTAAAGTCAAGACATCAGCTTGATCTGTATTTTCTTCTAGTGTACCACCATTTGTCTGTTGTTGGTCATGTAATGTATTTTTACCATGTTTATTAGTCAAACGGTAACCTTGCACTGTTACATTGCCGACACGGATCGCACCAGCTACATTTTTGATCTCATATTTACCCTTGACCGTGATCGTATCAGCATCAAGATCAGAACTTAGCTCAGTATTATCAACACTTTCGCTATCACTTTCATCATCGGCATACTCATGACCGTATTCGATATCAGCTAATTGTGTACTACCACCATTTACGACCAGACCGTCTTTATAGTAGACTCTGCCTTGACCTTCTGTTTTGACTTTGATGTTATTCAATTCACCGCCTGAAACTACTAGATCCAGATCAGATGATGCAGTAAATTCTAATTCACCATTGTTGAGCTTAGAGTTGATGATCTGACCAGCATCGATACCAGTATCAACATCTGTTCTTTCTGCCGTCACTTCATTTAATTCCAATTTTTTAGTGTGATCTAGATCAAGATCTAGCATTGCAACATTTAGTTTTTCCAAGTTGATATTATCATAGATACCTTCAACTTTTAATGTACTCAATTTTACATTTTGGGGTACCGTAATGACTAATTTACTATCGATCTTTGTACGGTAATCCGTAAAATCCAAACTGACTGTGTTATGCGTATCACGTCCTCGAATGATCTTCAATGTTCCATTTTGGTAACTGATCTTTGGCTCATAGCGCGAACTTCCACTATAAGATACGCTATAATCAGAGCCTTGTCTGATATCAAGATCGATCGGCGCAAAATAACCCGATCCACTTTCGATCTTGATCTGATCAAATTCTTTTTTAGCATACGTCTTTTGAATATCTCTATCTTTTTTGACGGTTTGGACCTTTAATCCATCAAACTCGACTGCTTTAACACCGTGGAACGCAGCGCCCACAATTGCGATCACGGCACCGATAGCTAAGATCAACCAACCAAATTTAAATGTCTTCTTCATGGTCACTGCCTCCTTTTTCTTTGCGTTTCTTGCTCAATTTATCGTAGAGATACTTGGAGAAGTTGGCGATCCCTTGAAGGATCAAGCGGATCGACCAATAAGCTAGCGGGATAACGATCAAGAGCCCTCCTAAGGCTAAAAGTCCTAAGCCTAGATAAAAGAGCCCGACTGCCCAACTGCTAAATAGCATTGCGATCCCGATATAGATCAAGAACCCCATCACGACTACACCGGCACATAAGATCACACCAGCACCAAAAACTAACCCTGCCATCAAGGCCAAGATCCCGATCAACACTGCGATCATGATTCCCCCAAATCCTAAGAGAAATGGTGATGCTAATAAAGCTAGCAAGATCAACCAGATCATCTTCACATTTGACTGTGGGGTCGCAGTCCGTTGATACTTAGTCTCTTCATCGGTCGTCTTGATCGAATGATCAGCTAAGACTTTCCGACTCAATTGCCGTGGTGTGCCTAACCGTTCTTCGATCTGACTGCGTGTTTCTAACCCCGCATCATCGATAAATTCTGAATAAAACATAATGGCATCAGCACGTTCTTCTGGCGTTAAAGGTTGTAAGTATTCTTCTAATTCAGCCAGATATTTTTCCCTATTCATGTTGCCCCTCCTCATCATATGCATTTTGCTTGCGCTTATCTGCTGCGGCAAAGACAGCATCTAAACTTTCCTTATAATCATTCCACATTTTTTTGATACGCTGTAAATGGTTTTCCCCGCTCTCAGTGATCTTGTAGTAACGACGATTGCGACCTTGATAAGGTGCATCGTATGTGGTCACATATTCTGCCTTTTGTAAGCGCCGTAAGACCGGATACATCGTTGATTCTGAGATCGAGATCGCTTGTTGCATATCTTGTGTCAGTGCATATCCATAGTAATCTTGACTTTCCAGTAAGGCTAAGACCAAACCATCTAATAGATCAGCTGTTACTTTGATTTCCATGCGGTTTTTCCCACCTTTCTTTTTTCTCTGTTATATCTTAACTTCACTAATATTATATGACGTATAATATGCAAGGTCAACTAATATTGTAAAATAAATTAAATTTGATATAAAAAAGTTCTAAGTCGGTCATAAGACTGCTTAGAACTAGGCACTTATTTAATTTTTTGATTGATCTTTTTTATCTCTAACCACGTAGAAAGATAACTTCCAAGATAGATAATAAGATAGACCCCCGTATATATCAGTAAAAAGCCAGCGATCCACAAAATATTATGAGGAAACCAGCCCGCCAGATAAGCTAACGGGAAAAAACAGATCAATGTCACTAGATAATGGAGTAGCGACATCTTGAGTAAACTCCAGCGTTCTTGTGCAAAGATCGATTCGGAAAAATAAAAAACATTTCCCATTAAAGCCCACAAAATGATCGAGCTTGTCATCGCTTTAACTGGGGTCGAAAATAGTTCCATAAATGTTGGTGTTGAGGGCATATATCCTCCTTGTCCAAAAATACTAGAAAAGATGACAGATAGGATCACTCCGATCGCGATCCCCGAGCAACTAGCACTAATTATCTTTTTAAATATCTTCATTTTAGATCCCTAGCCTTTCTTTGAGATTTTTGACACAACGCCTAGCTACAAAGGTCGTAGTACCATTTTTTAGTTTTAAAGCGATCGTTCCTTGCACGGTCAATTCCAAATGATCTAAATAATTCAAGTTAACAAATTCACTGCGACTGATCTTAACAAAATCTGGAGTTAAAAGTTCAGCCACTTCATATAATTTCTTCTTTACCTGATAGCTACCGTGCTCGGTCATAGCATAGATCTTACCAGCTTGGCTATTTAAGGAAATTATCTGAGCTAAAGCTAACGGCTTAACGATCTGATCGGCATAACCCCAAATTTGTTCATCGTGTTCAAGTAGTTGGACGACTTGTTGTAACTTAGGTGTCAATTCATGCACATGAAATTCGGCCCATTCTTCGGGTAATTTAGGATCGATCTCAAATTTACTTTTCATTTTGGCTCCCCCTTTCTTTAACTAAATTCTAACAAATATCAAGCTGATTTTCGCTAAAGACGCCTAAACGGTCAGGACTGATAGGCAAACGGTCTAAAAGCTAGCTCAAGCGGGGCTAAAAAGGTCGTAATACGATAGTTATGTAGTGGAAATGTGTTTTACAGCACACCTAGCAGATAACGAGAGATCCCCCATGTTGCGTATTTTGCAACATGGGGGATCTCTCGTTATCAGTACGGAACTACCCGTGCTGTCTCACACGCTTTAAAATCTTATTTGAACATAGGTCACTACGGCTGCAAAAGCTGCTGTCGCTACCAAAACAAAGCCCTTGCCTACGAGCTTTCCTAATTTTTCTTGAGCGATCATCTCATTGACGGGCTTTTCAAAGCCAACTCCGACCCACCAGGTCAATAAGACCACCGCTAATTTTCTAAACCAAGCCAGATCACCTAACACCAATGTTATCAGTACCATTGCTATTACAATAAAGGCTGTGACTGGATACTGCTTTAATTTTTCTACCATTATGATCCCTTCTATTCATGTAATTCAAGGGGTAAACCGTCAGGATCAAAGAAAAAGGCCATCAACTTACCATCAAAGTCATCGCGTCGCAACGGCTCACATTTGATACCTAACGCCAACAACTGCTCTCTTTTTGCTGCAACATCGTCACATTTAAAAGCCAAATGCCGTAAGCCTCGTGCCTCTCCAGTGGCTCCACTGACACGTTTTGGTGCATTGGGTTTGATAAATAACTCCAATACTAGCCCATCTTTAGCCACATTCAACAAAATGTCGTCTTTTTGTGGGCGGACATGTTCAGATACGATCTTAAACCCTAATTTATTGACATAAAAATCAACTGCTTGCGCGCGATCGCTACAAATGATCGCAATATGATGGACAAACATTACTCTTCACCAAATTCCAAATGACTACCATTTTCATCAACCACACCGTAGATCTTTTTACCTTCACATTGTCCTAAGTCAAGTTGCCCGTAAAGCTTTTCTTCATCTGTGATCTCCACTCCATGCATATTGGCAGCCATAAATTTGCGGACGATCGCCATTTCTTTTTCACGCAATTCAGATTTTTCAACGGCTTTAGCTAAGGTATAGCCCTCATCGATAAAAGCTTTGATCGAACCTACTTTATACAACATTTCCCAGCTATACTTACGCACTGAATTCTTCTCATCGGCTAGCGACTTGATGTAACCACGCTCTTCCCAATAGCGCAACTGCCGCCCCGTGACCCCTGTGATCTTACACATATCACCGATCCCGATCCGAATATCATGGATAAAGTGGGGTTTGTGCATCTTATGCTTCGTCTCTTTCAAGTTTTCCACCTCGCAAATAATTTTCCTACTTTAGATTTTATATTTTTCAGGTGATTTGTCAACTATCTTGACAAACTTGGTAAATAAGGTTTATAGTAGGCAACGCATGTAAATTTAAAATAATATCTAAAAATAATAAGGGAGTGAACTTGTTTGAATAATGCTACACGTCCGACCGATATCAACGGCAATAGTTATAATCGTGATCTATTGGTTTTAGTTTTAATGGTCGGTTCTTTTTGTACTTTTTTGAATAGTACCTTGATGAACACTGCTTTTCCTGCGATCATGAAAGACTTTTCGATCTCAACAGCAACCGTTCAATGGTTAACGACTGGTTTTATGATGGTCAATGGGGTCATGATCCCGATCTCGGCTTGGTTGATCAATCGATTCAGCTCAAAAACGATGTATCTCTGGGCTATGTTGACCTTTTTACTAGGGACAGTCGTTTCTTTTACTGCCCAAAATTTCGGAGTCCTTCTTGCAGGTCGGTTGATCCAAGGTATCGGGGTCGGAGTCTCAATGCCGTTACTCCAAACGATCATGCTCTCGATCTTTCCTCCAGAAAAACGTGGGGCTGCCATGGGGACTGTCGGGCTTGTGATCGGGCTTGCACCAGCTTTAGGGCCAACACTTTCTGGGTGGATCGTCGATAACTGGACTTGGCGTGAATTATTTGGCATGATCATTCCGATCGTGGTCGCCGTTATCATCTTAGCCTTCTTCTTCATGAAAAGCGTTGTGCCTAACACCCATCAAAAGATCGACGTCATTTCGATCATTACCTCAACGATCGGGTTTGGGGCATTACTATATGGTTTTTCTAAAGCCGGTAATGATGGCTGGGGCGATCTTTACGTTATCGTCTATCTAGCTGTTGGGGCGATCTTTGTTGCTCTCTTTTGTTTACGCCAATTAAAAATGGACGAACCCTTCTTGGATATCACAGTCTTCAAATATGGTGAATTTAGCTTAGCTGCGATCTTAAGTGGGGTGGCTAACTTAGCTTTAGTTGGTTCTGAAATGGTGATCCCACTTTACATCCAAAATATTCGCGGTGAATCCGCCTTCCATTCTGGCTTGATCTTACTACCTGGGGCCTTAGCAATGGGGATCATGTCACCGATAACAGGGCGCTTGTTTGACCGTTACGGGGCTAAATTCATGGCGCTTGCTGGGATGACGATGTTGACTTTAGGCTCGATCCCATTTCTTTTTATCACTAAAGAGACTTCGATCATGTTGATCGTCGTCTTTTATGCGATCCGGATGTTTGGGATCTCCGCGACGATGATGCCGGTCACGACTTCTGGGATGAATGTCTTGCCGTTTGCTAAGATCTCTCACGGAACAGCGGTCAACAATACTTTCCGTCAAGTCTTAAGCTCGATCGGGACAGCGATCTTGATCTCAGTCTTGAGTTCAGTTACCAAAAACTCAATGCCCGCTCACAAGGTTTTGGTACAAACACCGCTCAAATATGCTGATCTCGCTACCGGAGCTGTTTTGAATGGTTATCATGCTGCATTCTTTATTTCGATCCTCTTTGCAGTCGTCGCATTGTTCTTTGCTTTCTTCTTAAAGAAGGGCAATAATGCACCTAAAGTCACGCTCACTAGTAAAAAGGGGGTTCAGTAGATGAGTATCATTATTTTAGTTTTAGCAACGATCAGCTTCTTTTGTTTTACAGTCCTGCCTACCCTTAAGCATCGTGTTTTATATGCTTTACTATCATTTTTGATCATGGTGCTTTGTACTGGTGCGATCGTTTTAAATGATTCCTATAATTGGGGGATGAAAGTTCAAACGGTCACCAAAAAACAAAAACTCGTTTCTTCAGTTCCTGATCAACTCGATGTATTACTGTATCAACCACTTGGAACTAAGTCAGAAAGGGTTTATCTCTATCACAATTCTTCTGATGAAAAGAAATTGCACCAAACAAAAACGACTGATACGACTACCAAATACTCACAAACTGCAAAAAATCCACAATTAGTCGTGACTAAAGAGCGTTATGTCTACCAAAATGGCCTCTCTGAGCTTTTCTTTGGTATTTTAGGCAATAATAAGCGCCTCAAACATCAAACTTATGAGTTCAAATTGACCGATAGTTGGTTTGTTTTGAGCACTAAACAAGCTAAACAACTTAAAAAATTGCTTAAAGAACATGACACCGAGCTCAAGAAAAATATTTCCCAAGTTATACAACAAGAATTAGCTCAAAAACTACAACAAAACCCAACAATGTCTAGCACTGAACGCGAGAAATTACTCAAAGAGTTACAAAAACAAGCGACCCAACAGTTAGTCAAAAAATTGATCACTCAAGTTCAAACAAGTGATCCTTAAACTAAATTTAAGGCATATTTATAAACAAATTTAACTAACCAGCGTATAGTAGAGACTGTATCAAGTTAAGATACCATCCAGAAAGGAACATCTATATGGATAAACAAACTGATATTGTCTCTGCACAAGTTGTAGACGTAAAATCAAACAAGATCACCTTAAAAACTGAAGACGATGAAGTTATCGAAGTGGCACGCCCTAAAAGCGTAGCCCACGATATGCTCTTCATCCAAACAATGAAAGATATCTTAAAGAGTGGGATCTGGATCCCTGTAAATAAAAAACTCAAACAACTTTTACGTTACGACTGGTTTGAAACACCAGTCGAACAATACTCATTTTAATATAAAAAGCATGCCTAATGTGGCATGCTTTTTTATATCCGTGCTGCGAATCGTAACTCCTAGGATACCGACTAAACGTAATTTTACACACTGTATTAGTTTATAAACTCCAATCTGAGTCTGATCAAGAGAACAAAAAGTGTCAGCAATATGACCAGCGTAAAGGAAAGTACCAGCGCACCTTGATCTTTTGTCGGCTTTTGGAGAAACTTCTGTTGACTGAAACGTTGGTAAAAATAGATCAATAACGCTCCCACAAAGTTTAAACTCAAGAGTTGTTGTACTAAAGCTAGACTTAAAAACAGTGGTCTATCCGACGCTTTGATCTTCCATAAGCCTGCCGCTAACAATAAGTTGAGACCTGTAATGATCGTTACTAAAGCTAAACTAGGCATCGCTTGTAAAGTCGTTGGCAGACTTTTGCCAAGATCGAGTGCGACCAAATATAAATATCCAAATAAGATCACACTTGAACCGATCCAGTAGCCTAATAATATCTTCTTGTATACAGCTGGTCTTGCCAGTACTTGTTTCAACATTTTTCTCACCTATCTTTACTCATTTTTTCAGTCAACTTACGAAAAAGGTAATCGACCACGACTGATAGCGTAACTAATGATTCGACTTTTTTGTCCTTGATGATCGAAAATGGCGTCACATGATAGTGCAAAGCAAAATCCGAATGACTCGCAAATGTGTTCTCCTTTGCTTGCGTCACACTTACAAGGGGGACATTTTTTAGCGTCCACATGAAGATGTTTTCCTTGATATTTTCGGTTTCACCACTGAGTGACGCCAATAAAACGACATCGTTTGCAGTTATCATCTCCATTGCCATATCAAGTTCAGTCTTATTAGGGATCGTGATCGCCCGTTTTCCTAGCTGTAACAGATTTTTAGCAAATTCATCTAAGATCCTCCGTTGCGAAAAGCCTGTACCATAACAATAGATCGTTTGGGCCTCTTTGAGACGTAATGTTAGATCATCCCATTCGATATGTTCTAAGCCTTTGATCGTCTTAATGATATCTGAGACCTGTAGATCGGCAAACATCTCTGTGGCTGGTTTGGCCTCTTTAGTGCTCGTCTTTAAAAAGTATTTGAATTCCGAGAAACCTGCAAAACCTAATTTTCTGACTAAACGTAAAACCGTTGATTTAGAAGTGTAAGTTGCTGTAGCTAATTCAGTGATCCCCAACTGTTGAACTTCATTTTTATTATCCAGCACATAACGCAAGATGGTCTTATCAAGATCTCCTAAGGCCTTTTGATGTTGTGTGATCAATTCTTCTAGTGTCATGTGCATCCCCCTGATCTGTTTACTAATATGCTAAATTATAGCATATTTTGCACGATCAATTACAGCGTTTACACTAGTTGAGTTCTGGCCAAAAATCACGGTTAGCTTCGATCAAGTCATCTAGGATCTGCTTAGCAACTCTTGCGTTTGGAATGATCTTAGAAAGCGTTAGTGCTTGCCATAGTTTTTGGTAGGAGTGTTCTTCCCAAGCTTCAACGACGAGTTTTTCGACTGCAACTTGTTGTTCCATCAAACCTTTTTGGAAACGAGGGATCTGGCCTTGAACTAGTGGCTCAGGTCCATTTTTACCTACGATACATGGAACTTCGACCATGGCTGTTGGCTCAAAGTTGCTCAAAGCACCATTATTTTCCACGATCAGCAGCATGCGTTCGTGAGTATTGTATGCGATCGCCCGTGCTAGATCCACGATATAGCTAGCATGTTCGTCAACTTCTAAGCTGGTATCTTTGGCTGTTTTAGCTTGAGCGATCTTTTTACATTCGCCAAAGACGTGCTTTTCGCGCCCGTTCATAACTTCATTTGCCCGAGTATACTCAGGATCTGCATGCTCAACTTCATCTTGTGAATAGAGATAGTACTTGAGATACGTATTTGGTAAAGTATCTGGATCTACCGCATAGACTTCACGTGCTTTAGCAAAGGTGTGCATCCAACTTGGATCAGTATGTTGTGATTCATGTTCTCCGAGCTCTTCTTTGAGTGAATAGCCGTATTTAGCTACATGTTCTTTGATCTGTGGCATCAAGTCATTGCCAGCGTGATCTCTGATATCGGTCCACCAGCCAAAGTGATTCAAGCCATAGTAGCGTACTTCCATCTCTTTGCGTGATTTGAGCCCGATCGCATGAGCCATCCGCTCTTCGATCCCGACTGGCATGTCACAAATGTTGATGATCTTAGAGTTAGGCCGTAACTTACGTGTTGCTTCAGCTACGATCGCCGCTGGATTGGAATAGTTCAACATCCATGCATCTGGTGAATATTGTTCCATGTAGTCGATCAACTCTAGGACGCCGCCGATCGAACGCATCCCATAAGCGATCCCCCCTGGTCCACAAGTTTCTTGCCCGATAACACCATATTTAAGTGGGATCTTTTCATCTTTTTCACGCATCGCATATAGTCCGACACGAATATGGGCCATGACAAAATCTACATCACTAAAGGCTGTCTTTGGATCAGTTGTCGCAACAAAGTCGATCTCTGGTGCTTTTTCTTTTAAAATGATCTCACAGGCATCTGCGATCACTTTTTGACGTGATTCAAGATTATCGTAAAACTTGATCTGACGGATCGGAAACTTATCTAAATTCTCCAGCAACATCAATACGATCCCTGGAGTAAAGGTACTCCCACCACCAGCAATTACAACTGAAAACTTCTTATCCATGTTAAATTCCTCCTCTAATCACCAATATTCATTAATTCTTCAAATTGTTCTCTGACTTGGGGCACGTCTAAGCCCACGATAACTTGTAAAGCATTACCATTTCGCACGACACCATGTGCACCACCTGCTCTAAATGTAGCATCATCTTCAACTAAAGCTGGATCTTTGACGGTCAAACGTAACCGAGTCGCACAGTTGTTGACTTTTTCAATATTGTCACGTCCACCGACTGCTTCCAAATAGATCGCTGCTTGTTCACGATAACGATTTGCTGGAGCTGCTTTTTCATCACCTTTGCCCGCTTTTTTATCTTTATAATCTTGCTTGGAGTAGAGCTTGATGTCAGCTTCCTTGTCGATATCGCGCCCTGGCGTCATAATGTTGAATTTTACGATCAAGAATTTGAAGACAATGAACCAGATAAATGTGAAACACAGTCCGATCACGATATGGATGAGCACCGTACCGGCATGATTTGAAAATACTGGGATCCAGTTTCGCGTCAACAGATCGATCAGACCACCGCCCATATCACCAACGACACCAAATGTGTAAAGTGTTGCTGCTAAAGTTGCTGCTAAAACAGCGTGAACTGCAAACAATGGTGGCGATAGGAATAAGAACGTAAATTCTAATGGTTCAGTGATCCCGGATAGTACAGCCGTCAACGTTACAGGGATCAACATGGAGAGCACTTTTTTACGGTTCTCTGGTCGAGCTGTAAAGTAAAAGGCTAACGCGATCCCTGGAGCTCCAAAGACTTTAGAGTTACCATGGAGAGCAAAACCACCTTCTGGGAATAGTGTCTTAAGTGGTTGGGTCGAGCGTGAGAATTCATTTAAGTGAGCAAACCAGTACTGCGTGATCCCACCTTCAACAACTGCTGGACCAAAGACAAATGGAGTGTAAACAAAGTGATGCAAGCCTGTTGGGATCAAGATCCGTTCTAAGAAGGTGTAGATCCAAACTCCGACCACGCCTGAAGTAGCTAAGACCGCTTGTAATGAGCTGATCCCAAATTGGATCTTAGGCCAGATATAACAGGTCAATAAGGCGATCGGCAACATCGCAAAGAATCCTAAAACAACAACATATGATGATCCTTGGAAGATCCCTAAGAAATCAGGTAATTTCTTTTCAAAATAACGATTATGCAAGTAGACCACGATCGCTGAGATAAAGATCGCACCGATGATCCCAGTATCTAAAGTCTTGATCCCGGCGATCAACTTTAATCCACTTTCACCACCAACTGCTTGTTTGAAATTAACGCCAAAACTTGAGCCAAATAATTGCAACATTGTGCTGATGAAATAATTAAAGGTCAAGTATGTGACTACGGCTTCCATTACCGCCCGCGCATTAGCTGTTTTAGCTAATCCGATCGGCAGACCGATCACAAACAAGAGCTCCATGTTGTTAAAAACGGTCCAAGAACCATTTTCAACGATCTTCCAAAAGTTATACCAGATCGTGCCTTCTTTAGCTAGATCACCAACTAAGACTGGGTTAGTCGCTACGATCGCGATCGAGACCATAATCCCGGCAAACGAGAAAAGCAAGACTGGCGTAAACATCGCGCCCCCAAAGCGCTGGATCTTTTCCATCATAAAACTTCACTACCTTTCCTAAAAAACTTTAGCTTTTCTTAACAACCTAAGCATACCATTTTTATGTATCCGTTTTCATCACTTTCTAGTAAAGTGGCATTTCCTTTCCTCTAGTGGGATAAAGTATCAACTTGTGGGAATTTTCCCAAAAAAATATCCACTAAGCAGATACCTGCCTAGCGGATATAACGCTATTAGAATTTAGTTTTTTCCACCAACAACTTGTTGTTATCTTCTAATTTGTTAGCGATGTCTTGGATAAATTTGACGGCATTTTTATACTCATCACTAGACATATCGACTGAACCAAAGCAACCAGTGACCCGGGCTTTGATCTGGTCTTCCAACTCCAGAGCTTTATCAGTCAAAGTGATATAGACCTTGCGCCCATCAGCTTTTGTCTTCGTACGAGTTACCCAGCCTTCTTTTTCCATGCGCTTTAGTAAAGGTGTCAATGTACCTGTATCGAGTTTCAAACGTAGACCTAGGTCACGAATGATCATCTTTTCTTTACTTTCCCATAACACTAATAACGTGATGTATTGCGCATAGGTCAAGTTATACTTCTTCAAGGCTTCAGTATAGAAACGGTTATAAAAGCGTTGTGCTGTATAGATCGAAAAGCACAATTCATCTTCTAAATGGTTGGGTTTATGCTCAAACATAGTCAAAATCCTCTCTTAGTTCTTCCCTGTATTTTTGGCATACGCCGGCTCAACAACGACGAAGCGTCGCGGTTCATTACCGCTTGAATAGGTTTTGACCTCGGTATTTCTAGCCAAAGCAGCGTGGATGATCTTTCTTTCAAACGAAGGCATTGGATCTAGCCGTTGCCGCCGATCTTGGCAAATTGCATCCCGTGCAACTTTTCGTGCTAAAAACTGGAGTGTTTCTTTGCGTCGTGCCCGGTAATCAGTCGCATCTAAGATGACTTGGACCTTCCTTTTACTCTTCCTATCCAAGAAATCTTGAGCTAACAACTGTAACGCATTGAGCGTTTTTCCGTGGCGCCCGATCAAGCTACCTTCCTGCTCAGTTTCAAAATTATAGGTCACGACCCGTTTTTCCACCACCACATCGATCGTTGTTTTGATCCCCATCTTCTGTGTGATATCTGCTAAATAGTAACCTAATTCGTGCAGATATTTCTCCCAGTCTTCAACCTTTTGTTTTGCAACAGCCACTTTTTTGGCGTGTGGTCGTCCAGCATTTTTACGTGTTGTTTCTTCCTTAACAACGAGTTCCACCTCAGCTGGTTTCTTACCAAACCCTAAAAAGCCCTTTCTTCCTTCGCTGATAACTTTTACTTCGACCTGTGCTTTAGTCTTATGCAATTCCTCTAAGCCAGATCTGATCGCATCTTGTGTTGTCTTGCCCCAAAATTTCACATCGTTTCCCCCTAAATAAAGCAATAAACTACATTTCTCAAAAAGTGATCAACAAAAATAGCAGACTAACTAGTCCGCAACTCATTTAGTAGTATAGCATACTTATATTGTGTTTCACACAAATATTAGACGTGAAAATGCTTTTATTCAAAAAAGAGCAATTTTCTTCGATCTGTAAGCACCCTAAAAGTGGACATTTACTTAATTATGGTATAATCAAGGCGTGTAGTACACAATAATTCAATACAAGGATAGGTGGGAATTTATGAGTTTGATGAACACATATACACTTGGAAACGGCGTTAAGATCCCAGTTTTAGGTTTTGGTACTTGGCAAACTCCCGCAGGTAAAGTAGCTACCGATGCTGTCTTGGCTGCACTTGATGCCGGGTTTACCCATATCGATACTGCTGAAATGTATGGCAACGAAAAAAGTATCGGTCAAGCCGTAAAAGCAAGCGGAATCGCTCGTAGTGACCTTTTTATCACAAGTAAATTGGATAATCAGGCTCATACTTACGAACTGGCTACTCAAGCCCTCGATCGTTCTTTATCCGACCTTCAGACCGACTATTTGGACTTATTTCTGATCCATTGGCCTAATCCAAAGGCTTTTCGTGATCATGACTGGGAAAAACATCTCCAAGAGACTTGGCGTGCCCTAGAAGATGCCTACACGGCTGGGAAAGTCAAGGCGATCGGAGTTTCAAACTTTAAACCTAAGCATTTTGAAGTTTTGAAAAAAACACAAAAGATCCAGCCGATGGTCGACCAGATCCGGATCTGCCCAGGTGATGTCGATCGTTTGACTATTGATTACTGTCAACAACACGATATCTTATTGGAAGCTTACAGTCCATTTGGTACCGGACGGATCTTTGCTAATGAGACCTTAAAAGCTTTGGCCCAAAAGAAAAAGCGTTCAGTCGCTCAACTTTGCTTACGGTGGTCATTGCAACACGGTCATCTACCATTGCCAAAATCGGTCCATCCGGCACGGATCAAAGAAAATACCGAAGTCTTTGATTTTGAATTGACTGAAAGCGAAATGCAACAGATCGATGCCTTACGGGGCGTTGCGGGTTTTGCAACCGATCCTGATACGGCTGATTTTTAAAAACCTAAGGGGGAATTTTTATGGGGGAAAACACCACTGTCAATGAATCTTTATTAAAAGATGACCTTTATCAAGCTGTCAACGGCGAATGGCTCAAAACAGCTGTGATCCCGGCCGACAAGTCAACTACTGGGGGCTTTGCCGACTTGGCCGACAATATCGAAGAAACGTTGATGTCTGATTTTGGTAAAATGTTGACCCAAAAAGAGCGCCCACAGACCAAAGAAATGGCAGAATTTGTAAAGTTCTATCGCCTTGCATCTGATTTTGAAGCTCGTAACAAGGCTGGCGCTGCCCCAGCTAAAAAGTATTTAGATAAGATCTTAGCCTTAAAAGATCTAAAAGCTTGGCAAGATGCCTTACCAGATCTAATACTTGAGAGCTACGATGCACCGTTTGAACTCTATGTTTCACCGGATATGAAAGATACCAAACATTACGCACTCCATGCGGATGTTCCATCTTTATTTTTACCCGATAAGACCTACTATGAACCTGACAATGAACAAGCTAAAACATTGCTTCAGATCTTAGAGCAAATGCTGACTGAACTCTTCAAGTTAGCCGGTTATGATGAAGAATTTAGCCAAAAGACGATCAAACAAGCTTTGGCTTATGACAAAAAACTAGCACCATTCCAAAAGGATAGCACTGAACGCGCAGATTACGTAAAATCTTACAACAAGTATACTTTCCAAGATTTTGTATCATTGAGCGAACATGTCGATCTCGCTAAAGTCGTGACCGCTTTACTTGGAAAAGAGCCTAAACAAGTGATCGTTAGCGAACCTAAGTACTACGCAGCTTTAAACGAATTAGTCAACGAACAAAACTTTGAGAGCATGCGTAGCTGGTTATTTGTCAAGACTCTTCTCGATCTAACTGGGTTATTGAGCGATGAGATCCGTGTTGTAGGTGGCACCTATAACCGGGCGCTCTCTGGTTCAAAAGAGGCAATGAAACCGCAAAAATCGGCCTTCTACTTAGCTACAAATCAATATAGTCAAGTAGTCGGACTCTACTATGCCCATAAATACTTTGGTGCTCAAGCTAAAGCAGACGTGCACCATATGGTAGAAAAGATGATCGCTGTCTATAAAAAGCGACTGGAAGAAAATGACTGGCTGAGTGATGAAACGCGTAAAAAAGCGATCGTTAAATTAGATGCGCTCGGGATCAATGTTGGATATCCTGATGAACTCGATCCACTTTACTCCAAGTTTATCGTCAATGACGACTTAAACTTAGTTGATAACGTGACAAATTTCACCAAGATCGCAACTAAGCGTCATTTTGAACGGATCGATGAGAAAGTCGATCGCACACGTTGGGAGATGCCTGCGCACATGGTCAACGCTTATTATCACCCTTCATTTAACATCATCGTCTTCCCCGCAGCGATCTTACAAGCACCATTTTACAGTCTTGAACAATCTTCAAGTGCCAATTATGGTGGGATCGGTGCCGTTATCGCCCATGAGATCTCCCATGCGTTTGATAACAACGGAGCTCAATTTGACGAACATGGTAACTTAGCTAATTGGTGGACTAAAGCAGATCTAGCCCACTTCCAAAAATTAGCTGAAAAAATGATCGCACAATTTGATGGTTTAGAATTGCCCACCGGAAAAGTCAACGGTAAGCTCGTCGTTTCCGAAAATATTGCGGATGCAGGTGGATTGAGCTGTGCGCTTGAAGCTGCCAAAAGTGAACCCGATGCAGATCTGCGTGAATTCTTCATCAACTGGGCCCGGATCTGGGGAATGAAGTCTGCACCAGAACGAGAAAAACTCCTCTTAGCGATCGATGTCCACGCACCACATGTCTTGCGGGCAAATATCCAGCCCCGTAACCTAGACGACTTCTACCAAGTCTTTGATGTAAGACCAGGTGATGGCATGTACCTAGCACCAGACAAACGGATCGCCATTTGGTGAGCATTTTCCAAATAAATTGAGGCTGTGACATAAGTAAAGGCATCTTCAAATTCCAAACATTGGAATTTTGAAGATGTCTTTCTTTAGTGGCAGTTTTTTTATATTTATAATACTAAAAGGCTACTTGTGTCACAGCCTCTCATGTTCATGACTGCATTGGCACACAGACTTTTTACGCTCAATTTCCCAAAATATTTAATTTTATTAGAAATCGATGTTATTATAATAACAAGATTAAAAAAAGGGGGCTGATCTAGATGCGGATCGTTAGTTTATGCTTTAGATGGTTATGTTACTTGCTCTTAGGTGGGATCGCTTTGGGAGCACTCTTGATGTATCTTGATGCTCTAGTTTTTTACCCCAGCTTTGCATATCATTTTGAGTTCTATCACCTTTATTTCGTGATCACTTTATTATTACTGCCAATTTTTCGACTCAGACATCCCTATCTGTTCATCAGTGATGATCAATTTGTCTCTTTACGCCAAAAAGCTTTAGACCAACACCACCAAGACATCTCTTCCCATCATCGTGGTGGGCGCTGGGGTTCAAATGGTGTGCGGGTCAATCCCTTTGAGTACACCTCACCTTATACCCAATCTTATGATGGTGCCACCGGTTTAGCTTACAGTTTAGCCAAGAGCTTTTTTATGAGCCTACTTTTCTTGCTTTTTGCCCCGCTCTTTTATCTTGGCGTTTTTGTCTATCAAAGAACAAAAAAAGACCCTCTACGCTAATACGTAATGGGTCTCTCGTTATACAACCAGTTCCGACAGCATTGGCTCACTTATTTTAGTGGAAAGAACTCTTTGGATCTAAGACCATGGCTTCAGCTAATGCGACCTCGTTATACAAGTCATACAGGTCGGTCGGATCAACTTCACCTGCTTCCAGTAATTCTGCCAAATATTCACGTTCAATATAAAATGACCATAACAAAGCTTGTTGCTCTAAGGAACGTTCGACCTTGTTGAAAGCTGGACGACGTGAAACGTAAAACCACTGTTGCCAAAATTGACGCAAGCTGGTCTCTGAATTTTGGTCACGCAGATCATAGATCACACTTTGCTTGACCTTTTCTGGAAGATACATCTGTTCAACTTCGCTGATCGCTCGATTGATCATCTCTTGGCGATACTTTTTCTTTTCGCCTGTATCATGCTCTTCTTTTGGCAAAATAAACCAAAAAACGATACTTGGAACTAACATACTCAAAATGATCATTACTGATTCAGACATGATGACAAGGTTGAATTGATTTGAACTTAGCCCAAAACTTGCTGCCATAAAGACAAGCGCTAAAGTAACAGCCCCATGAACACCACCTAACGAAAAGATCAAGGCGCTACGGTGACCACGTTTCATGATCAGTAAAACGTAAAGATACCGAACAAGTAAATTCATGACGTACAAGACGATCCCTGCTGTGATCCAGATCCACGATGAAAAGGTCACATCTTCGTCCATAACGATCCGAACAAAGTTTAAGCCTAAGATCAAAAAGACTGCATTATTCAATAACTCTTGAACTAAGGAAAAAATATTATTTCCCAAATAAAATTGCTGCATATCACTGAAACGACTCCGCTGTGCTTCACTGTTATGCAATAACCCAGCACATACAACTGCAATGATCCCTGATACATGGATCTCTTCAGCTAAAACATAAATGATAAATGGCAATGCTACGGCTAACATGATCTGGGCATTAACTGCATTGTCAAAAGGCAAACGTATCAATGCTTGGCGAAAGAAGATCGCAACAAAAGCAACAATAGCACCAAACAATGCGCCACCGATCGCTGCAAATAAGAAATTTATGATCGTTGATCCATAATCGATCTCTCCTCGCAATAAGAACAGCACAGTCGCATTCAATAAGATGATCCCAGAAGCATCATTGAATAAGGCTTCCATTTTTAGCATATTTTTTTCGCTCTTAGGAAGCTGTAGCCCTTCAGAAACAGATTCAGTCGCTGTTGCATCAGTTGGGGTACTGATCGCTGCCATCACTAATGCTAGCGACAAGCCTATCCCCGTGATATATGAGAGTGTAAAACCCGTTACTATCGTACTTATAACTACTAAAATAACTACGATCCCTAAGATAGTTTTGAGTTTATGCCCCACACGATTGAGATTCATCGCCTGCCCTTCAAAGAATAGCAATGGTGCAATGATCGTGATCATAAAGACTTCAGGCTCAAACTCGGGGATCATATCGTTGAAAAAGGGGATACTAGCAATTATCGCGCCAACGGCCATACTAACATAATTTTCCGAGATCTTTGGAAAAAACTGCGCTAAAATACTAGCTGCTATTGATGCAAAAATCAACAGTAGCCACCCACTTAATTCATGCATTAAAATCCCTCCATTTTTCTTTCATCATATCAGAAAAACCGAACAAATTACCACTTTCACGCTCTTATCTTAGGTGATCTTTGGGCAAAGACTAACCCCAGTCCCGTCCCAACTGTACCTTGTAATAGATTAGTCGCTATGCCTAAGATCCCGGCACTCCAACCGTACAATAAACTATCAGCGATAAAATATCCCCCAACTAAAACTACGATCGCTCCTCCGCAAACCAGAATTTGCTCTTTTAAGGACTTATTCTGGGCTGTTCCGATGAGTGCTCCTTGCGTTCCATGGATCACCAATGAAAAGAGCAGATACTGCGGATAACCGCTGAATAGATCGAGTAAAAAGCCACTCAAGCCCCCGACTAAAGCACCACTGCGCACTCCAAAGATGATCCCGGCAAAAACGATCCCAGCATCACATAAATTGATATTTCCATGCGTAAATGCTACTGGGATCAAAAATATGCGTGCCACAGCTACATTTAAGGCCGTTATCAAAGCTAACGTCACGATTTGTCTAGTCTTCATGTGCTATCCCCTTTGCTAATTGTGGCAATAATTCGCCCAGATAGATCCCATAACTCCGGTCAACATTTTGTTTAGCAGTCTGGAGCAAAGCATGTTGTGTCAAACTCGTAGCTTGCTTTATCGCCTGTTCAAACGGAACTCTTTGCCGTAAAAATGAAGCTAAGAGAGCCGCAAAAACATCACCACTACCATAGAAGTGCCCCTTTACTTTAGGTAAGACATATGTTTTTAATTGCCCATCATTAAGCCAAATACATCCCTTTTGTCCGTCCAACTCGACGCCGGTGATGACGGCCCTGCCTCCTGGACGTAAAAGCCGTTCAACATCGTGTGCTAATTTAGCTAAATCTGGAGCATTTTTTGTTTGGCTTGTTAAAAATTTCGCTTCAGTCAAATTGGGGGTCGCAAAATCAGCTACTTGCAACAACTTTTTTTGCAAAGCCAAATGCCGTTCATCTAAATTAGGGTAAAATTTCCCCTCATCAGCAAAAACTGGATCGATCACAACTAGATCTAACCTAGCCTGCTTTAAATATTGGTATAGTGCTTTTCCTGTATCTAAATTATCGATATAACCGACTAACGCTGCCGTGATGTTGACATTTTGTGCCTGCCAATGCGCAAAAGTCTCTTTGACAAAGGAGTAGCAATCACTGACTGCTGGTGTTCCAAAGCCTTCACTTTGGGTCGATAATAAGCTCGTAGGCAAGATAGCTATCGGGATCTTTTGCACTTGTAAGATCGGGATCGCAACTGCCAATGAGAGATTACCGATCGCTGAAAGGTCTTGGGCCACAAGCATCTTTTCATCAAATTCTATCTGCATCAATTCGCCCTCCTGAAATGTCAGTCTTAATTACTTAACTATAGCTTTTTTTTGGTATATTTCAAGTTTCTTGCCAGTGTAACCGTTTTCTTAATTGATAAAAAATGGTATACTTAGTTAGAAGTTAAAGTTGATTTTTATTTATGAGGGGGTTTTTTTATGACAAAAGTAGCACTGATCACTGGGGGCGCCCAAGGAATTGGGCAAGCGATCGCCCGCCGTTTAGCTGATGATGGCTTTGCTGTGGCCGTTGCCGATCGCAATTTAGAAGCAGCTAAACAAACAGCCTTTGATCTAACGACTGCTGGTAAAAGCGCCGTTGCGATCGAAGTTGACGTTGCTGATAAGGATAGTGTCTTCCAAGCCGTGCAAAAAACATACAATGCATTTGGCGGGTTTGATGTGATCGTTAATAACGCTGGGGTCGGTCCGACCACTCCGATCGAAACGATCACACCTGAACAATTTGATCAAGTTTACCACATCAACGTTGCCGGTGTTATTTGGGGGATCCAAGCTGCAGTTGAACAATTTAGAAAGAAAAAACGCGTTGGTAAAGAGATCGTTGGTAAGATCATCAATGCCACATCTCAAGCTGGTGTCGTAGGTAACCCTAATCTCTTATTATATAGTGGAACCAAATTTGCCGTTCGAGGGATCACTCAAGTAGCTGCACGTGACCTTGCTAAAGAAGGGATCACGGTAACTGCTTTTGCCCCTGGGATCGTAAAAACCCCAATGATGTACGATATCGCTCATCGTGTCGGCCAAAATGCTGGCAAAGATGATGAATGGGGCATGCAGACCTTTGCTAAGGATATTGCCTTAGAAAAACTCTCCGAACCAGAAGATGTAGCAGCTGCTGTTTCATTTTTAGCTGGGCCAGATTCCGACTATGTCACCGGTCAAACTTTGATCGTTGATGGTGGTATGCAATTCCATTAAATCTCTGTTATAGTAAAGATCAAGCAAGCTCTAGCATGCTTGATCTTTTTTATGAGGTGAAAAAATGTGGGGAACACTCTTTAATACTAGTATGATCTTCTTAGGTAGTGCTTTAGGTGCGTTCTTTAAAGAAAAACTCAAACCTGCTTATCATCATACTCTGATGCAAGCCCTTGGAATATGTGTTATTTTACTTGGACTAAACAGCGCTAGTACTAATTTACAAAAAAGTACCTATCCAGTTTTGTTTATTATCAGTCTGACTTTAGGCAGTGTAATAGGACAGCTTTTACACTTAGAAGATAAATTCAATGATCTAGTCAAACGTTTTGGTTCAGCTAAGACGAGCAATGGCTTAACAACAGGGATCTTGCTCTTTTGTATTGGTTCACTTTCGATCTTAGGCCCGTTTGAAGCAGCTCTAGATCATGATTACACATATCTGATCACCAATGGCTTACTAGATGGCATTACTTCTGTGATCTTGGCTTCAGCCTATGGGTTTTCGATCGCACTTTGTGGAGCAGTTCTCTTTTTTTGGCAAGGTAGCCTGTATTTATTAGCACTTAGCTTACACAATGTGCTCTCAACTTCATTGATGACAGAGATCTCGATCGTGGGTGGGCTATTGATCTTTGCTTCAGGCTTAAATATCCTCAAACTAACTAAGATCAGCATTGTCGATCTGTTGCCAAGCTTACTTATCCCACCCATATTCTTTTTATTTTGGCACTAAAAAAGGAAAGCGACATCTGCGCTTTCCTTTTTCTTTATTTAGTAAAAGCAATATTTTCCCATAAATGGTAGCCATTTTTATTATTTAAAGAAACATTCGTCAATTTCTTAGAGAAAGTATAAGTATCATATTCAAATTGTCTCGGTATGATATAAGCTTCTCGGTTCATATATGCTTGCCATTTATAGAACTGCTTGATCTGATAATCAGTGTTAAAAGCCTCTTTTGAACTCAAAGATTTGATCAATTCGGTATTTTCCTTAGTAACAAAGTGACTTAGATTATATGGATTATTTGGTAGATACGTCTCAGCGATACTTGAAGTTGGTGCACTTGTCACGCTCCAGTTACTTAGATAGATATCATATCCTTTACCATCATTAGTCAACTGTTCGATATAAGAATTAAATTCTTGAAGACGGTTATCTTTTAATTCAACTTTGACTCCGATCTTTTTCCATTGTTGAAGATACATCTCGATCACATTTCGACTCCCAGCACTATCTGAACTCATCGATGCTAATAGTTTCAAGGTGAATTTTTTCCCATTAGGTAAAGTCCGATATCCATTCTTTTGCATGCGGTAACCAGCTTTATCTAATAGTTTATTTGCCTTCTTTAAGTCTAATGGATATCCCTTTAACTTGTGGTCACTGTATTTTCCAAAAGCATCTGGTACGATCGTGTTAGCACGATATTTTAGACCATAACCAAACTTCTTTGAAATTTGATCCATATTGAGTGCATAGCCCATCGCTTGTCGTAATGCTCGATCTTGGACTGGTGTCTTACGATCCATTACATTAACGCCGTTTTTAAAATGCCCGACTTTAAAGCCAACATATGAGTAGTACTTCTCTTTTTCGCCTAAAACAACATACTGTGGTAAATTCTTCACTTTATTGTAGACTGCTGGGCTTTGCTCTAGTAAAACATCATACTTGTTAGATTTCATCGCAGCCGCTGCATGTCCTGGGTCGACTACTTCAATAGTGATCTTGGATAAATTAGGCTTTTTACCCCCATAGTATTTATTGGGGACCCATTCGATGGACTCACCTTTGACCATATTCTTGATCTTAAATGGTCCATAAAACAATGGTGTTTTTTGGATCTTATCACTGGAAGCCAATTGATCAAATGGCACATCCTTTAAGTAATGATACGGCATCACAACTCCAAGAACATATCCTGAACTTGGAAATTTCATATCAGGCTTCATCTCTTTAAAGTGAACGACACATGTCTTTTCATCTTTGATCTCTACACCTGAAATATCATTTGCCTTACCATCGTGATACTCCTCCATTCCCACGATATCGCGCATTTTGTCATCATAATCACCAGAATTAGTTGCTGGATCGGCCACCACTTTATAAGTATATTCCATATCCTTAGCTTCTACGGGATGACCGTCTGACCAACGTGCGCTTTTTTTGATCTTGACAGTTGCTGTTTTTTGATCTTGATCAAAAGTCACATCAGCTAAACCACCTTTAGCATATGTGTAGTCATTATTTACTTTAAACAAACTACGCTCACCAAATTGAGCAACTTCTGCAGTAGGGATGTCAACACGCAATGGTGGCGCAAACACTCCTTTAAAGACCCCACCAGAAGCAAGCCCAACATGCAGAGTACCTCCTTTGACCTGTTTTTTATGGTTATTATATTCTAATGGTAGTTTAGTAGCATAAACATTCGTACTAACTGTTCCTTGGACCATTACTGCTGTTGCTAGCGCCAAAAAACTTCTCACGCCCCAATTTTTCTTCATTACAATCTTTCCCCTCGTAATAGCTTGTAATACCGTAAGCAACATAAGACACACTACCATTTAAAAATAAAAAGCTTCTCTTAGGTCTTTTCTCGTCGCTTACCTTCATACTACCAATTTTAGTCTGCTTTCGTATTAACTTCCTTACTTAGTGAAGGCAACATTTTCCCACAAGTGGTAACCATTCTTAGCGTTTAAAGAAACATTGGTCAATTTCTTGGAGAAAGTGTAGGTATTATAGCGAAATTGTCTTGGGACGATATAAGCTTCCTTATTCATATATTCTTGCCACTTATAAAACTGTTTAAGTTGATATTTACTATTGAACGCTTCTTTTGAACTCAAAGAACTGAGCAATTCAGTATTTTCCTTAGTTACAAAGTGTCCTAAGTTATAAGGATTATTTTGTGAATACGTCATAGCTACACTCGATATTGGTGCGCTAGTTACGCTCCAACCGCTGAGCCAAACATCATAGCCATTACCATCATTTGTCAACTGTTCGATGTAGGAGTTGAATTCTTGAAGACGATCATCTTTTAATTCAACTTTGACACCGATCTTTTTCCACTGTTGTAAGTAAGTATCGATCGCAGTCCGATTCTCAGAACTACTTGAACTCATTGGAGCTAATAACTTCAAAGTGAATTTTTTACCATTTGGTAAAGTCCGATAGCCATCTTTTTGCATACGATAACCAGCTTTATCTAATAATTTATTAGCTTTTTTCAGATCCAATGGATAGCCCTTGGCATTATGATCATTATACTTACCAAAAGCATCTGGTACGATCGTGTTAGCACGATAATTTAGACCATAACCAAATTTCTTTGCCATCTGTTCCATATTGAGCGCATAGCCCATCGCTTGACGTAAAGCACGGTCTTGGACTGGTGTCTTTCTATTCATCACATTGACACCATTTTTGAAATGACCAACTTTAAAACCAACATACGAATAATACTTTTCTTTTTCCCCTAAGACCTCATATTGAGATAACTTTCGTACTTTACTATAGATCTCTGGGGTTTGATTCAATAAGACATCATACTTATTAGCCCGCATTGCTGCTGATGCATGTCCGGGTGAGACCATTTCGATATCGATTTTAGAAACACTAGGCTTTTTGCCCCCATAATACTTATTTGGGACCCATTCGATAGACTCACCTTTGACCATATTTTTGATCTTAAATGGTCCATAAAAAATAGGTTTTTTAGTTAATTGTTCACTTGAGGTCAATTTATCAAACGGAATATCTTTTAAGTAGTGATAAGGCATCACTTTACCAATGATATATCCTGAACCCAAGAACTTCATTTCTGGTCTCATTTCCTTAAAATGTAAGACCAGAGTTCTTTCATCTTTGACTTCTAAGCCTGAGATCTTGTCAGCTTTCCCTTCATGATATTCTTCGACCCCAACGATATCTTTTATCTGATCGTAGCTACCGTAACTGATATCCTTATTTGCTACTACTTCATAAGTATATTCCATATCCTTAGCTTCTACGGGATGTCCATCTGACCAACCCACATGTTTTTTTATGTGAACAGTTGCTGTTTTATTATCATAATCAAAATCAACTGTAGCTAACCCTGTTTTAGCAAATGTATAATCATCCTTTACATCAAATAGATTATAGTCACCAAATTGTGAAACATCAGCAGTCGGACCGTCAACACTCAATACATCAGAAAATACTCCTTTAAAAACGGCGCTTGACGAATAACCAACATGTAAAGTTCCCCCTTTAACTCGTTTTTTATGATTATTATATTCTAGTGGTAATTTAGCAGCATAAACACTATTACCAACTGTTCCCGAGACCATAACGGTCGTCGCTAGTGCTAAGATACTTTTTACGACCCATTTTTTATTCATCTCAATCTTTCCCCTTTACTATTTTTACTAGGTGCTGAGACCTATTCCTTTAAAAAGACATACTTTTTTTCTGTCGATATAGTTTTAGCAAAATGATACCCCAGTTCATTAAAAGCTTTGAGCTGTTCTAACGTTCTCACTTGCTTTTGTGCTAAATAGCGCACAAATTGTCCCCGTGCTTGCTTAGCATGTGTCGCTTTTTGAACATATTTTTGCCGTTTTTGATCAAACTCTTTAAATTCGATCGTTATAAATACATCAGCTGGCGTTAAATAACGCTCAACGGCTTTTGCATATTCTTTTGACGCCAAGTTGATCACCGGCTCATCATCTTGATAGAGTGCAGTATAAAGATCAGCTCCCCAAAAGTGGTACAGATCATGATATTCTGTCCATTGGATCTTTGCTCCCATCTCTAATCGATATTGAATGATCCCGTCAAATGGCGCTAAGATCCCATACAACCCAGAAAGGATCCGCAGATTTTGGGCTAAATATTCTAAGGCAGGCCTCTCTAATAGATCTGGTGCCATTGAACTATATTGAAGCCCTACATAAGAGAAGAGAGCTGGTGTCAAATTTTGATCGAGTTTAGTCGTTTGCAGGCGCTGATAATTCAGCTGTGCCAATTTATCACTACACTGCCAGATCGCTTTTAACTGCGGATATGACAATTTCTGCAACCAGTCAAATAGCTGACCAGTCTTAGCTAAATACTGAGGTCGACTTCTAACTTCAAAATCATCTGTTGCTTCTTGCATCTTTTTTGCTGGAGAAATAATTATTTTCATGTTTCTCATTCCAATCGTTTTACACAAATTCTAGCATAATTTGTTCCACGTGAAACATGAAATATTTCCATCTTACTTAGTTAACATCACATTATCCCAAGCATTATAACGTTTATCATTACTGCTGATCGTCATCCCTTTGACCCGTTTACTGATCGTCTCTAGATTGTAGGTATAAGCGATCGGGACAACATATGCTTCTTTTCTTACATATTGTTGCCATTTATGCATTTGATCGATCCGATACTTTTCATTATATGCACGTGCTGAATTTAGCGAAGCTATCAATTCACTATTTTCCTTAGATACAAAGTGACCATAGTTGAATTTCGATCTTGCAGTATAAGCAAGGTTTGGTAAGCCAGTTGGTTCTGGTGGTAAGTTCCAACTATCGGTCCAAAGATCAAAGTCATCTTTGCTTGATAGGTCTTCTAAGAAATCATTATAGTCAAGTGCACGTCCTTCATATAATTTGACATTTAAACCGATCTTTTTCCACAATTGCATATAATTTGATCGAACAGTCTCACCTCCTTTCCCATCATTAGATGCTAGAAATCTTAGGACCAGTTTCTTACCGTTAGGCAATGTTCGATAGCCATCTTTACCTCGCTTAAATCCAGCCTCATCTAGTAATTCATTAGCTTTTTTCATATTATGATCAAAGTTTTTAACATTTTTATCGTGATAACTGCCATAAGCTGGCGAGATCATTGTATTAGCCCACTTGACCCCCCCATGCCCAAATCTATCGATCACAGATCGAACATTCATTGCATACGCAACTGCTTGACGCAAAGCGCGGTTGCTCATTGGAAATGATTTATCTATTACACTTGCTCCATTTTTATCAGTCCGTCCCATCTTAAATCCAAGATAAGTTATATCTGTTCCTAGCGAGCCCAATGTGACAACGTTTTTGTCTTTTTTCAGTCTTCTGTAAACGTTGACCGAAGAATTCATTAAAATATCATATTTTTGGGTTCTCATCATAGCTACTGCCTGAACACTAGGTACGATCTCCATTACGATCTTAGCCAATTTAGGCTTAGGACCACCGTAATACTTATTTGGGACCCATTCGATCGATTCACCTTCAACGACCTTCTTGATCTTATAAGGCCCAAAAAATAGCGGATGTTTACGTACCTTATCACTTTGTGCCATTTGATCAAAAGGTACATCCTTTAGGTAATGATATGGTTGAGCGCTATCGTAAAGATAACCTGAACCGATATATTCGATCGAAGGAGTCATCTTTCTAAAATGGATCAGTAAATGCTTGCTATCTTTTTCTTCCAAGCCTGAGATCTTATCCACTTTTCCTTCATGATATTCTTTCATCCCAACGATATTTTCCAAATCATCTGTATAATACGGTGAGGTACTATCTTTGTTAGCTACCATCTCATAATTAAATGCTACGTCACGTGAAGTCACCGGTTCCCCATCTGACCATCTTGCTTTTGGACTGACCGTTATCAGGGCAGTTTGCTTATTTTTATCAAATTTGACATCTGCAAAACCACCTTTGACATACTTTCCGTTAGCATTGTTTTTAAACAGATTCGTCTCACCTGGTGTTGATAACTGTTGCGTTTTAGAATCTGTTTCAAAAAATGCATTAAATACTCCTTTAAAAGCTTCATCTGACATATACCCTACATGTAAAGTTGCATTTTTCAACGTTTTTTTGTGATTTACATATTCTTCTGGGAATTTAACTGCTTGTGCTGTTAAAGGTTGTAGTGCCTGTACACATAACATTCCAGCCACGGTCATGGTTGCAACACGGCATAAAAATCTCTTAGTCTTCACTTTTTATCCCCCCCTCATTATTTTGTTAAACAAACATCGTCCCAAAGACTCAAATTCTTACTTGGATCGACCGACATCCCTTTGACATTTTTTCCAACAGCAGTCAGGTTATAAGTGTAAGCAAGAGGAACAACGTAAGCTTCTTTGTGCATGTAAGCTTGCCATTTATGCATCTGGGCGATCCGATACTTAGAGTTGAATGCTCTTTGTGAATTAAGCGAGTGTAGAAGTTCAGTGTTTTCTTTAGTTGCAAAATGCCCATGATTAAAAGAAGACAGCGGACTATATGCGGCTGTTGCTGCAACAGATGGCTCTGAACTCAAAGTCCAACTCCCAAACCAGATATCAAACTTATCGGAATTTCCTTCGAGTAGCTCTGAATAAGCGTTGAACTCCATAGGACGACCCGAGACAAGCTTAGTTCTCACTCCGAGTTTTTTCCAGAGTTGCATGTAGTTAGCAATGATCGCAGTATTCACTTTCCCCGCCTCGTAAGTGAGTACTCTAAGCGTCAAAGGTTTACCATTAGGTTTAGTGCGGTAACCACCTTTTCCACGCTTGAAGCCAGCATCATCGAGTAACTTGTTGGCTTTTTTTAGGTCCTGATAATATGGTTTGACATTTTTGGCGTGATAGTCCCCATATGCCGGTGAGACCATCGAATTAGCCCATCTTTCTAAGCCATGCCCATATTTTTTAACGATCTCTTTAGTATTCATTGCATAGGCTAATGCCAAACGTAAACTTCGGTCATTAGTAACTAACTTTTTATCCAAAACATTAGTTCCATTGGCATCCACTGTTCCGACCCGAAATCCCATATATCTAAAGCCATAATTCAAACTTCCTAACGCCACATAACTACCAAGATTCTTAGTTTTATCATAAGTCGAGTTTGATTCATGCAAGATGACATCGTATTTATGGGCACGCATCGTTTCGACCACTTGAGCATTTGGTACTATCTCTTCGACTAATTTAGCTAACTTTGCCTTTTTGCCTCCATAGTATTTATTAGGGACCCATTCGATCGACTCACCTTGAACGATCTTTTTGATCTGATATGGTCCGTATGATAGTGGGTGCTTACGCACTTGATCACTTTGAGCCAACTTATCAAATGGGATATCTTTTAAATAATGATACGGTTGAGCATCGCTCCACAAATAACCTGTGCCAGCATATTCCATTGCTGGTGTC
The DNA here is from genome assembly GCA_910587695.1 of uncultured Lactobacillus sp. Taxonomy (GTDB): domain Bacteria; phylum Bacillota; class Bacilli; order Lactobacillales; family Lactobacillaceae; genus Ligilactobacillus. The sequence goes on from CAJUNC010000009.1 coordinate 71,788, forward strand.
ATATCAGTATAGTGGATCAAGAGATGTTTATCGTCTTTTAGCTGTAGACCTGTGATCTGGTCAGTCTTTCCTTCGTGATACTCTTTCATACCTTCGATCGTTTCAGTGTCTTCATCATAATATATTGAAGTACTGTTTTTATTAGCGACGATCTCGTAAACAAATGCTAGATCACGAGATGTCAACGGATGCCCATCTGACCAGCGTGCTTTATCACTGACCGTAAGTAAAGCTGTCTTATTTTTACGATCAAATGAAACATCCACCAAACCACCAGGAACTATCTTACCGTTTCTATCTTGTTTAAAGATCCCAGGCCAACCCGGTTGCGAAAGAGTATCTGTTTGACCATCAGTCGCTAATTCAGAAATAAAGATCCCTTTAAAACTAGTATCAGAGGGGTAACCGACCTTCAAAGTCCCACCTTTGAGAGTTTTTTTGTGATTGACGTATGTCTGCTTTAATGAAACTTCTTTGGCTAAAACATTGCTCGTTGGAACAGCTAAAGTTCCTGCTAGCACAGTCAATAACGCTAATGTTTGAACAAATAGTTGCTTTTTCCCCATACTTGACCACTCCTTATCCTAGACGCTGGCGAGCATCAAAAGCCCGCCGTACAACATTACCAACATAACTGATGCCCACACATAATACTAAGATCAATAATGAAGCTGGCATCCAGACCCACGGTTCGCCTGTCATAACATCAGGATCTTGAGCCAAGCCGATCATCACCCCTAAACTTGGAACCGAATCTGGCAACCCAAATCCTAAGAAACTCAGACCAACTTCGATCCCGATATTTGAAGTCAAGCTCAAGATCAGATCAACGATGATAAGAGAGCTGATATTAGGTAAAATATCAAACACCATGATTTTTAGAGCATTACTCCCAGAAGTTGCAGCAGCGTAGACATACTCTTTATGTGCTTCAGCAAGTGCTTTTGAACGAATGAGTCGAGCAGTTCCGACCCATAAAAAAGCGGAGATGACTAATACAAAGTCCAACATAGTATAATTAGGAATAATCGAAACGATAACGATCACTAACATCAACATGGGTAACAACATCATAAAATCCAAAAAGCGCATCAAGATATTGTCAACTAATCCACCATAATATCCAGCAACTAGCCCAAATGCGATCCCGATCACTTCAACGATCAAAGTGATCGCTAAACCGATATTAAGCGAGTTACGCGCTCCTAAGACGAGATATTTTAAAACATCACGTCCCCCTTGATCAGTCCCTAGAAGATGCCCCTCTTTACCGGGATGGATATAACTATTTAAAATATCAACATGCATCACTTGTTTTGTATCCAAAAAAGCAGCATAACCGTAAATAGCTAAGACTAACATAGTCAATAAAAATACGAAAAAAGTTGCTCCTTTGTCTTGTTTGAATTCACGTACGATCATCGAAAAATTAGATGTTTTTTTCATATTCTTTCCCCCATTATCCGATCCGGACTCGTGGATCGACCAAACTCAAAATGATATCTGATAAAAGCGAGCCGATCAAAGTCAAAGTCCCATACAATAAGACTAAAGCCGTGATCACGGAATAGTCACGATTCAAGATCGAATCCATAAACAAAAGTCCCATACCTGGATAATTGAAGATCTGTTCGATAAAGATCGAGCCCCCAAGAAGCCCTGTGATCGAATAGCCTAAAAATGCTGCGATCGGTAGGAGTGAGTTCCTAAAAATATGGCGTGTAAAGATCTGTTTTTCAGGCACACCTTTTGCTCGGGCTGTCTTGACATAATCTTGATTTTTATTATCAATGACCTCACTTCGTAGATATTGCACAACTGTAGTCACACTGAGCAAAGCCATCAAACATGCAGGCAAGATCATATGGTCCAAACGACTCAATAAATAGCTGACTGTCCCGATCGCATCAACAGAAACTGAACCAGATGTCGGAAAGAGTTGTAATTTATATCCAAAAAGCCAAATCCCTAACATATAAAAGACAAAAGCTGGGATCGCATAAGCAACAAAAGTATAGATCATGATCGCCTTGTCCAACTTAGAATTTTCATATCGCCCAGCAACTAACCCTAGTGGGATCGCTAAAGTATAACTTAGGATCAAAGTCAATAAAGATAACCAGATCGTATTGCCCATACGCGATAAGATCAAACTTCCAACTGGTGTTTTAAACTGATAGCTCATGCCTAAATCGCCATGAAACATCCGCACGATCCAGTGCCAGTATTGAACATACCATGGATCATAGACCCCCGCTTTGATACGTAAAGCTTCGATCGCTTTAGGTGAGGTCTGCGGGGTGACCATTCCAGTAAATGGGTCACCTGGCATGAGTTTAGCCAATAAAAAGATCACGACACTCAAGATGACCAATTCCGGGATCATCAATAAAACACGTCTTAAAATAGTCTTCCACATATCATCACTTCCCCTTTTTGATATCTATTCTTTTTTCAGTGCAACTAAGTGGGTCGAAGTCACTTCTTCTAAGGGGTAAACTCGGCCATCTTCATCATAATAATTTACTTTTTGAGCATTATATTCTGCTTCGAGCAATTGCCTTTGTTGCCGATATTTTGTACGTTGTTCTACATCTGTCCGTGGAATTGCTGCCAATAACCTTTTAGTGTAGATATGTAGAGGGTCTTGGTAGATATCTTCACGAGTACCAACTTCAACAAAACGCCCCCGATGCATGATAGCTAAATTATCACACATATGATGTACTACACCTAGATCATGTGAGATAAATAAAAATGCTACCCCATACTTTTTTTGGATCGCTTTCATGTAGTTCAAAACTTGGGCTTGGACTGAAAGGTCTAGAGCTGAAACAGGTTCATCTGCAATGATCAACTTAGGCTTAGTAGCTACCGCACGAGCGACCCCGATCCGCTGGCGTTGTCCTCCAGAAAATTGATATGGATATTTATAAAGTGATTCTTCGTCCAAACCAACTGTCTTCATTAATTCAAGCACTCTGTTTCTTAACTGAGAACGTGATAATTTTTCAAAATTTTTCAAGGGTTCGCCAATGATATCGATGACTTTTTTCTTAGGATTCAAACTTGAAAGCGAATCTTGAAAGATCATCTGGACATCTTTGTTATATTTCATTTTCTTTCTGACATGTTTATCAGTGACATCCTTACCTCGATAAGTGATCTCCCCTGAAGTTGCTTCTACCAAACCAACTAACGCTTGACCGATCGTAGATTTCCCCGAACCTGACTCACCGATCACCCCATAACTTTGACCTTGTTTGATCGTAAATGTCACTCCATCAACGGCATATACATGATCTGTTACATGGTTAAAAAAACCCGAACGCACCGGATAATAGACCCGTAGATCTTTTACTTTTAGCAATTCATCCATTAGCTACCTCCTCTATTTTTCTTCATCTGGAAACTCAAATCCGCGCCAACAAATACAACGAACAAAATGACCAAGCGCCACTTGATGCATTTGAGGCTGACTTTCATGTTCTTTTTCTGCTATCCAAGGAATACGTTTAGCAAAACGACAACCGCTATGCTCCATATTTTTTAACGATGGGACCATTCCCTCAATCACATAGAGTTCTTCTTGCTTATCATCTGACTGTGGCATAGAACGTAATAACGAACGCGTATATGGATGCTTAGGTTCAGTAAAGATCTGCTTAGTACTCCCCAACTCAACGACCTGACCCGCATACATCACAGCAACACGATCAGCCACCTCAGCTACGACTCCTAGATCATGAGTGATCAAAATGATCCCCGCATGGTTCTCAGTTTGGATCGCTAATAATAGATCCAAGATCTGGGCTTGGATCGTAACATCTAAAGCTGTGGTCGGTTCATCTGCAATGATCAGATCTGGTTTACAAGCGATGGCGATAGCGATCCCCACTCGTTGCCTCATCCCACCTGATAATTCATGCGGATACTGACGTGCGACTAATTCTGGTTTTTCTAGCCCTACTTGTTGTAGTAATTCGAGTACCCGTGCATTTTTTTGTTCCTCTGACATCTCAGTATGTAGATCTAGACTCTCTTTTACCTGATCCTCGATCCGCATCAACGGATTCAACGAGGACAGCGGATCTTGAAAGATCATTCCGATCTGCTTTCCTCTGATTTTTTGTAGTTGCTCACGTTTCGCACCAACAAGTTCATTTCCCCGATATTTGATGCTTCCTGTCATTTGTACTTGTTTTTCGTCGTGTAAGCCAATAATACTCGTTGCTAAAGTACTTTTACCGCAACCAGACTCACCAACGATCGCTAACACTTCATTTTCATTTACTTCTAAGCTAACATCATCAAGCGCGTTATAATATTGGCCCTCAACTTTGAAAGCTGTGCTTACATTTTTGATCTCTAATAGCAATATCTCGCCCCCTAATTTATCACGAGTGAATTTTTTACCAATTCTATTTATAATTTTTACTTTTGTCAATAACTAATTTACTAAAAGTTTTCATTTTTTAAAACGGCCATTATTAGGGTTATAATTGCAATATGAAGCGAACTTATCAAATCAAAACTAAAAACATTTACTTGTCCCTTTATTATCTAGTACTAGCACCAAACATTAGAAAAAGATTATTGGAGAATGTTTTTTTTATAAACGCATTTTTGGCGCTAACTTATTTTCTTTAAAAAAAGTGTTGACATTACCAAAAAAAGGTTGTAAATTTAGTTCAACAATAAATATCAGCGAACGCAATGAGAAAGACAAGTAATCGTATGTGCACCTAAAAGCGAGCTCTGGTCGGTGAAAGAGAGCAGGTCAGCCTTACGATGAAAAATCACTTTCGAGCGTTGTATCGAACGAACTTCTAGTAGATACTCTGGGTACACCCATTACAGTGTTAGCATATCGCCCTTTATTCTAGGTACGGGCCGTATGTGAAAGGTGAACGTAGCGAGGCGTTCATGAAGCAAGGTGGTACCACGCTCTACAGGCGTCCTTGGACTAAGTAATTAGTCTAAGGACGCCTTTTTCTTTTAGTTCTGATATTTTTTGCGACTAAAAAAAGGAGTTTGGATTATGAAAAAAACAAAAAGTAAGATGTCATTTAAAGATTATGCCGTCGTCAGCTCATTATTATTTGGGCTCTTCTTTGGAGCTGGCAATTTGATCTTCCCACTACATTTAGGTCAATTAGCTGGCCATAACTGGGTCCCAGCGACCTTAGGCTTTCTCGTAACTGGAGTCTTGTTGCCCTTGCTCTCAGTCTTAGCGATCGCCATCGTTAAAGCCGATGGGGTCTATGATGTTGGGCTCCCATTAGGGACAGGATTTGCTCTTGTCTTTATGGTCTTGATCCACGCTACGATCGGCCCCCTTTTTGGTACACCTAGAACAGCAACGGTTGCATATTCCGTGGGTTTACAACCATTTTTAGGGGCTGATAACCACTGGGGATTGCTCTTATTTTCAGCATTATTTTTTGCAGCAGCTTTTGGCTTTTCTTATAAAGAAAACGACATCTTGTCTAATGTCGGTAAAGTCCTAAATCCCCTTTTCTTAAGCCTTTTGACACTGGTCTTTGTCGTTGCCTTTGCTAATCCATTAGGTCATACGACAAATGCACCGGTAACTGAAGTCTATACTTCATTTTCAAGCGCATTGACAAATGGCTTTTTAGAGGGCTATAACACGATGGATGCATTAGCTGGTCTAGCCTTTGGGATCACCGTCGTAACTGCGATCAAACAAATGGGTTACCGCGATCCAAAGAGCGTTTCGCTCGTGACCGCTAAAGCAGGCTTTTTCTCCATGGGTTCGGTCGCTTTGATCTACTTACTTTTGATCGTTTTGGGTGCGATGTCTTTAGGACGCTTCAAACTTTCTGAAGAAGGTGGCACTGCTTTTTCTCAGATCGTTACAGCTTATGCTGGTTCAGTCGGACAAGCAGTGTTAGCTACGCTTTTAACAGTCACCTGTTTGACGACTGCTGTTGGTTTGGTCGCTGCTTTTGCCCAAGATTTCCATAATCATTTTCCAAAGGTCAGTTACCATGTATGGCTTTTCTTGAGCTGTTTTGCATCATTTTTGACGGCTAACTTTGGGCTTGAAACGATCATCGCTTGGTCCAATCCGATGTTGATGTTTCTTTACCCACTTTCAATGGTCTTGATCTTGCTTTCAGTCTTTTCACCACTCTTCAAACGTGATGGGGTCGTTTATCTAGCCGTGGTAGTTTGCACGGTCGTTCCTGCTTTCTTTGATATGATCGTTGCTTTTCCAAAAGTTGTTAGCCAAAGTGCTTTTGGACTCACAGTTGCTGATCTACGGGCTTACTTACCACTAGCAGGGATCGGAATGTCATGGGTCGTCCCAGCATTGGTCGGCTTAGTCGTTGGACTCTTAGTTCACTTCATCCGACGCAGTGATCTCCCTGAATTAGTCGAAGAATAGATCTGATCACACCTTGCTTTAAATGCCTCTGTAATTATGTAAAGAACCTATAAAAAGCTCCTGCAAAAAATGCAGGAGCTTTTTATTTGAGCTTTTGCCATAGATAATGCCCGAGATAACACAAGATAACAAACGGTAAGGTCCAATATAGCGCCACTCTTTGTTTGGTATCAAACCAGATCAACAAACATGAAGCACCGCTCAAAATAAACGTAGCCCAAGGAACTACGGGGAAAAATGGGGTCCTATATTCAAGTTCAGTCAGTTTATGTCCACTAGCTAAAAAGGCTTTGCGAAATCTGATCTGTGCTAAAGCGATCACCATCCAGACGATAACGACTGCTAGCCCAGAGATCGAGACCAAGACTAAATAAACAGTATCAGCCGCAACTACACTTGAGATCAATGCCAAGATCGCCCTGATCATACTAGCACAAAGCGCGACCACTGGAACACCTTTTTGAGAGGTCTTAGTAAAGATCGGCGAAAGTGTCTTTTCATTTCCCAATGACCATAACATCCGCGTCGAAGCATACAAACCAGAATTAGCGGCTGAAATGATCGCCGTTAAGACAACAAAGTTCATCAGATCGGCAACATAAGGTACCCCGAGCTGCCCGAGCACGTAGACAAACGGACTTTGCGTCACCCCTGCTACTTGATAGGGAATCAGTGCCGCCATGACTACGATACTTCCAATAAAAAACAAGGCCAAACGCAATAATGTCGTGTGGATCGCTTTTGGGATCGTCTTTTCAGGGTCTTTAGCCTCTCCTGCTGTGATCGCAATGAGCTCTGTCCCAGAAAAAGCAAAGTTGACCGTCAACATTGTGGTAAAAACTCCCCCAAAACCATTGGGAAACCAACCGTTTTTCGTCAAATTACTCAACCCTAGAGCATGACTGGACCCTGCATACGGCAATACACCAATGATCGCTAAACTACCTAAAATGATAAAAATAACGATCGCTAGCACTTTGATCAAAGAAAAATAATACTCACTTTCTGCAAAGACTCGAACTGAAAAGACGTTGGTCAAAAAGATCAAAATGATAAATACCAAACTCCAAAGCCAGACTGGAGTATTAGGAAACCATTTTTGCATGATCAGACCAGCTGCTGTAAATTCTGAACCTAAAGCGATCGTCCAAGTCAACCAATATAAAATAGCAACTAAAAGTCCTGTAGCTGGTCCGATATAACGCTTCGCATAGACATGAAAAGCACCAGTATAAGGCATTGCCACACTAAGTTCACCTAGACACAACATTACTAAGAGACAAAGTAGCGCTCCGATCAGATAAGCAATTATCGTTCCGATCGGTCCTGCTTCATGGATCGTGTAGCCCGAACTCAAAAAAAGTCCTGTCCCGATCACGCCGCCTAATGATATCATTTGGATGTGTCGTGCTTGCATCTTGCGTTTTAAATGTGTCTTATATGCCATTATTGATCCCCCTGCCCAAAAGATTACATTAAAATGAAAAAATGATAAAATATTAAATAAGATTATAACATAATTCAATTTAGAAAGGGACACTTTTATGGATGACCAAATTTTTAAACAGCTACACGTTCTCGATGGCGCTATGTCAAGTGCTTTAGAGCAACATGGACTTGATACTAACAATAAATTGTGGACAGCAAAAGCTTTGATCGATGATATCGATATCGTCTATGACGTTCATTTCAAATATTTTGAAGCTGGAGCACAAATGGTCTTGACCGATACTTATCAAGCAAATATCTATGCCTTTGAAAAACTAGGCTACACCCGCAACCAAGCCCAAAAATTTATCGCAATGGGCGTTTTAGTCGCCAAAAAAGCCCGTGATGACTATGAAAAACAGACTGGTAAACACGGGCTGGTCGCAGGCACGATCGGACCTTATGGCGCTTATCTAGCCGATGGTAGTGAGTATCGTGGCGATTACTTATTAAACGAAGCACAGTATCTGGATTTTCATCTCCCACGTCTACAGACAATTTTGGAACAAGAACCAGATTGCATCGCTTTAGAAACGCAGCCAAAACTCTTTGAACCAGTGACATTGCTAAAATGGCTCAGTAAATACGCTCCCACAATGCCTGTTTACGTGTCTTTTACCTTACGTGATGAACAGACCTTGAGCGATGGGACAAAACTTTCTCGCGCTATTAAAGAAGTTTCCAAATATCCACAAGTTTTTGCGGTCGGGATCAATTGTATCGCCCCAAAACTTGTCGAAAAAGCTCTCAAAACGATCAGACAAGCGACCACTAAGCAGATCATCGTTTATCCTAATTCAGGTTCTGTTTATGATCCAAATACTAAAACATGGCAAGAACTAACACAAAAGATCGATTTTAAACAAGCTGCTGCTAAATGGCATCAAGCCGGGGCAAACATCATCGGTGGTTGCTGTACGACTACGCCTACTGAGATAAAACAGATCACAGAATATTTCAACGAACAATAACACTAAAAAATTCCCACCAATTTTGGCGGGAATTTTTGTATCTATTTAAAACTAAGTCCAAGTAAACTGATGATCACAAAGGTCATTCCACTTGCGATCACAGGTCCAGCGGCCACACCTCGTAAAAAGACGACACCTAAGATCGTCCCAAAGACTAAAGCAACTGTCACCTGGGGAGTAGCCGCCAGTTGATCGACACCATAGCGCGATAAGATCGCAACTAAGATCCCACAACCAACAGCGATCCAACCAGCTGGCATCTTGAAAGCATCGAGCAGGTCTTTAAAAGTGATCTGTCCGGTCGCGATCGGGATCAAGATCGCAACTGAAATGATCGTAACGCCCCAATTGATCCCCTTGGCTTGGATCACAGGGAACCACTTTTCAGATAACGCTGGGATCAACTTGATCGCCATGACGACCAAAGTTGCAATGATCAAAGAATTGTTTTTACCAAAAAACGAAACTGCCAAGATCAGCAGTAAAAATAACCAAGTTTCCATAATAAGTAAGTGCCCTTTCTCTTTTTAACAGTACCTAGACCATACCAGATCTAGGCGCAATATAAAATCATTAAGATACTGTTTGATCTTTCACCTTGGCGATCTTGCCTTGTTCGATATACACGGCTAAGATCGACAAGTCAGCAGGATTGACACCACTGATACGACTTGCTTGAGCCAAGGTCTCAGGTTGTATCTTGACTAATTTTTGTTTGGCTTCAGTAGCTAAGCCTTCGATCGCCATATAATCAATATTTTCTGGGATCTTCTTAGCTTCCATTCGCTTCAATTTTTCAACTTTCTCATAGGCTTTCTTGATGTAGCCTTCATATTTGTATTGGATCTCGATCTGCTCGATTACGCGCCGATCAAGGTCTTTTGGTGCAGCTGGGATAAATTGCATCAGATCAGCATAGGTCACATATGGACGACGCAAGAAATCACTTGCTAAGACCCCATCTTTCAAAGGACGATCGCCATGAGCTTCTAAATACGCATCTACTTCTGGTGACGGCTTGATGCGAATCTTGGATAACCGTTCTTTTTCAGCTACGATCTCAGCTTTCTTAGCTTCAAAAGCTGCCAAACGTTCATCTGAGATCAAGCCGATATCATGACCAAGTTCTGTTAAACGCAGATCGGCATTATCATGGCGCAAGATCAAGCGGTATTCTGCCCGACTCGTCAACAAACGATAAGGTTCATTTGTTCCCTTAGTTACTAGGTCATCGATCATGACTCCAATATAAGCATCACTACGCTTCAAGACGATCTCTTCTTTACCTAAAGCATGACGCCCCGCATTGATCCCTGCGATCAACCCTTGGCCAGCTGCTTCTTCATAACCTGAAGTCCCATTAGTCTGTCCAGCAGTGTATAGGCCTTTGATCAACTTGGTCTCAAGTGTTGGACGTAACTGGTATGGTGAAACGATATCGTATTCGATCGCATAACCTGGGCGCATCATCTCAGCTTTCTCTAAGCCTGGGATCGAATGGACCATTTGTTGTTGCACATCTTCTGGTAAAGAAGTTGACAGCCCTTGGATATAGAATTCATCGGTATCACGGCCTTCTGGTTCGATAAATAACTGATGCCGTGGTTTATCAGCAAAACGGACGATCTTGTCTTCGATCGAAGGACAATAGCGTGGGCCGACCCCTTCGATCACACCGGAAAACATCGGTGCTCGGTCGAGATTATCACGAATGATCTTGTGTGTCATCTCTTGCGTATACGTCAACCAACAAGACAACTGTTGTTTTACATCTAGATAGTTGGCATCGTCGCTTTCATAACTGAATAAATGTGGCTCTACATCACCTGGTTGTTCCTCAGTTTTAGAATGATCGATCGTGTTTCCATCTACTCGTGGCGGTGTACCGGTCTTGAAACGCTTGAGTTCAAAACCTAGACGTTCTAGATTCTTAGATAATTCGATCGCAGCTTGCGTATTGTTAGGTCCGGAAGAATACATCAATTCACCAATGATGATCTTACCACGTGCTGAAGTCCCAGTTGTTAAGACAACGGCCTTAGCACCGTAGCAAGCTCCCGTGTTAGTCACAACACCTTTGACTTCACCATCTTCAACGATCAGATCATCAACGATCCCTTGGCGCAAAGTCAAATGTGGTTGATTTTCCAACGTATGCTTCATTTCGATCGAATAGCGACTCTTATCGGCTTGAGCCCGTAAAGCTCGAACAGCTGGACCTTTACCAGTATTTAGCATCCGCATCTGCACGTAAGTTTTATCGATATTTTTACCCATTTCACCACCGAGTGCATCGACTTCACGCACAACGATCCCCTTAGCTGGGCCACCGATCGAAGGATTACATGGCATAAATGCCACCATTTCTAAATTGATCGTGATCAAAAGGGTCTCATTACCCATACGCGCTGAAGCTAAAGCTGCCTCACACCCCGCATGTCCAGCCCCTACTACGATCACATCATAATCTTTTGCCTTATATTTTTCTCCAAATTGCATAAATTCTCCCTTATTTTCCTAAACAGAATTGACTGAATAACTGGTCTAATAACTCATCTTGGTAACTATCACCTGTGATCTCACCTAAAAGTTCCCAAGCACGTGTCATATCGATCTGGACCAGATCAACTGGCAACTCTTGGTCCAAACCAGTTAAAACTGATCCCAAAGATGCCTTAGCTTGTTCTAACAAAGCAATATGGCGTGCATTGGTCACTAAAACTGTCGTCTGCGAATTTTCGATTCCACCATAGAAAAGTGCAGCGATATGTTCTTCTAATTCGCTGATCCCTTCATTTTTTAGCACCGAGGTCTTGAGAACTTCAGCTTTATCAACATATCGATATAACTCATTAAGATCGATTTTTGGTTCAAGATCCATCTTATTCAAGACGATGATCCGTTTTTTATCTTGAGTCAGTTGCAATAACTCGATATCTTCGGTGGTCAAAGGCTCACTAGCATTTAACAACAACATCACCAGATCTGAGCGATCGATCGCTTGACGTGAACGCTCCACCCCGATCTTTTCGACCATATCATCAGTCTCACGGATCCCAGCGGTATCGACTAATTTCAATGGTACGCCTCTGACATTGACATATTCTTCGATCACATCACGTGTCGTCCCTGCAATATCAGTTACGATCGCTTTTTCTTCATGCAACAAGTGATTCAATAAGCTGGATTTTCCGACATTAGGCCGTCCAACTAAAGCAGTAGCTAGCCCTTCACGCAAGATCTTTCCTTGACGCGCTGTGACTAAAAGCTGTTCGATCTTGGCACAAACATCGAGCGCTTTTTCACGCAACATCTTAGAAGTCATCTCTTCAACATCATCATATTCAGGATAGTCAATGTTGACTTCGACTTGGGCCAATACATCCAAGATCTCTTGCCGCAAATTCTTGATCAAGTGCGAAAGATCTCCATCAAGTTGGTTCAACGCCGCTTTCATCGAGCGATCAGTCTTAGCTCGGATCAGATCCATCACTGATTCAGCTTGCGCCAGATCGATCCGCCCATGTAAGAAGGCACGCTTAGTAAATTCCCCCGGTTCAGCTAACCGAGCACCATTAGTCAATAAGACTTGTAAGATCTTATTAGTAGGCACGATCCCACCGTGGCAATTGATCTCGATCGTATCTTCACGAGTAAATGTCTTAGGTGCTCGCAAAACAGAGACCATTACTTCATCGATTATTTCCCGGGTTTTAGGATCGATAAAATGACCATAATTGATCGTATGACTAGAAACTTTAGTCAGATCCTTGCCTTTAAATACTTGGTCAGCGATCGTCACTGCATCATCGCCACTCAAACGCACGATCGAGATCGCCCCTTCCCCAGGTGGGGTAGCGATCGCCGCGATCGTATCAAATTCAGTCACTGTATTTGCCATTATTTCCCTCCGTAAAATTTATCTTTAAGCATAAAAAAAGCGCCTACTCCACACAAAATAAACTTGTCCCCAAGACAAGCTTCTCATGTGGATAAAGCACTTTGACTACTTTATCAAATTAAGATAAGAATGATTATCTATAATATAATGTTAAACTTTTGATTTGTCAATCAGAAAACACAGTGCTGACCAATGCAACGGTACTCAGATCTTCTCAACACAACTAGCACACTACGAGTTTTTAGTTATAAAAGCCAACTACTCTTCTTGATAGAGCTATGCTCACATCAACTTTTAGTCCATTTTACTCATCTTGTCTAGTTATTTGCTAAATATTCATCTAATTCTGCTAAATAAAAAGCTTTTTGCTGTTCACTGATCCAAGAAGCGGTAAATGAATTCTTAGCCAAGGTCACGATCTGCTCTTTAGTTAAGTCATACTTTTGAGCTAACGCATAATAGTTATCGCCAATATAGCCACCAAAATAGGCTGGATCATCAGAATGGATCGAGACCTTAACACCTTTTGCCAACAATTCGAGCACTTCTTTTCCCTTCATATCAGACGCAATAAAGTCATTTGAGAGTGGGCATGAAGTAAAACCAATCCCTTGTTTAGCAGCAAATTCAACTAGATCTGGATCTTCAACAATATTAGTTCCGTGATCGACCCGTTCGACTCCGATAACTTCTAATAACTCACGAATATGCTCTAACGAGTTGACCTGATCGACATCGGCATGAGCTGTAACGTGTAAACCATGCTCTTGGGCGGTACAGAACTGCGCAAAAAACTTCATCGGTGGGTTGTTATGTTCGTCTGAATCGAGTCCGACTCCGATAAATTTATCCTTGTAAGGTAGAGCTTCCAGTAAAGTCTTACGCGCTGATTCTCGGGATAAGTCGCGCAAGAAACACATGATCAAACGAGCATCAATATTTAATGCCCGTGCATCTACAGTTGCACGATATAAACCGTTGATGACTGTTTCAAATTTGACACCACGACTGGTATGCGCTTGGGGGTCAAAGAAGATCTCAGCATGACGCACATTATTTTTAGCTGCTTTTTTGAGGTAAGCCATTGCTAATTCATAGAAATCTTCTTCGTGCACTAAAACTTCCATTGCTGGGTAGTAGACCGCTAAAAATGACGCAAGATCATCATACTTTAAAGTCTCCTCTACTTCAGCGATCGTCTTTTGACCAATATCAATGTTATTCTTCTGAGCTAATTTGAGTTTTAGTTCGGGTTCTAAGGCCCCTTCGATATGTACATGTAATTCAGCTTTGGGTAAGTTATGCGTAAAATCACGGGTCACTTCAGTCATGATACAGCCTCCATCGTTCGCTTTTAGTGAAATTTTATCTAATATAATACCATCCAAAAAATAAAAGTCAACTAAATTCCGAATAAAAGCCAAAAAATAAGATAACCTCCACCGAAGTACACATTCTGGTGGAGACTATCTTATCTGTGGCTTTGTTTCACTCTAATCAAATCTAAGATGGACTGAGCGCCCACTGATCTCAGCTAACCGTAATAATTCATCTGTTGTTGGCAAAACTTCACCTGCTTCGATCGCTTTTAAATGTTCAAAGCTAAAGCCCGCTTTATATGCAAAATGTGGCTGATCTAGTCCCATTTCTTGCCGTAATTTTCGTACCGCAAATTGATAATCTACTTGTAGATTGCGAACTCGGTAGGCTTGTTTTTGTTCAGGGGTCAATTCGATCATTTTAGCATTGAAATTAGCATGTTGATCGTCTTGTTCCTCAGCGGTTAAAGCTTGTAACTGGCGCTTTTTTTGCGCTGCCTTGACCAAGATCGCCTGTTTATTGGCAGCCATTTCGCGAATAAAGTCAGCTACATCAGGTAAAGTACCTACCATCAACTCATTTGTTCGTTTGCCCACTGCATCACTTCATTTCCCTATTTTCACTTAATTATAGCAAAAATAACCCGGGAAATTGCTTAAATCGTCAGATCTTCACCATTTGAGGCGATAACTTTTTGGTACCAGTAAAATGAATCTTTTGGAATTCGCTTCAAACTACCTTTGCCAAAATCATCGCGATCGACATAGACAAAACCATAGCGTTTCTTCATCTCACCTGTCCCGTTAGAAACAAGGTCGATACAGCCCCACATCGTGTAACCCATCAGCTCAACGCCATCTAGGTTTACCGCATCTTTCATCGACTGGATATTTGCCTTTAAATATTTGATGCGATAATCATCGTGGATTTTACCATCACTTGTTAATTCATCACTCCATCCCAGACCATTTTCTACGATCCAAAGTGGTTTGTGATAACGATCCCACAAAACGTTCAAAGCTAGCCGCAAACAATCGGGGTCAGTTGCCCAGCCCCAAGCATTGGTCTCTAAGTAAGGATTCTTGATCCCATTGATCCCTAAATTCCCACTATCAACGGCTTGTTTTTCATGCGTCGTCAAAACATTTGAACCATAACAAGAAAAGCTAACAAAATCGACTGGATAGTCTTTGAGCAGATCATGATCTTCTGGTGAAATATCAAGCTTGATACTTTCGCGTTCATATTCTTTCAATTTATAGTCAGGATAGCGACCACCTGCTTGAACATCGGCATAAAAAAGCATCTTTTGGTTGTATTCCATGATCTTGATCTGATCGGCGGGATCACAAGTATACGGATATACAGGCTGATATGCTAACATCATACCGACCTGCATATTTTTATCGATCTCATGGGCTAGCTTGACTGCCAAAGCACTAGCGACAAATTGATCATGTGCAGCTTGAGCCCGACTTTGCAAACTCGAATCCAACAATCCTGCTCCCATATATGGTGCTAGATCAACTGCATTTATCTCATTAAAAGTCAACCAATACTTCACTTTGCCTTTGTAGCGTGTAAAGACGGTCCGCACATAATTTTCAAAGAATTTGATCAACTTGCGGTTTTTCCAACCGCCATAATCATTGATCAGTCCAAGGGGAGTCTCGTAGTGCGAAAGAGTTACCAGTGGTTCCATCCCATATTGTTTGCATAGGTCAAAGATCTTATCATAAAAGGCTAGCCCAGCTTCATTTGGCGTTTTTTCATCGCCATTTGGAAAGATCCGTGACCAATTGAGTGAGAGTCGATAACACTTAAATCCCATCTCCGCCATCAATTTAAGGTCTTCTTCATAGTGATGATAAAAATCTGTCGCCGTATGACTTGGATAGTAATACCCATCGACTAACGCCGGTTTTGCGCCAGCTGGCAGTTCAAAAGCACTTCCCCATTCAAGTGGAGTTGCTCCCGTCGTACCATCAGATCGTACCCACGTAACTTTACGCGGTTCAGTCGCTGAGCCATTCGTTAAAACATCGACTGCATTTAGACCTTTACCATCTTCAGCAAAGCCACCTTCATATTGGTTGGCAGCCGTTGCGCCACCCCACAAAAAATCTTTCTTAAAAGCCAATCAGCTCACCCTTTCTTGTCTAAACTGTTAACTTTACCTGTTCTAACAGTTCAAACGTATCATTTTCTTTATCGAAGCCATATTTAAAGATCGCACCATTTTGGATACTGGAGAGCTCGAGCTGGTCATCCCAACGTTTGATAAATTGTAAACACGCATTGGCATGTGTGACTGCTAAGACTGTATGTCCATTGGAACGGTGCATCAATTCAGTACAAGTCGTAACGATCCGCTCTTGAACTTCAAAATCACTTTCGCCACCGTACTTAACAAAAAAATCACCATAAGGGCGCAAATGTTGCAGGTAATTATGCTCACCTTCAAGTAGACCAAAATTTTGTTCCTTCAATCCCTTTAGACGCATATATGGTAATGATGTAACTTGACGCAAAGTATCGCAACAGCGCTCAGAAGCTGAACAATAAGCAGCCGAAAGATCAACTTCTTTAAAATATTGCCTTGCTTCCTTAGCTTGTTTGATACCGTTTTTGGTAAGTGGTGAATCACTCCAACCTTCGATCTTACCCAATTGGTTGAATAATGTTTCACCATGGCGCATTAAATACAATGTTTGTTCCATAAGCCCCTCCATAAAGTATACTCTTTTAAAAATATGACTTTACTTAATCAGTATAACGCTTTCTTTCTGACTAAGCAAAGAACAACTGCTACAATAATTCCTGACCATCATTATCCGTTTTTTTACTTAAATTAATAATAAAGCAGTGCTAAGAAAACCTTAAGATTTCTTAGCACTGCTTTGATTTTGCTTGAAACGTTCAACACTGTACTAGTGCCTAGAATGCACCGCCAGTTCCGCCGCCACCGCCACCAGAACTGCCACCAGAGAAACCACCGGAACTACCACTAGCCGATGAGTCAACATTGGCTGCCGCAATGCTTTGCTCAAAACTTGAGGTAAAACTGTCATTCCAATCACCTGCAAAATACAAGCCATAGTAGATTCCAAAACCAGTCTCTAATTCGGCTACACTAAACTCGGCTTTCAAGGCCTTGATGACCTTCTTTGCTAGCCCAAATGCAACCGCATACGGCATGATCTGCTCCCATAAAACAATGTCTCCTACTTCGCGTAGATCAAAACGTCCAACATCTTTTAACATCGCTTTGAAACACCGTAATTCATAGATCTCTCTTTCTCCTGTTGGCGTATAGCTCGAGTGTGTCAGCAAATACTTAGTACTCAATAAAATGATCACGATCCCTAAACCTAAACAGATCCATCTGATCATTCCACTAAAGATGATCCCCAACAATAATAAGACCCCTAAGTTGACAAAAGTACCTAGCATAACGGTAACACACCAAGCACGGGTCTTTTTATCGATATAGTTATAGGCGTCGGCTTGCCGTTTTACCCGCTTAGCCCATTGCTCAAATTTTTGACTAAGTGCCTTAGCTCTACTGCGCTTGTTTTTTACCTGCTTAAGGGTCTTTAGATCAAATTCGGTCCCATTGCCGACATTTTTAAAGAGAAAACGCAACAATCCATCTTCCAAAAGTGTCTTATCTTTCAACTTGATCACATAGTTTTTTTTGCCTGAAGCTTCCACGATCTCTAACTTCTCCTGACCTGCAAGATCCAATAAATGTGCACTAAATGCTTGATTATTCGGTAGCGTTTGGTTTAATACAACAAAAGCTACTTCAGGTGCATATTTAGGGATCTCATAGCTATGCTTGAGTGACGGTAATTTAGTCTTTTTATTTCCTGGGTTTATCACCAAGATCGCGATAAAACCTAGAGAAAGAGCCAATGCGATCCCGCTGAAAATATGCTTGATGACTTGTGCCTTTTTTTCCTCAGCTTGACGCTTTTGATTGGCTTCATTAGCCAACTTAGCCTCGGCTCGTTGGATCTTTTCTTTTGCTTTTTCATTAGATACTTGAGAATTATTAGGTGTAACTGAGGTCGGGAAAAGCATATGTGTCTCCAACATCTCATCGGTATCAAGTTCATCCAGTGTCAGTATCACTTTACCTTGCTTACGATCAACATCGGTATAGCCGGTCAAAGGCCCATGTGTCCAAGCCTGTAAGTCATCGATCGGAGCTTTAGGCAATTGTAGCGTCACCTTAACATTATGCAAGCGCACATCCCATCCCGCACCGAGGATCTTCCAATTCAACTCAGCCGTATCTTGATAGTTCGTGATCAAACCACTCAAAACATAGTGATAATTCACCGTCATCTTATCATCACTGACCTTATGATAGACTTTGAGCTTTAAATTATCCGCAGTTTTTGTTTGCGTAAATGTGTTGTTCTCCCCTGTTGAACTCTCAGCCAACTGAGTCGTTTGACCATTTTGGGTGATCGAGACCCCAAAGTCACTGACATCAGTAACTTTGGTCAGATTTTGGTCGTAATATACCCCATTAAAATCACCATCAAACTCATAGGTTATCCGTTGGGTAAGATCGATCTTGCCATCTTCACGTACATTTGCCGTTGCATCATAATCAGTTATTTGATAATCACCATCTGCTAAAGCTGTACTACTCGCAGTAAAGAATAAGCCCAGACCAACTAAAAGACTTACTATCAACTTACTTATCTTGTTCATTTTCACTGCCCCCTTTGCCTGCTGATATCTCTTTTAATTATCTCAAAATTGTTAACTTAAGACAAAGATTAGCATTAGATCTATAATTATAGGTATATAGATAAAATATTTTCGGGTACCTTAATTTTTTTGTTTACAAATTTAAATTCTGCGGTAAAATATAATTTAGAATCATTCTAAAAAAAGAGGTTATGAATTGTGACTAGTAAGTTAACTTTAGCTCAGCGTGTCAACATTTTACGCGCGAGTGTCATGGGTGCAAATGATGGGATCATTTCAGTCGCCGGGATCGTTGTCGGGGTCGCTGGGGCTTCTGCCAGCAACTATGGGATCTTTATTTCAGGGATCGCAGGTATGCTAGCTGGGACCGTTTCGATGGCGATGGGCGAATATGTTTCAGTCAGTACGCAAAAAGACTCCGAGAAACAAGCCGTCGCAGAGGAAAAATCACGCTTAAAACTAAACTATGAGCATGAATTTGAAATGGTCAAACAAAAATATTTAGCTCAAGGGATCAGACCCGATCTAGCGCAAAAAGCAACAGAAGAAATGATGCAAAAAGATCCTCTCGTGACTACAGTTCGCGAACGCTATGGCTTAAATATCAATGAGATCATCGATCCTTATGCCGCAGCGATCGCTTCAATGGTCTCATTTCCAACCGGTTCATTATTGCCAATGCTTGCGATCACGCTGTTTCCCGAAAAGATCAAGATCGTAGCAACATTTATCGCTGTTTTGATCGCTTTAGCTTTGACTGGCTGGGGTGCAGCTATTTTAAGCAAAGCCGATAAAAAACAAGGTATCATCCGTAACGTCATCTCGGGGACACTAACGATGGCAGTTACATATTTGATCGGGAAAATTATTGGGGGGTAAATGCAAATGAAAAAGACAAGTTCAATGAGTGAACGGCTCAATACTCTACGTGCTGGGGTCTTAGGCTCAAATGATGGGATCTTGACCGTGGTCGGCGTATTATTCAGTGTAGCGGTGGCAACAACTGATCAATTCACGATCTTTATCGCCGGACTTTCCGATCTACTTGCCTGTGCTTTTTCGATGGCAGCCGGCGAGTACGCTTCGGTCAGCACTCAAAAAGATGCCGAAAAAGCGGCTGTCGCTAAAGAAAAGCAATTATTAAAGACTGATTTTTCAAGTGAACTAGCAACTGTCAAAATGTTTTACATCGAACGCGGTGTAAGTGAACAAACTGCCACTTTGATCGCACAAGATCTGATGTCAAAAAAGCCCCTTGAGACCATCATCAGCATCAAATACAACTTAGATCTCGGGCAATATATGGATCCGTGGAATGCAGCGCTCTCGTCTTTAGTCTCGGCTTCGATCGGTGGGATCTTCCCGTTAGCAGCAATGACTTTAAGTCCAGTCCAATACCAATGGCCGGCCACGATCTTTGCAGTCTGTGTCTCGGTCGCACTGACTGGTTATTTAAGTGCTAAATTAGGCAATGGCATGGTCAAGACCGCTATCTTACGCAATCTGATCGTGGGGATCATCACCATGATCATCCACTACACCGTCGGGATCATGCTGTAAACAAAATATGCGATAAAGCTGATCAAAAACTTAGTCCTATAATTTTTAAACTGACTGTAAAATAAGTAAAAAGGCATCTTCAAATTCCGAGGCACTGGGGTCCGTCAAGTATACAGTTTAAATAGAAAAATAGTTTATGCGGTTT
>CAJUNC010000010.1:0-5985 GCA_910587695.1 uncultured Lactobacillus sp.
TGCCTTGTGTTTCTCCTGGGGTAGATACATTCAATGGCGTCTTCCAAGCGTACTTGGTTTCTTTTGGCAATTCTGACTTATTGGATACACCACTTTCTGCTTGTGGCACTTGGTCTTGAACTGTTGTCACTTCTTGACCTTGCGGAACATATTTATCTACATCCAAAGTATCTTCTGGAACTTTATTTTTATCGGCATTCGGATCGCTCACAAGAACTCGAACCAACACTTCATCTTTTGTTCCATCAGGATATGTGACTACTACTTTACCTGGTTTTTCACCTAAAGTATAAATATTTACTGGTGTTTTCCAACTATACTGGGTCCCAGTTGGCATAGAAGCCGTATTAGCTACCCCTTTCTCAGCTATTGGCTCTTTATCTAAAGTAGTATATACATCTTGCCCTACTGGATCATTGAGTTCTGCCATGTTAGGTTTAACTTCAACGGATACTGGCACCTCTAACTTTGTGCCATCAACAAAATCAACATTAACAACTCCTGATACCTGACGCTCAGGTCGTGTTAGATCTGGTCTAGTTTTCCAACTGACATCAGCTACTGCAGCATGGTGTTTTTCTGTTAGTTCAGGCATAGAAACTACGCTTTGTGCTTGCGGTAAAGTCTGAGGCAGATCACTTGTAGCACTAACATCTGGTTTAGCACTTGCACCATACATTGTGACCACTACCGGTAAATTGCCTAGATCCGGAAACTTACCCAATTTTGGAAAGTCTACTTCTTGATCTACTACATTTACTGCAGCTGAAACTGAGGATGTTTCAGTATCAGAACTATCTTTAGGTACTACTGTTGTCGGTACCTCTACCCAAGTTACCTTTACTCCATTTAATGCTTTACCTGTTGTTTTCTCAGTAAAGGTTCCCTCACTATTTGGAGTATACTTAGCGACTTGGAGATATTTCCCTGTTTTATCATCTCTAGTGTAAGCTGTCAGACTATTTACCGCCTGAACTGGATCTAAAACTAAATTCTTATCGCTGGTTTTATGAGTAAAAACAGGTTCAGTCTTACCAACTAACATATTTTCACCGTTGAAAACTACTCTTTGATCACTATCTAGCACCATTACTGGAACATAAGCAACCACTTTTTGACCATTATCAAAACTTGCCTCAACTGAAACATTATGTAGCCCTAAACTTGTAGCATCAGTTGGGGATACAGTTACTTTGCCTGTAGTATCAACTTTCACCCAAGAAAGATCGTTATTTTTATCAAATAGTTTATATGTTGCACTACTTGGCAGATCATTATTTCGATATGATACAACTTCACTTTGATTCTCATTTTTCATCACTACTAAGGGCCGATAGAATGGCGAATATACTTTCAGATCGCTTCCCATCTCTAGATCTGTCGCACTCCACCAATTAAAGTAATTATTGAAATCATCTTTAGCTTCCTGTGGTGTTTCTTGGTTGAAACTAACGCTAGATACAGGTGAAAGACCAAATGGTGTCCCGGAAGTATTACCATTGCGATAATTCATCGAATAATCGCCTAATCGATTGACAGATTTTAATTTCTCTACATCCCACTGATAATTTTTAGCTTGTGAGACGGTTTTGTTATTGTATCTGACATTCCCAAGTGTTCCATATTTTACTGGTACACTTTTATCGGTATCGGCTGTCACAGTTATTTTATTATCGATAGCTTCTAATCGGAAAAGCATCCCCTTTTGTTTACCTGTGCGCTCCATCTTGAAAAGTTTTGGTGCTACTACATTGACGCGATCAATTGATCCAATCCCCCACATCGAGACCATTCCCAAAGGGTAGACCGGTGAATGTTCGCTATCAGTTATCCCTAAGTAAGAATAGTAACCTAAATTAGAATGTGTCAAACTATCTTTTTGCAAAGCATCTTCCAAGACAACTGAGCCATGATCGACATCTAACGAATTTGTACCATTATTACTACCGGTGCCACCAAAAGAAAGTAATGGCGTAGCAGCTTGCTTAGTTGCATCATCTACTTTGCGAACGACCTTTAACAAAGCATCCTTTTTGACTACTAACGCACCATGCACATTACCTACTGTGACCTCAGAATTATTAGGTCTATTACTGCTGTTGAGATCTAAAGTGATCACACCTGAATGAGCACCTGCATCATTAGCATCAAGACCTGGATTAGTCACTCCATTATTATCCTGGTAGGTTTCAACAACTAACTTAGAACCCTCATTTAAAACTAGATTATCTGGATTAAAGACTGCATTCGAAACACCATGCCCCATCTTAAAAGTTGCCTTGGCACCCTTTTGCATTCCAAAAGCATGATTATTACTTATAAAATAAACGCCTCGTGTATTAGGAGATCCTGTCGCATTGACGACTAGTTCTCCAGTCGAGCCAACTACAAGGTCATTTTGGGTATTAGCAGATGCACCCAACACCACTGCAGCCACGACACTGGTCGAATTTTTATCTTTAGTAGTAGCATCGACCGTCAGTTCACCATCGACTTTAACGTCACCATCAGTTACATAGACTGCACCAGAATTCTCTACTAGGCTACTCGAACTACCACTTGGAACTCTTACATTAGAGGCTGTTGTATTAGCTTTAACTGATAACTTAGCACCTTTTTTTACATCTAACGATCCTGCTGTAAGATTTTGCAACCGATTACTTTTAGAGTTATTTGTAGTCAAGACAACATCTGCCCCACTATTTACGGTCACTTTTCCATCAGCGTAAATATTTTGTGCTGTACTTGTATCATCAACTCCTGATGTTAGAACAACTTTTCCACTGAGTCCAACTGTATTTGCAGTAACATTTGCGCTCGGGGAATTTTCAACATAAGTCGGGGTCGCAACGGTATCGCGTAAAGAAACATCTGCATTAGGAGCATAGACCAAAACTCCATTACCACTGGCTAAAACATTATCAAATGCCACTTTAGCACCAGACCCATTATTTTGGAAACTAACTACCCCGTAACCTCTTGGATTGTTAGTCGAAACATTGACATTTTTAAAGGTAAGATCCCATTTATGCTCGCCTGTTGCAGTTTTATTGTAAAAATAAAGCGAATAATCACCTAAATTTAAGCTCGTTGTTTTATCATCATCTACTTTAGATCCCCACACGGTAACCTTTCGAGCTGAACCAGCTTTATCCACACTGACATAGTCATCTGTATTATTGACAACATCCTTATCCAAAACGATCTCAGATACATTCTTATCATTCAAAGCAGTCTGAAACTGTAACATATCCGAAACATGGCTAGCCGTTTGACTTGGTGTTTCCACTTGTAGATCAGGTGTTTGTGAGGACGTATCGTTATCGGTAGTATCAGAGCTAGCTTGTGGTGTTACATTGCTGTCAGTACTCTCTGGATGAGGTCGTGGAGTCACACTATTATCAGGACCTGAGTAGTCTTTTGGTGTCTCATTGCTGTCAGGTGTTGCTAAATTGATCTGCGGTGCTTGATCTGCAACACTGTTCTGGACCTTTTCAGTTTCTGGAATAGTAGCTGGAGTATCTGCTGACTTTTGTACTTGATCATCACTTGTAACTTGTTGTGCCGTTGAAGCATTATTTTGATCAGCTAAAACTTGGCTTGAACCCCCATACAACGCGAAAGTCGTTCCAACTAAAACCGAGGCAACACCTATTGTAAATTTTCTGATCGCAAATTTTTGACGTTTGGGTGCTAACTTCTCGGTATATAGATTTGTATTATTTTTTGAAAGCATATTTCTTCACCTATCTTTAAAATATATGCTTCCCCTGTACGATCCTGCTCAGTTTTGTTATAGTCCTTTTTACAGAACAAAACAACTTTTCAAGTTACTTATTTGTTGCATCGTACCATAATTATTATTTTATACAATAATTAGCTATGATATAAATAATTAATATTTAGTGTTTTACCTATTGACACTCAATATATATCGTATACCATATTAATAAATCAAAAAAGGGGGCTCGGCTATGCCAAAAA
Source organism: uncultured Lactobacillus sp. (assembly GCA_910587695.1). Lineage (GTDB taxonomy): Bacteria > Bacillota > Bacilli > Lactobacillales > Lactobacillaceae > Ligilactobacillus. Next base: position 3,985 of record CAJUNC010000010.1, read on the forward strand.
GTCATAATGATAAAATGTTACTGCTCAAAGATCACGTTACTGCTAGTAATATCAAAGTAGGTGAATATACGTATTATGGCACTGATGGACAAAAAGATGTTATATTCGAACGCGATAACGTTCTCTATAATTTTCCAGGTCACGGTGAGCTAATAATTGGAAAATTTACATCGATCGCTAATGGGGTTGAATTTATCATGGGGGCTGCCAATCATCCCATATCAAGTTTTTCGACCTATATCTTTGGTGAATATTCAACAGATTGGTTGCAAAAGCAAGGGATGACTAAAAAAGATATGCCTGACAAGGGAGATACTGTGATCGGAAATGACGTTTGGATCGGGAGAAAAGCTACGATCATGCCGGGAGTAAAGATCGGTGACGGTGCGATCATCGGAGCACAAGCTGTCGTCACCAAAGATGTTCCCGCCTATGCTATTGTCGGAGGAAATCCTGCTAAATTGATCCGTTATCGTTTTGATGAAACTACCATCGCATTTTTAAAAGATCTAAAATGGTGGGATTTTTCACCAAAACAGCTTGAGCAAGCGATCCCTTATCTCAGCACACTTGATTTGAGTACTGCTAAACAAAAATTACTTACTATAAAAAATGACCACCTTAAATAACTATGACGATCAAAGGCAAGCCACTGACAGTTTACATCAGTGGCTTGCCTTTCCATGCACATCATCTATATTAGATAATTTTGGCTTTAAACACTTAAAAGTGGTATATTACAGCTGGAACTATGAATTTTATGAGGAGGGGTTGTTTTGCTCAGAATAGATTGGTGTTTTCGCATGCTTTTAGCTGCATTATGTGGCGGGATCATCGGATTTGAACGAAAAAGTAAGGCTAAAAATGCCGGTATCCGCACTCACGCCTTAATAGCTGTTGGAGCGGCAATGGTAATGATCATTTCAAAATATGGCTTTTTTGATCTAATAAAGATCACACATAGTAATTGGGCTGTTGATCCATCACGGATCGCAGCTCAAGTTGTGAGTGGGATCGGTTTTTTAGGTGCTGGAACGATCATCAACCGTCATGATGAAATAATCGATGGGTTATCAACGGCAGCTGGGATCTGGGTAACAGGTGCGATCGGTCTTGCATATGGCAGTGGTTTGTATAGCATTGGTGTTATTGGTACTTTCTGTGTGCTCCTAACAGAAGTTATCGGAAAATATATGGATCAATTTGCACTTAGACAAGGTAAAGACTTTTCTTGTTTTATTCAATTAACTGGTAATATCGATACCCTGCACTCCATTATTGAGCACCTAGATCAAAAATATTTTAAATCTCCACTTAAATACGCTATTTATGATTATGGTAATGGAAAAATCACATGCCAGCTTTATGGCGAATTAAAAGCAAGTATTAGTTCTGAGCATGTTTTTACTTATCTCACTAAAGTAGAAGAGATCCAAAATATTGAACTAGAATGACATCAAGATCAACCTAATATTTTACATAAATCAAGATAAGGTCTGTAGCCTGATACTATGGACCTTATCTTGATCTCGTCTTACTTTTACAACGAAAAGAGTTTCATGGAAATAACTCACGCTATCTCCATGAAACTCTCCATAAACTTATACTACTTATCTTCTTTCTTGCGATACATAAACAATCCCAAAGTTCCTAGAGTCAGTGATAAGATCCCTAGACTACCCAAGATATTCTCTTTTTCGCCAGTTTGTGGTAAAATTTGCATCTCACTCCTATCAGTTTTTCTCGTAGGTGGTTGCTCATCTTTTTTAGTAATGACCTTTTGTGGGGAAACCATTTCATTTGTGATATCTTGGTTTGTCTCATTTCTTGTAATACCTTGGTCATTATTTGGCTCTTTTTCTTTAGGTGGCATACTTTTACTTTCTGTTGGTTCTGGATCTTTTTCGTATGGTACTGGTGTATCTTTCCCTGGATCATTTGGATCAGTGATCGGTGGTGGGATATAACCTTTTGTTGGATCATCTGGATCCACTGGTTTTA
>CAJUNC010000010.1:6085-91410 GCA_910587695.1 uncultured Lactobacillus sp.
GATCGTACGGATCTCCTGGATTTTGTGGGATATATGGGATATAGCTCCCCAATTCCTTGTAGATATAGGTGACTGTCGTCGTGCCTTCTTTTACCTTACCTGTTTCACTATCACCATCTTGGATCTTCGTGAAGATATAGCGTTTACCGTCGGTACCGTTGATGATCCTTGGCTTATTATCTGTCGTGTCATATTCCGTGCCTTCATCGCTCAGTGGTGTATCTGTCACATCTTGGGCGATCGTTTCGCCTTTTTCATTCACATACTTGACGATGACATCACCTTGTTTTACTTCTGGTGGTGTATCTGGGTCTTTTTCATATGGCACTGGTGTATCTTTTCCTGGATCATTTGGATCGGTGATCGGTGGTGGGATATAACCTTTTGTTGGATCATCTGGATCCACTGGTTTTAGTGGATCTCCATTTGGATCTTTTGGCGTATATCCTGGGATATACGGTAATGGTGGGTTATCTCCTGGTTCTTCTGGTGTTTCGTCATACGGCACTTCTGGTTCATCTGTCCCTGGGTTCGTTGGATCGTACGGATCTCCTGGATTTTGTGGGATATATGGGATATAGCTCCCCAATTCTTGATAAACATAGGTAACAGTTTTTGTTCCCTCACTCACTTCGCCTGTTGTTGCATCTGAAGTTACCAAGTGTCCAGCTTCGTCAACTGTTCCAATAGGATAATTTCCTGCCTTGACCAATAAATAACGTTTACCGTTTGCTCCTATGATACTCTTTTGAGCATGTTCACTCGTATCATATGTTGTTCCAGTAGAGCTAGATGGGGTATCAATAACTTGATCTTTGATAATATTTCCATCTGTATCAACATATGTTACCACTACGTCACCCTTGACCTCACGATAAACATATGTCACATCTGTATTTCCTTCCACTACCGTACCGTGCTCTTCACCTTTAGTCTTATCTGGCACAAGTTCGTAGGTTTTTCCATCTGAGGTAGTGATTCGATTTGGTTTATCGCCTTCATCTGTTGTGTCATAAGGTGTTCCTACATCTACATTTTCTTCATCCTTTACAGGATCTTTGATGACATTTCCTGCTTCGTCTTCATAATGGATAGTCACATTACCTTTAGGAACAACTAAAACATACTGATATACGATCGTTTGTGGCTGTTCTGTTACTCGTCCTGTTTCAGGCGCATCACCAGGAGCAGTACGGATCGGTGTGGTAGGCGACAAAATATAAGTTCTTCCATCTTTTATGATCGTTGAAGGTTTACTTGCCATATATTCAGTTCCGACCTGAGTTCCTTCAGGTTTAACGACCTCTGCTGCTTGAAGCTCTTCTTCTGTTCCTTCAATGACATAACGTGCATTTACTGCACCACCTTTTTGAGCCTCATAATAGTAAACGATCCGCATAGTTCCTTCAACAACTTTTCCAGTCTCACTACCACCTACTTTACCAGCTATTCGCTTATACACTAGCCCATCTTCTGTTGTGATCGTTTCCGGTCGGTTATCTGTTGTCGTATAATCTACACCTGTCGAACCGGTTGGAGTATCGATCACTGCACCATTCCAGGCTTTTTTCTCTACTGTTTCTGTATCAGAAACATTTCCGATCGTCATAGTCTTATCAGGTTGCCCCTCGTAATCGCTGCCGACCCCTGTAAGTTCTTTCCCATCTTCGGTCCTATAAAGTACAACAACGTCTCCTTTTACCTCTTCATAGACATAGGTCACTTCTTGTTTCCCTTGTTGCAATTCTCCAGTCTCAGGAGCACTACCACTTTTTATCTCCTTATACCGATACGTTTTTCCATCAGGGGTCTTGATCGTATTCTCTCGCTTATCAATAGTATTATATTCAACAGGTTTTCCATCGACTTGGATCACAGTGAGCTCAGTATCTGTTACCGGATCTTTGATAACATTTCCATCTGTATCAACATAGTTAACGACTACTTCACCTTGTGGCATATAGTAGTAAACAACGGTTGAAAAATTCACCTTACGATTTGGACTTTGAAGCCGATTATTAACACCATCACCAAGTAAAATACCGGTATCAGCATAAGGTAAAGTAAAACGTACTGTTTGATCGACATTTTGAGTGACAAGTGACGAGGTTGATAAGAATACCTGTATCGGCGTCTTTCCTTCAGGAGTATCCGCATACGGTCTAGCAAGGTAATAGCCATCTCTATCGTTGGAAGCAACATCACTAAACTTCACACCGGAATTAGTTGTTCGTGACATGTCAGTTGCTGAGGTGTAGATCTTATTATTATAGATATTATACTGATCCATGTTCTCAAAAAACTTCTTAGCATCTGTCTCTTCACCTTCATTTGCTTTCGGAGACATATAGATCGTAACTTTTGCGGTTTGGTTATCATCAATAAATTCAAGTTTTCGATAAATAGTTACCGGAGTTTCTTTGTCAGTATCAGTGACTCGCGTTTGTGCAGTCAGATACACAATATCTCCTTTATTACGTGGAACTGCTGTACTAACTATACCATTTACATTTGTTGTTGCATGAATATATTTATAATTCTCGATCTCGATCGGTTTTGTGGTATATTCATACCCAGTCCAACCTGATTGAATATATTCTTCATGAATAACTTCACCTGTTAATTCATTAACATATTTTGTAACTTGATCAGCTAAACGAATACTGGAGATATTTATTGATTGAACCTTCCCTGTACCAGACGTTGAAAGTGCGTTATATAATTCCGTGTAATAACCCGTGATATTTTTTGTAGCGATCTGTATGGTTTTAGAACCCGATAATAAATTGATCTCAGTATTGCCATACTCTGCCACCGTTCCTGGTTGAGCTTCACGATCGATCATTTTTGTAGATTCTACTGTACCATCTTTCATACGTGTTACATAAACATAACGCGCTGTTTTATTTCCTGTTAGATACTCTTGGCTTGTCTTATCTTTATCTATCGAAAAAACATATTGGTATCCTTCACTATCTTGGATCACTTGGAATGTATAGCGACCTTCGACTGGATCACTTATTGGTGATTCTGGAACCGTTAAAGTATAACCATCCTGTGTCTCCGCACTATCGGCTAAAGCTACAGGTGTTGCTTCGCTTGCATCTGTTGCTAGTTCTTTGGATCGTAAAGAAGTTGTTTTTTCTTCTTCAGTAGCAGTAACTTCATTTCCCTGTTGTTGAGTATTTGTTGATAACTCACTTGCGTTAATATCAGTTGATACATTTTCATTTAAAGTTCTGTCTGTTGCTTCAGTAGTCGAATCAGTAGTAAAAGGTGTTGCTTCACCATTTGATAAAGCGCTATCATTTCCTTGTATAGCTACATCATTTGTATTATCGATAGCAACTTCACTTTGTTCTTCAGTGTTTGTCTGTTCTTCACTAGAACTATTGCTTGTAGTTATTTCAGTTGCGGGCTCTGACTCTGTATTTTCTTCTGATACTAGATCACCTTCATCGTTATTTACAGTAGGCGTAACTTGGACTGTAGTTGGTGTTTCAGTATTCAAAGTACTATCAGCCAACGCTACACTGCAGCCTAAAAACATAAATGCCGAAATAGCAACTGAAACTACCCCCACATTTAATTTACGTATAGAAAAATGATAATTTTTATCTGACATAGTGCAGCGCTTAAAATAATTACTATTCATGTTGATATCCTCCTTTACCCTGAACATTAGCAACTGCCTTCTACGCTTAAATTATATAGCAATCTACATAAAAAATTCAATCAAAATGTATAACTAAAAAATTAGTAATACATAGTTTTTTTCGTATATAACTTGAACGTTATTTAAAACAAAAACTTTTATATTATAGAAAAAACCAATAACCACAACAATAAAAGCTATATTTTTATATATTTATATATTTTGCAATAAATAAAAAATTATAACAATATAACCACAAAAAACAGAACTAGTCATTACAAAATGAAAGCAAAACTCATTACTAAATTCATTTTTTCGATCTTCTCTTCTTTTTTTCAAATGAACAATGTTCCAACATTGGGAAAATTTTGGTTTCTATTACAAATAAGTGAACCGATCCATTTTAGTTTGATAAGAGGTGATCAGCGAGTATTCGAGTAGCTCTCCTGGTAGAATATCCTTTTTCACTATCTAAAATCTGATCAAACCGTTGGATACAAAATATTTGGATAACATAGTTAAGATAAAAAAGCTGGATATATAGGATCCAAAGAACCTATATATCCAGCTTTGATTTATCGATAATTGATCATGAAATAAGACTAACAGAATGTTATTCCCATTCAATAAGATCAAATCATTCTCAATTTTATCATTACAGTATTTTCGCTGACTTTTACTGATTTTGGCAAACATTTGGCAAACAATCATTCATAATAAACTGATTTCCGTTAAAATTAATTTTCTTTTCTTCTGAAAATTTAAATTTTATATTACCAGTCATCATTTCTGCCAACATATCATCATTTCTTCTCCATAAATGAGAGTAATGTTTCAAAGTAATATCAGGGCTAGAATGACCTAAGCGACGTGAAACAGTTAAAACATCAGCATTAAATTCATTGATCAAGTAGCTAACATGACTATGTCTAAGCCCTTTTGCTTCAATTTGAGGAACTTCGGCTAATTTGGCATATTTTTTGATGATCCTACTAATAGTCGAACGAACCATAGGCGTATCATCATATGACATAACAAAGTTTTTAACCCCATGATTTAACTGAATCCTTTGCCACTCCCTTAAATAATCAACTGTATCATTATCTAAAGAAATCATTCTTTTTCCACTTGACGTTTTTGTATAGGGCTTTATAGTATAGTTGCTCTTATTCTTAAAATCCAACGTATGATGAACTCTCATTCTTGAGTTTTTTAAATCTATATCAGCCCATCTTAATGCTAATCCTTCGCTAACTCGAACGCCCGTCATGAAATATAACCATATCAAAATGAAACAAAAGTGTTCGTAATAATCGTTGACATAAATTTTCGAAAGGACTGCTTCAAATTGATCTTTATTCCAATATTTAACAACTGATTTACCTTTCGAAATGGACTTAGTTTGCATGGATACATTGTTTTTGAGTATCCCTAACGTTACTGCATAATCTAAAGACTGTCTAAATGCAATATATACCATACTACAATAACTTTTTGAAAAGCCACTTTCAGTCAATAGCCACGTTCGGTATTCTTCGCAATCCATAACCGTTATATCCTCTAATAATTTATCCCCTAATTTACTGATTGCATATTCAAACGCTTTTTTGTGAGTCGAAAATGTACTTTCTTCAACATCTCCACTGTATTTAGGAATAAATTTATTAGTCATAAATGATCTGTATGTCATACGATATACTACTGAGCCGTTTTCTTCTAAATATTCATTTTTTAGGCGGATAGCTTCGATGTAGGCTAACCTTGCAGAAGTAAAAGGTCGTCCTTTTTCATCTTTACGCCCCTTCTTGAACTTCTGCTTTCCTGATATATCACGACCTAAAAAAATTTGATAAAAGAAATTTCCTTTATCGTCTTGATAGACATTCGGATATTTTGTCTTCTTCATTTAATATCATCACTTTCCATTTTTGCAGTGATGATATGTCCTAAAATTTCCTCTACTACTTGTATTGGAACAAGTCCCACCTTTCTTCCATTATAAAAACTATATCCTTGCAAAACAAGCTTAGTTTTAGCACATCGAATAATTTTTCTAGCCTGATTAGCAGGAAAACCAATTCTAACTAAGTCTCCATAACTGATCATTGTCTTTTCCATCAATCTGTCCTCCGTATATATAATTTTTATTTATTACAACAGCTTTAAGCATCTTCATGTTTTTCACCGTACTTGTAGCGTCTGGAGTCTAAAAACTTCGAAAAAAAATACGTATGCCTAAAAATTAGATTTAGTAATATTGAGTCTTCTTTCCGAGCATATTCCACTATTTCAGTAAATTCAGTGAAATCATTCTCTTCTATAATATCCACTACTGTATTAATAAGTTCCTGAGTATTTTGCTCTACTAAAAATTTGTTCAAATCGAAGCCACAACCAGTTTCAATCTCTTTAATATCATAAGATGTCTTATCTTTGTTTTCAGCATGCACAAAATAATCGTACATTCCCTTTGGTGAAATAACCGCTTCTACATGTTCAGGTCCATTCAAACTTTCACTAATCAAATTTGAAACTTGTCTATAGCTTTTGAGGGTGTCAAAATAAAATGCACCGTGTTTATGCGATTTTTTTAATTTCTTCGTTCTTTTATCTTGATCTTTATCGTGCCAAGGACTTAAGATATATGGCACATGCAAATCGTCTAAAATATCAATATAGTTTTCTGGCGCACTATCTTTGTACATCAAAAATGTCCACTTATTGGATCTTTGTTCATTTACCATTCTAGTTTCTCCTCTCTTTTTTTGATTACTGATTATGGACGAATGGGGGTCGTAGTAACCCCATTCGTTGAGTGCTCTGTGCTACTCACTTCGTGAGCGCAGAGCACTCATTTTAACGACGTTTTCCAAAGAAAAACAAACCTCTTCTTTCTCTAATTGGCGCTGAAATGTAGTAATCTGAATCAATATTAGCAATATATTCTTTTAACTGTTCTTCAACATCACTCAAAATTTTTTGCGCCTGATACTGTCGGGGAAATTTAATATACACTGTTATTGAATCTTCTCTTATATCAATCAAGCTTTTATTGACTGCCTTATTGAATACTCTAGTAACTACTGAATTTGAATCGCTCATCAACTGTTTCCCATTATCTATTTTTTTCAAAAAACGATGTAGCAGAAAGGTTTCCTTTATCGAATAGATAAAGTTACTTACTTTATCGCCATTAAAACGTTGTATTAACTCAAAGAGATTTACTAAAAAAAATACCAAAAAACATCCGACACCTCCGATCACTGAAAGCCCCCTCAATACTATTATTGATAATTCTAATTTTCCATTTAATATCGAATAGAGAGATTCTATATGCACATTTTTTAATACTAATTCAACACTTGAAAAAAATAACATACTTACAAACAAATATTTATCCAATAATATAATCTTCATTGTCTCAGTTTTCTTCACGATTATAAGACCCCTTTCTTTGTATAATACGTTGGGCATAATAAAGGTAAGACTTGATATGGGTGTTCGTTATCTATAATTTGTATCAAACCTGTTCCTTTTCCCGTAGGAATAACTATTCCTTTTGGATCTAAATCTGGAAATAAAAACTGTGTCGTTTTTTTATTAATATTTCCAATCTGAATCAATACATTCATTTGTTCTCTGACTGATGTCGGAATAGATGTGTGATCAAATCGTTGACCTACTAATAAAAGATGAACCTTAGTCGAACGTCCTAATAAAGCTATCTGAGATAACAAAGTAAAAAACGAATCTTTAATCGATTTATTAACCCCTTCTGACAATGCAAGTACTTCATCTATGGCTATAGTTAAATGTTTAAACTTTTTATTAGGATCATTGTAAAGTTGCTCTTGTCTCGTTTGTATCATATTTAGTGACGAACTTAATTTTTCATTTATTTCTGATACAAAATCTGATTTAGAACGATTCTTTTGTGGTCTAACAACAGGCACATTATTTTCTCGCGCCCATCTACTTGGCATATCAAATTTTGGATCAATAATGATCAACTCCGAAAACCTATTTAAAGCGCTTAAAAAATATGTTAGAGCATATGACTTTCCAGAACCAGAGTTTCCAGCAATCGCAATCGAAGTCACCTTATTATAGTTAATTGATAAATTTTCCATAATTGGAATATTTGATTCAGTTATATTTAACACATATCTATCAAGATCTGGTATAACCAACCTTTTTGATATTCCTTCTTTCCACGGGAAAAATAATCCTCTTTGAATATGAATATCTGTTGTGTTTATTGGTATGAAATATGCTGTATTCTGCTTTAATAACGTATATCTAGGATAAAGTGAAGCATTTGCGATCAGAAAAATTTTTTGATATAAATCATCATCAATGATATAGCCTGCAGGTAATCTAGGTAAAAATAGAAAACCATCATCCAGCACCTTACAATCAAAACTATTTGTATAACTTGTTTCTCCTTGCATCAGCGATCCTAAAGCCATATTCAAACTCTGTAACAGGTATTGCTCTAATTCTAATTTATTTAACATTGTTATATCCTTTCTTACTTAAAAAGTGAATTTATACCAGTCATAACGTGATATGGTACATCACGTTCATAGTATCCTTTAAACATCTCCAACATAATTATTTACCTACACTTTGGACATTTTCTGCTCTAAAATACACGTTGTATCGGATCTCACAGGCTTCCAAATTATCAAACTCAATAACGTCTAAAAACTCTGGTAGCTTGATCTTATTTGGAAATTTCACGTAAAATGGTGGTAGATCTTCTTGAATAAACCATGCTTTGTAAGAATCAATCTCTTCTGTTGGCTTTCCGTCTTTAAAAACATTTTGTTCTTCTAATTCCGTACTCAAACTATATACTGGTTTTTTCACGTCTATATAGTCGTATGCTGTCTCTGCTGAATAACCACTTTTTCTTTTTTTAATTTTCATTTTATTTTTCTCCTTAATTGAAAATTTCAATAATTTCTACTTGGTGTTTCGATATGTTATTTTTTTACATTAATATCACCTCCCTACCTTCAAATAGGGTTAATTATTTTCTAATACTATGTTAGCATTCTAATTGAGTATATTATTTTAATAATTCTCGTGACATATATAAAAAAATAACCTTATTAAAAATAAGTAAAACATGGAGGATCTAATTATGTCCCAAAAAAAGAAACATCTCCTATCTTCCGAGGAACTCATGGAGATAAGAGACAAAAATGAATGGATTACTTTTGAAGAGGCACTGTCACGTATATATTCTTGGTTTAGTCCAGAATATTTATCGTATACCCCTGATCGTATAAGGAAAATAATTGCTAATGATCTAGAAGCAACTAAATTGGAAAACATAAACGACAAGAAAATACCCTATTACCTTCCAAAACATCTACAATTAAAAGAAGAAAAAGATGCATTAAAGTTAGAGTTGGATAACACAGATAAGAGAGATAGAACCAAAATAAAAGCTATAAATGAGAGGTTAAAAAGGTTAGACAATATTTTTCCTAAATTTGAAGAAAGCCTTGTTAACCCAGAACCTAAATTTCGACTCGAAGCACTTAAAAATAACTATCCTAATGATGTTATAGAACCGCAAAACAGCATTGTTCTCCATACATTAGATGAATTTATCGACGGTGCTGATGATTTTGTCACTCATACATTAGATAAAGCTTTAACTGATCGAGATAAGCAAGAACTAAGAAGCATTGTTGAAGATATGGATTTAGAAGCTAGTGGAGAAAATAATAGCCGAGATACTTTCATAAAAAAAGGACGTCCTCAAATTATTATGACTAATCAATACCTTTATGCTTTGAAACATGAACTTGAAAGACTACAGCACGCCCCTGAAAATGACGCAATTAAGATCTTTACAAAAACAGAACTTAAAAAGATTTATGATGATTTAAAAGATAAGAGTATTCTATCTTTTATCAATTATGTATTTTTTAAATTAAAATTAGAGGTTAGTAATTTCCTAACCACTAAAATCGCTATCAGAAAACAAGAGTTCATTAGATATTTTTATATAACTACCGTTGTTAATAATGAAGATCCAATGGCTACCATGTTATGTAAAGATACAGATACACTCCTAACTGAAGAGGAATTTCAAACATTACTAAAATACAAAGAATATTTAGGGGATATAGAAAATATACCTTTTAATTTTAAAATTATTGATGATGCACATAAAAAAATGATATCTTACCAAGAACCACCAACAATTGATGCTGTGATCGACAAAATATTTATTAAAGAGCGCAATATTTTAAAAAAATTGAATCAAATAAAAAAAGAAGAAGGTTCTAAAATGTTAGAAATACAAACATTCAGAAAGGCACTACATCAAAAAATATACTCATTTTATCAAATAAAATATTTACTTTCTAAAGAAATGCTGTTACGCCTAGAAAATTTGGGATTCAACGCATAAAAATCAAACTAAGTAGAGAAAGTTACAAAACTTCCTGCTTAGTTTTTATTTACATAAATCTAATAATCTACCTAATAATTAATCTTTAGACGATACTCGTAAAATTTCTAAAAAATGCTTGCTAATAATTTCTGTTTTTTCGTAATCTAACTCTGAAAAATACTTATCTAACTGACGTTGATAAGGTCCTTTTTTTATAACCTTTCCTTCACAACCATCTGTCGTAAATAATGAATCCATGGAAATATTTAATGCACGAGCAATCTTAAACAAACTGTCTGCACTAATCTTTTTAGCTACACCACGTTCAACTTTAGATAAATAATTAATGGTTAGATCGCTAAACTCTGCTAACTGTTCTTGTGTCATACCTTGTCTTTTGCGTTCAAATGCTATATTTTTTCCCAAAATATTATTTTCCATGAAGTTCCTCCTATCTATCAACTAAATAAAAGGATATAGTGGTAAAATAATATTTTTAAGTTCCAATAAGATTATTAGTTTTGTAATCCATAAAGATTAGTAGTTCTATTGTATTTTTTTTTTTTTGTTTCTATAGGATTATATACGTAGTATAATAAAAAAGTGTTTAACACTTTTTTATTATACTTTAGGGAGGCTTTATATATGAAAAAAGAATTGCTAACAGCTAGTACTGCTCTAACATCAGCTTTATCATTATTTGCAGTGGCTAATCAGGCTCAAGCTGATACAATTAATAAAACATCTGGGGAAAACATCACTCAAACAGTTAGTCAAACACCAGATTCAAAGACTCAAAATTTGGAAAAAACTTATAACCAAGCTACTAATGAACAAACGCAAGTTCGAAATTCTATCAGTCAGGTTCAAAATACTCTTAATGACGCTAAACGTGAGTTAGATAATGCAGTCAACGAACAAGAACAAGCTAAAAATGATCTTGAAACGGCTAATAAAACACAACAAGAAGCAACACCTGATAATATCGAACAAACAAAACAAGATATTGAAGAGGCTAAACAAGACGTAATCGATAAGACCCAAGATGTTCAGCAAACACAGACAACAATTGAACAAACAAAACCTACAGTTGATCAAGCTCAAGGTGTTGTTGATAAAATCACAACAGATGTTAACAATGCCCAAGATAGTGTTAATAATGCTCAAGATGTTGTTAATAACGCCCAAACCGATTTAGATAATGCTAAAAATGATTTAAATAATACGCAAAACACGATCAATAATGGTCAACAAACAATCGAACAAGATAAAAATGATGTCGATCAAGCCCAACAAAATGTTGATCAAGCGCAACAAGAGGAAGCATCAAAACAAGATGCTATCAAACCGGCTCAAGATACGGTTGACCAAACACAACAAGATGTGAATCAAGCACAACAAGATGTAAATCAATCTCAGCAAACAGTTGATCAAGCACAACAAGGTGTCGATCAAGCACAAACAAACGTTGATCAAGCACAACAAAAAGTTGATGAAGCACAAGATATTTTAAACGGAACTAATGCTGATAAACTTCAAAATGATCTTGAAAATGCTAAAAATGAAGTTGATCAAAATCAACAAAATGTAACTAACAAACAATTTGCTAATCAGATAGCAAAAGATGAACATGAAAGTGCTAAAAACGAATTAGAATCATCTAAAACAGAAAATGATCAAGCTCAAGTCGATTTAAAAGATAAAGAAACAAATGCATCTAATACACAAGTAAACTTAGATAAGGCAAATGAGCAAGTAAATCAAGCTCAAAATAAATTAGATGAATTAACGGCTGATAATGTAGTTAACACCATCAATATGGGATCTGATTATAATACGTATAAAGATTTTATTCAATATGATGAAAATGGATTTCCTTTGCGTGATGAAAATGGCAAAATTAAGATCGATCAAGAAAAATATGATAAATTAATTGAAACAAGACATGAAACAGATTTATTAAATCAATTTCAACATAGTCCGAAAGACGAACAAATCATGGTTGATCCGACAAATTTAAGTGCTGAACAATTACAGGAATTGAACTTATGGATCGTAGATTTATTGAATCAAATTCCAAGCCAGTTGGGATATGATACGCATTATGTAGTAACGCAACAAACAATTGATTATGCGAAGGTGATTGCTGATGCCTCAACAGCTGCAGGCTTTAACCATAGTCAAGAAGCGTTAAAGAAAGGTTCCGATTATGTTCATGGAGCTAATTTCCAAGAAGAATCAATTGGAACAAGTTATAATAAAGTGATTTCTCTAGACGCATTAAAAGCTAGAATTTATGATGTTATGATGGCAATGTTATTCGGAGATGAAGGTTCTAATTGGGGACATGCCGATCATTTATCAACAAACTTAATGCAAAGTTTAGGAGCAAAAGAAATTTATTTTGGTTTTGCAATTGATGGAAACGGAACGCTTCATTTTGAATCATTCATTCCAGAAGATAAAGCCTTTGTTGATCAAGGTGGAATTTTAAACACACCAAAAGAAGATAACAAAGAACAACAAATTGCCGAAGCTAAAGCACAATTAGCACAAGCAAAAGACGATCAAACAAAAGCGCAAATTGCTCACCAAAATGCAAGTCAAGCACTCCAAGATGCACAAAATAAAGCTCAAACAGCAAGTCAAAAATTATCTGAAGCACAACAACTAGTAGCGCAAAAAGAACAAGCATTAAATGGAAGTTTTATTGCGTTACAACAAGCACAAGATGCCTTAAAGACATCGCAAGCTAAATTAGTGCAGGCACAAGCAGCCGTAGATAATTTAAATACGGACACACAAGAAAAGCAAGCTAAATTGGATGAAGCAAAAGCACAGTTAGAGACAGCTAAACAAAATTTAGCTGATAAACAAGCAACATTAGCTCAAGTACAAGCAGAACATCAAAAGATGGTTGAACAGTTAAATGATGCTCAAGCAAAGCATAATACAGCTGTTAAAACGTTAGAACAAGTAAACGCAGACTATGCAAAAGCACAACAAGCAACACAAAATGCAATTAAGACATTAAAAGAAAAGCAAGATAAACTAACAAATGATACCTTAGCTGTTGAATATGCTAAAGCTAGTTTAGATGACAAAAAGAATGCTGTGAATGAGAAACAAACAGCATTAGATAATGCCAAAGTAGAATTGCAAAAACAAAATGATGTGTTGAATAACTTGAAGACTAAGTTGAGTGAAGCTACAAATGATTTAGCAACAAAGAAAACAATTTTAGAACAAGCAAAAGCTGATCATGAAAAAGCAAAACAGGAATTAGCTTCTGCTCGTGATCATTTGATCGAATTAAATCATAAATTAGAGTCATATGAACAAGCATCTGAGAACGTTCAAAAAGCACAAACAGCCTATGAAGAAGCACAAAAGAAAGTAACCGATGCTCAAGCAAAATATGATGAAGCTGTAAAACATTATGAAGCAGTAAAATCTAATTTAGATGAAAAGAATAAACAAGTTGAAGCATTAAAACAACAATTAACTGTTATTGAAAACCATGAAACAGCAAATAAAATTGTTGATGAAGTTTTAAATAATGAATTTAAATCATCAACAAGTAATATTACTATGGGAAATCAACACAGTTTCAAGGCTCATGATCTATCCACCTCAACAATAAAAACAACTGAACTGCCACAAACTGGTGAAAAGAATTCCATTGACAGTATCTTAGGATTACTTTCACTGATGTCAGCGTCGGTTTTGGGTATTGTTTCATCTAAAAGAAAAAGAACTCACTAGATATAAATAACATCTATAAAAAAAACGCTATTCAAAAGATTATCTTTTGGATAGCGTTTTTTATAATCAAAGCTAATTACCAAAAATTTTGGCAAACTTTTGGCAAACAACTATGTTATTCTAAATGTTTTTTAGTGGTTTCTCGTCCTTCAAAAAGCTGGAAATCTAGGCTATATCATCTAAGTTACATATATCACTTATTCCCATTCGATCGTTGCCGGTGGCTTCGAAGTGATATCATAGACGACGCGGTTGACGTGTGCTACTTCATTTACGATCCGCACTGAGATCTCTTGTAAAACATCCCATGGGATCTTCGCAAAGTCAGCTGTCATTCCATCGATCGAAGTCACTGCACGAATACCAACAGTATAATCATAAGTCCGACCATCACCCATCACACCGACAGAACGGATCCCTGGTAAGACAGTGAAGTATTGCCAGATCTCTTTATCTAGACCGTGTTTTGCGATCTCTTCGCGTAAAATGAGATCAGAATCACGCACGATCTGTAATTTTTCTTCCGTGATCTCGCCGATAACACGGATCCCAAGACCTGGGCCTGGGAATGGTTGACGCCAAACAAGTTCGTGTGGCATGCCCAATTTTTCACCTAATTCACGGACTTCATCCTTGAATAATGTGTTCAATGGTTCGATCAATTCAAATTGCATATCTTCGGGCAACCCACCAACATTATGGTGCGATTTGATCGTTTGAGCTGTATCAGTCCCAGATTCGATCACATCAGTATAAAGCGTACCTTGGGCCAAGAAATCGATACCCTTGAGTTTAGTTGCTTCATCATCGAAGACGCGGATAAATTCATTACCGATGATCTTACGTTTCTTTTCTGGATCAGAAACACCAGACAGTTTTTCCATAAAGCGATCTTTAGCATCAACTTTGATGATATTTAAGCCAAACTTGCCACCTAAGCTTTCCATAACTTGTTCTGCTTCACCTTTACGCAACAAACCATGGTCAACGAAGATCGATGTCAATTGGTCACCGATCGCCTTGTGTAACAAGACACCAACAACAGAAGAATCGACCCCACCAGAAAGACCAAGCAAGACTTTACGGTCACCTACTTGTTCTTTGATCTTAGCGATCTGCATATCGATAAAGTCTTCCATTGACCAGTTATCACGAGCACCACAAACATCAAACGCAAAGTGACGCAAGATATCATTACCGTATTCACTGTTACGTACTTCTGGGTGGAATTGCAAAGCATAGAATTTCTTGGCTGTATTAGCCATTGCTGAGATCGGGCAGTTTGCACTTGTAGCGGTAACTTCAAAACCAGCTGGAACTTCTGTAACTAAGTCGCCATGACTCATCCAAACAGTTTGTTCCTTAGGGAGATCTTTGAACATCACTGCATCAGCATCAGCTACTGTGATCTTCGCTTTACCGTATTCCTTATTATCAGCAGCTTCAACTTTACCACCGAGTTCTTGTGTCATCAATTGCATCCCGTAGCAGATACCCAATACTGGGATACCTAAATCAAAGATCTCAGGATCGACTTTAAATGCTCCTTCATCGTAGACACTGTTTGGACCACCAGAGAAAATAATTCCCTTAGGTGCCATTTGTTTGATCTCTTCAGCCGTGATCTTGTGGGATAATAATTCAGAGTAAATACCGAATTCACGGATCCGACGAGTGATCAATTGGTTATACTGGCTCCCAAAGTCCAATACAATGATCTTGTCAAAAGCTTGCATGTCAACATTAGCCAAGATATTCACCTCATCATAAAATTTTTGCATGTATTATCTTACATTGTACTCATTGAGTCAAGCTGGGTCAATCGTTTTTCACGTACATTTTTCATGAATTTAATTAAATTTTAGCTAGAACCCGAATAAACCCGCTCTAGTATTTGCGTAACAGCAACTCATTTATCAAATGATTTTTCCCTTTAACGATGATCAGATCGGCACGATTTCTAGTAGGTAAGATATAATCGTGCAGATTAGGGTGATCGATCTCATCCCAGACTTTAGTTGCCATCTCAAATGCTTTTTTGCGATCTCCTAAAGCATAAGGATAGTAATAATTCTTAGGATCTTTAAACGCTGTATCTAACAGCATCCCGAAGCGCTCCAAATACCACTGCTTGATGTCTTCTTCTTTAGCATCGACATAAATAGAAAAATCAAAGAAATCACTTACATAGATCTTTTGCTTACTTGGCAGTTGCAAGACATTGATCCCTTCGACCAACAAAATGTCTGGCGAAGCGATCTCTTCGTATTCACCAGGAATGACATCGTAGACCTCATGTGAATAGACTGGCGCCTTGGCAGGTAAATTATTCTTAACATCATTGATGAACCTGATCAACCGCTCCATATCATAGCTTTCAGGAAAGCCCTTGCGACTCATCAAGCCTTTTTTCTTTAGCACCTTATTTGGATATAAAAAGCCATCAGTTGTGATCAATTCAACTTTTTTATCGGGATAAACTTCGCTGAGTAATGTCTTCAACAAACGAGCCGTCGTACTTTTACCTACTGCTACCGAACCTGCGATCCCTAAGATAAAGGGCACCTTGTGTGGCCGTATCCCTAAAAAATTCGCCTGATCATCTTGGAGCTTTTGATGAGTAGTCACAAACATCTTGAGCAAATGGATCAACGGCATGTAAATATCAGCCACATCTGTGGTCGAAATGCGGTCATTTAGCGATTTTATCTTTTGCAGTTCAGCTTCAGTCAAGGGAGCGATATGGTCCTTGTAAAAGCCACTCCACTCTTTGCGTGAGATCTTATAGTAATTTATTTGATTTTCCATGCGTATTATTTCCTTGTATAGCGTTTTCTATCTTATAATAGACAATTATAGCACGGATTTTATATAAATTTACCAATAAAGGAAGCGGAAACATGACTAAAGTAGTATTATTCGGTGATAGTTTAACAGCAGGGGTCGTTGATGGTCATTCTAGTCCGATCTTTACTCGACTTTTAGAGGATAAATTCCCTGATGTTGAGTTCATCAACCGTGGTTTACCCGGTGATCAAACACGAAACGCCTGCAAACGACTACGTGAGGATGTCTTAAATGAAGTCCCCGATAGCGTAGTGATCTTCTTTGGCACCAATGATGTTTCCAGCAAAGAAGTCTTTTTAGCTAATTACCACAATAATTTAGCTTATATGCTAACTTGTATCAGTCCTAATAAATGTCTCTTGATCACCCCGGGGATCGCGGGACCAACGCGTGCTAATCTTCGACCACTTTCCAAGATGGAGCAATATGCTAAAGAAACTTTGACTGTCGCAAAAGAATTTGAGATCCCAGCCTTAGATTGGTTTGATATCTGCAAAAATAAAGATCCAAAAGAACTATTACAAGCAGATGATCTGCACTACTCTGAGATGGCGTATCGGCAACTCGTCGAACATCTCACGCCACTGTTACAAAAGAAATTAGATAGTTTAAACTGATAAAAAGGAACACTGAGTTCAGTGTTCCTTTTTATCACTATACAACCATGAGCCAACGACAGCTAAGATCACACTAGCAAAAAAGAAGATCGCTCCTGGTGATAAATACTGAAATAAGGTACCAAAAAGAAAAAGTCCTAGCGGAGAAGCTAGTTCTAATATTGCAGCAGCGGTAGCATTGATCCGACCTTGTTTTTCCACCGCCACTTCTGTACGCATGTGCAGTGCATAAGGAACATTTGCTAAACAGATCGCTAACCCCAGCAAAAATAAACTCACCGTGAATACTGCACTCACAAGTAAAGTACTGCTATACAAAAGTACTAGCGCCATAGCTAACAAAGAAACGACCATCAAGAACGAAACTTTTGCCGTAAAATGACATTTTCCTTGTTTTACTTTGATATTTCCCATCAAAATAGAACCAACGATCATCCCAAAAGCTAAACTAGACATGATCCAACCATAGGTATGTGCGCTTACACCAAGATCTTTGACTAAAACTATCGGATCACCTACTTCTACTGCGGTCAGAACCAGATTAGCCACTACTCCAAAAATAAGTAGTGCTTTTAGTAGCTGATCTTCTTTGATATAATGCATCCCAGCAAAACTACCCGATAATATGTTTTCTCTTTTATCTGTCCTAGTTTCTCTTCCAAATGCCGTAAAATCCAACCGTAATAAGCTAAAAAAGACCCACGCTTCACCAACGATCTCTAAAAACATTATCTGCTTTAATGTAAATACCGGATATAAGACACCACCCAAGATCGGAGCTACTAACATCATCAAAGCAGAGATCGTCTGTTCACCTGTGATCAGCTTTTGATGATCAGCCTTAGCCACTAAGTTCAAGGTAGATGCTTTATATGCGATCGTTTGAAAGTCATCACATAATGTCAACCAAAAGACTAGTGCACCTGCAATGAGCACGATCCCTAGAGTGGTTTGAAACTTTGTAAACAACAACATACTCAAACTTACAAGTAAAATACTACTAAGCTGTGCTGCTAATGCGATAGACTTATGTGGATATCTATCTACCACCTGTCCAACTAGTGGACTTCCTAAGATAGTCGCTAGTGGACCTAACATCAAGATCAATGAAAACGAAAAGCTCGAATCTGTCGCTTTTAAGACGTAAAGACTTAAAACAAAGTTGAATATCCCACTGCTCAAATTCCCAATAAAATAGCTTCCAAGCGATAAATGCAGTTGTTTTTTAGAAAAATCCTTTGTTTTCCCCATAAGATCTCCCCCAATATGGCTTTAATGAGTTAATAATATAACTCAACCCCCCTAAAAAACAACACTTTTTATCATTAAATTTTTATCTATTTTTAATTTTATCTATAAACTTGAAATCATCTCTTCAAAAAAGCGGTGTTTCATCCCGAAACACCGCTGCTAGCTCAACGTTTGATCAATTCATATAAATTTTTATCCACAGTATCAAATAATGGGGATAACTCTTTTAGCGCTAAGATATCCAGTTGATGCATCGCACGTGAACAGATCGTATAGACCAACTGACGTTCACTTTCATCATGGTAATTTTCACGATCAGCATTCCACATGATAACAGCATCAAATTCTAGCCCTTTAGCCAGATAAGATGGGACGATCAAGGTCCCAGGAACTAAGCGCTGATTTTCAGTTCTGATCAGAGTCGTTTCAACACCTTTAGTCTGTAATAGTGAAAAAAGCTCTTCACATTCAGCTAGACTCTTCCCGATGATCGCTGTCGTCTGTTTAGCATCATCATTTTTAGCTAAAATATCCACAACATCATTCACTAAAACATCTTTGTCCTGGTCAACAATGATCGTTGGCTTCTTTCCCTTGCGTTCAAAAGCCGTCACCTTTTCACCGTTGATCAAAACTTCCTTGGTAAAGTCCGTGATCTGTTGGGTCGAACGATATGAAGTCGTCAACTGGACCACTTTGGTCTTTTCTTTTGGAAACATCGTGCTCAATTCCGTTAACAGCGTATGACTATTTTCTTTGGTGAAGATCGCTTGGTTGAGATCACCTAACATGGTGAATTTTGCACGTGGAAATTCATGTTTGAGATAAGCCAACTGAAAGGCAGTGTAATCTTGGATCTCATCGATAAAGACATGTCTGATATCTCGCTCACCTTTTTTCCCTGTGATCTGGTCATATA
This sequence comes from uncultured Lactobacillus sp., assembly GCA_910587695.1. Lineage (GTDB taxonomy): Bacteria > Bacillota > Bacilli > Lactobacillales > Lactobacillaceae > Ligilactobacillus. The sequence continues at coordinate 25,555 of CAJUNC010000010.1, forward strand.
AGTAAAGGTATGGCGTCACATCAGTCAAAGAAAGACGCCTTTTTTTCAATAGATCGATCGTATTGTCGATCCCTTTTTCCCAAGCATCTCTGGTCAATTCAAATTCACTTAACTCTAGCAACTCTGGTACGCTACGCAAGAAATGTACATATTGCGCGTTGATATTTAAGAAGCGATTGCGCATGATCGCCACTTGGATCTTCTTATAATCTTGCATGACATATTGGCGAGCCAAAAAGTTTAGTTCCTTATCCCCATTTTCAAAATTACGTGGATGATCACCATATAACGCATTCAACTGCTGTTGTGAGAGATCTTGCACAGCTTTTTGGACCGCATCACTTTTAGCCGCAAGTGCAACTTTAGAATTTAGCCGCTTGATCAAAGCTTCTTTGGTCGCCGCCAAACGATTACCGAGATGATAGTTTTCATTAAAGCTGTAGTAAATATCTCTTATTTCTTTTTTGGAGAAGAAAATTTCACCATCATGCATGATGTTTTTAAAACGCATCCCATTTCTTTCAAGATATTTACCATAAGCTGTTGCTACCTTGAAAAACTTCAAACTATCTTTAGTCTCTTTGATCTTTTTGGAAAGTCCACTGTTATCTTCTTCAAAACGCTCTTGCAAAGTTTCGACTCTAACTTTAGGCAAACGTCGGTTGGTGAATTGATGATACGTCATCTGCACCATGTTTTGTTCTCCTAATTCGGGTAAGACCTGATCAATATAGTCATTGAACAATTGGTTAGGTGAAAACAACACTACTTGACCTGAGTTGAGCTTGCCACGATAGCGGTATAAAAGATATGCTACTCGTTGCAAAACAGCTGAGGTCTTACCAGAACCGGCTGCTCCTTGGACAAACAGTAATTCCGAATCAGTATCACGAATGATCTTATTTTGTTCTTTTTGGATGGTCGTGACGATACTTTTCATCTTAGTATCTGAACCTTCATCTAAGACCTCTAGTAGCATCTGATCCCCGACTGTCTCATCGGTATCAAATAAAGTCACGATCTGTCCATCTTCGACCATGAATTGACGTTTCAATTCTAACTCGACTTGGCGCTCACCTACTGGAGTCGTATACTTAACTTTTCCTAATCCCCCATCATAGTACACACTTGAGATCGGAGCACGCCAATCGTAAACTAAAAAGTTATCCTTTTCATCTGAAAATGAAGCTAGCCCGATATAGATCTTTTCGAGCTTTTGTTCACCTTGCTCTTTGATATCGACCCGTGCAAAGTAAGGCTTTTTTTCCATCTTTTCGAGCACATCTAAACGTTTGGCGGCTTGTGTTCGGTTGTTTTCTCTTTCGGCTAATTGTTGTTGTTGTTGGCGCACAGTTAGAGCGGTCTCCAGCATTCCCGAATAAGTTCCCGTCTTGATACGGAGATTATTCTTGAAATCATCTTGGATCGCCTGTGTATCGCTTTTAGCAGTAGCTATATTTTTTTGCGCCTTTTTTTGCGCTTTCTTGATCTGATCGACCACTCGATCCATGCGTTGTTGTTCTTGTTGCTTAATGCTTTCAGCCATTATTTACCCTCCGCTCAAACAAATTTTCGATATTCTATTGTAGCATATCTAATTTTCTTTGTCGTGTTTTTGAACTCAAGGAAATGATTGTGTATAATGAAACAAACATTTTCTAAGGAGGAAATTTCATGTCAGTTTCTGTACTGATAGTCACATTTGCTGCTTTTATCACGCCGATGGTCTTACAGCGCTTTAAGATCAGTGTCTTGCCGACTGCTGTCGCTGAAGTGCTCGTTGGGATCGTGATCGGTAAAAGTGGCTTTGACCTCGTTCAAACAGAAGGTACTTTAAGCTTTCTTTCAAACTATGGTGTTATCTTCTTACTTTTCTTGAGTGGAATGGAGATCGATTTTTCACTTTTCAAGAAAAACAATGGACCACTAACACCACTAGCACGCAAAAAAGCTGCAAATGCACCTTCAACTTCACCGGTCCAAGTTGCCGCGATCGCTTATGGCGGTAGCTTACTGATGGCACTTGCTTTAGCCTTGCTCTTTAAATTCTCGGGTCTATTTAGCAACTTTATCTTAGCTGCGATCTTGTTTTCGACTGTTGCTTTAGGAGTCGTGATCGCCGTTTTAAAGGAAAACGAATTGCTAAATAAACCACTCGGGCAAACCTTGCTTTTGGTCGCTGTCTTAGGTGAAGTGGTGCCATTGCTTTGTCTGACGATCTATAGTTCTTTTGTCTCCGGCAAAGGTGAAAGTGCTTGGTTGATCTTCTTGCTATTTATCGTCGGCGCTTTGATCTTCAAGCGATTTCGCAGTTTTTTCACCTCATTAGATGAGATCAACAAATCTACGACTCAGATCGACATTCGCTTAGCGTTACTGGTCATCACCACCTTAGTCGTTTTAGCAGAGTCTGTCGGAGCTGAAGATATCTTAGGTGCCTTTATCGCCGGGATCGTGATCAAATTGCTCCAACCTGCTCATAGTACCCAAGAAAAACTCGATGCGATCGGATATGGCGCCTTTATCCCGTTCTTTTTCATTTTGACAGGTGCTAAGATCGATATCCCAAGTTTACTCAACTCACCTAAGACGTTGATCTTGATCCCACTATTTTTTGCCGCTTATGTCTTGGCAAAAGCTCCTGCCTACTTGGGATTGCGCCAACGTTTCAAGCGCGTCAATGCTTTAGCAGGGGCGATGCTTTCACAAACAACGATCACGTTAGTCTTAGCTACGTTGACTGTCGCCCAGAATCTTAAAGTCATCTCAAGTGAACAATCTGGCGCCTTCATCTTAGCCGCTGTCGTGAGTTGTATCTTAGGACCTTTAGTCTTTAACAAGTTACATCGACCAGAACCAGAAGATCTGAAAAAGACTAAAGTCACGATCATCGGGGTCAACTTAGTCACGATCAACACTGCCGAACAGCTAAACGAAGACTGGTATGATATCCAAATGTACACTAATTGGGAGAAAAATTATAAGACTTATGATTACCGTAAAAACGTCCATCTACTGGATAGTGTCGAACCAAAAGACCTCATCAAACAGCAGATCTTTGACACAGATATCTTAGTCTTAGGTCACTCTGATGTCGATATCAATTATTCTTTAGCCTTAGCTGCTAAAAAATATGGTGTCGATCGCGTCTTGACTCGGATCCAAAACAGTGATCCGACTAGCATGGCAAAAATGGATAAACGTCTCTCTGACGCAGGTGTCGAGTTCTTTACGACTTTTGACACAACTGTCGGGATGATGCGTGCGATCATCGAATCTCCATCGACACTTGATCTGATCACAGGCGATTCCCGTTTATACGAAGTCATTGTGCGTAATTCTAAATTTGCTGGGCTTGAATTACGCAAATTGCCATTTATCAAAGAGATCACTGTCAGCAGGATCTTTAGACACCATAAAGCGATCCCAGTCAATGGCAACACCCAGATCCAAGTGGGCGATCACCTACTCTTTTCAGCCAACAAGGATGTCGTTAATGATATCCGCAAAAAGATCAGTAAACTAAATGATTATGAATAATTAAAATGCTCACAGGTAAAGCAACGATCGCTTTACTGTGAGCATTTTTTATGCAGTCACTTATCAACTACCATGACTTGTGCGCGGATGCTTACAAAATTTAAGTTCTGTGATCGTAACACCTTCAGTTTCAAAAATTACGATCTCATTTACACCCGTTTTTAAAAAATCTTTGGGGCAATAAAGTGTGTGAAGTGGGCCACAACTCCAATAACGACCTAAATTGATCCCATTGACGATCACGACACCTTTGCCATAACTACTACAATCGATAAAAGTATCACCGATCTCAGTTAGATCCAATATCACTTGATAAAATGAAGGTTGTTTAGGATCTTTTTTAGCGGTGTAATCGATCTTTTGCAACTGTTCTTTTGACAGATCTATTGCGTATTGCCGATATCCTTGATGAAAATGGATATCCTGCATGATCCCACCACGGATCCCTTTACTTTGTGTCGGACTATTCAACTTGAACCCATAATTCACCCGCCCCAAATTTTCGACCAAAACATCTAGCTTGATCTGAGCTTTGTTTGGCTCGCCTTGGATCAAGATCTCTTTTCCAAGAGTCTTTTGGTACTGGATAGCTTTCAACTCACCATCCGCAAACACGTGGATCCGATCGCTCGCCTCTACGACCTTTAACTTATTTTCACGATGATAATTTTTTAGCTCTACCGAATAGAGCATATAGCCATAACCTGTCCCTAGCGCTTCCATCGTTAATGGGTATGCCGTTTTTTTAGGCGCCACCAGTTTGTCTTTTATTGCTAATAGTGAAACACTATTTGTCACTGGATAAGTTCCTAATGCCTTGCACTTTTTTTCATGTGGCTTAGCCTGCCACACATCTGGACAGACCTCTTTTATAGCCTTTTGAACATAGAAATACTTTTCAGTCGGTTCTCCTGCTTCTGTCAACAAAGCATCATAGTCATAACTTGTCACTTGTGGGAGATCTAATGCTTTTCGCGCAGAACATCCGTTGTAAAATCCAAAATTAGTTCCCCCATGAAACATATAGAGATTTAAAGAACCTAACTTTAACATCTCTTTGACTTCATGAGCTAACTCTTGTGGATCACGCTTGATGAGAGGTTCTTTCCAACGTCCAAACCACCCATCCCAATATTCCATACACATGATCGGCCATTTTTTACCATGTTTTGCCATAAACTTTTTCATGACGGCTACGTTTTCTTTAGAATGGCTACCAAAATTCCCCGTTACCAAGACATCATCGGCGATCAAAGTCCCTGCATCTAAAGCCTCTTCCCATGTACCATCGGAAGTAAATAATGAGACGTTGATGCCAAATTCTTCCATCAAGTGCTTTGTTTGGCGCAGATATCTCTTTTCCATGCCATACGAGCCATATTCATTTTCTATTTGCATCATAATGATCGGTCCACCGTAAGTGATCTGAAGTGGGACCAACTTAGGTAATAAGACACTGTAATATGAGCGGACTTTTTCCATAAATGCCGGATCTGTCGAGCGCAAGCGCAAGTGCTTTTTTAACAACCAAGCAGGCATTCCGCCAAATTCCCACTCGGCACATATATAGACAGCTGGTCGCAAAATGACCATTAATCCTAATTCTTGTGCCATTAAAATAAAGGCCTCGACATCTTTTATACCTTCAAAATCGTAGACATTTTCCATAGGTTCATGTATGTTCCACGGAATATAAGTTTCAACTGTATTAGCACCAAGCGCTTTTAAATTATATAAGCTATCTTTCCATTGTGTTTGGGGTATCCGAAAATAGTGGATCGCCCCACTGATCAGCTTTATCGGTCTTCCATCCAACAAAAATTCTTCTTTTATCTCAAATGTTTGCATATCAACTTCTTCTTTCAAATATTTTTGTCATCTGATGTACTCTTTATTAGCCATCTTGACAAACGGCAAATAGATCAGTACCGCCAAGCCGAGGTTGATAACTGATAATATGAGCGCTCGCCAATCAAAACCAGTTGAAAACAAGCCGTATAAGACTGGTGGCATGACCCAGGTCACATTTTGTGTCACAGGTGCTACCAACCCTAGATATGTTGCTAAATATGCCACACCCGACATGACCGCTGGACATAATAAAAATGGGATAAATAGTATCGGATTTAGCACCGTGGGCAAGCCATACATTACGGGTTCACCGATATTAAACAAGGCTGGAACGATACCTAACTTAGCTACTTCTTTATAATGATCATTTTGTGATATCAAAAAAATAGCGATCAACAAGCCTAAAGTCGCATACCAGACAAAAGAACCATAAGAGACACTTGTCCAAAGATATGGGATCGTCTCATGTTTTTGGTATGCTTCTAAGTTAGCTAACAAGGCTACCCCAAATACACCTTCCATGATAGGTGCCATAACATTGCCACCATGGATCCCAAAAAACCAGAAAAATTGTGTCAACACTGCTATCAATATAACGACCAAAAAGCTCTGCGATAGACCTAACAATGGCGTCTGTAGCACCTTATATATCCAATCGATGATCAATGAATTTGTTACTTTATTGAAAGCAAAAGTAAAAATAGCTACTACGTACAGTGAAACTAGAGCTGGAATTATCGATAAAAAGGGTTTAGCGATCGCTGGTGGGACCGTATCTGGCAACTTTATCGTCCAATTTTTCTTCATCAACTTACAAAAGATGATCGCAGAAAGAAACCCGATAATTATAGCTGTGAAGTATCCATTTGAATTGATCTGCGTCCCTGGTAATACACCTGAAATGGTCACATTTAGATCGTGGCCTGTAACTTTTATCCCATCGAGCCCATCAAATAGCGCTGATAGTTCAATGTTTTTACTATTCTTCAAAGAGTATGTCGAAGTGAGCGAATCACCTATGGAAATGATAAAAGCTGACAAAGCTACCAATCCAGAAGATAAAGTATCCACCTTATATATTTTGGCAATATTTACCCCCAAACAGTAGATAAATAATAATGCCACTATCGATATGCTCCCCTTAAAAACTAGATTATTGACATCGACCCACCATTGAAATGTTGACGTTATTTTTTGCAAGTTGAACTGTTCGGGAATATCGACCAAAAAGGCATTGATCAGTAAGGCGATCGAACCCGTCATTATCACGGGCATCGTACCTATAAAAGAATCTCTAAGTGCAACTAAAAAACGTTGATTGCCGATCTTAGTGGCAATTGGCAAGATCTTACTTTGAATTGCATCCATTATTTTTTCACTCATTTACATCCACCACTTTCAAAAAGTATATTGGAAGCGCTATCCAAAATAGATTATATTATTTGCTTTAACTTTTTGAACATGATATTTTATACTCAAAACATGGAATTTTCTGCATAAATTATTTAAGGGATGATATCAATGGATGATTTTTGGTACCATGATCGCTCAATAGCAGCTCCGATCTATCTTTCACAATGTGGATGTGAGAGCTACCAAATAAATTCTTCGGTCCGTAATTACACCGTCCAACAAAAATGGATAATCCATTATGTACTATCAGGTAAGGGAACTTTAGAAATAGCTGGGCAACATTTCAAATTAGAGCAAAATGACATTTTCTTCTTTTTTCAAGGGCAAAAGGTAAAATATTATAGCGATAAGACCGAGCCTTGGACTATCATTTGGATAGGCCTTCAAGGTGATAAAGTGACTGAATTTTTAGAAGAAACGACATTATTAGATAAAAACATGGTCAAAACGCCTTTTGCTATGCAAGATACCTTAAAAAAGATCATCTCAGAGATAGTCTTTAAAAACAAAGAACTGATCGATGAACCTGAAACCTTAAAAGAACTACGGAATACGGCGACTCTATACCAGTTTTTATATCACATCAAAAAGATCTTTTTGCTACCTTCGTTGACGACAAATAAGCCGACCCAGATCAATATCATTGACTACATAAATAAGCACTACATGGATAGCATCTCTCCTTTGACGATAGCCAAATATTTCAATATAAGTTACAGTCAGTTATATAAATTATGTATCTCTACGTTTAACTCCAGTCCAAAGAAGATCATAACTAAGCATCGCATCAGAGTCGCGGTAGATCTCCTTTTAAACTCAGATAACACGATCAAAGAGATCGCCCAAAAAGTTGGATATAAAGATGAATTCTTATTTTCAAAAACTTTTTCAAAGAATATGGGGCACTGTCCATCTAAGTTTAGAAAACTAAACAAAGCTCAACTCAAAAATATAAGATTCAAATGATCACCTCTAGCAAAACCGCTTTCATGATATAATTAAAACAAATACATTTGTTGTGGGAGGAATTTTTATGGCATACTCGATCTACTTTGTCCGTCACGGACAGACATATCTCAATCGTTACAACAAGATCCAAGGTTGGTGTGATTCTCCTTTGACACCTAAAGGGATAAAAGATGGGCACCAAGCTGGCAAACGCCTGGCACATCTCAACTTTGCCCATGCTTTTCACAGCGACACGAATCGCGCCGCGCGGACATGTCGCTATATCCTAGAAGAAAACGTGACAAGCGCTAAAGATCTCACCCCAAAAGCTTTGCCGTATTTTCGTGAACAAAACTTTGGGTACTTTGAGGGCAGTGACACCAGTCAAGCTTGGTTGATGATCGGAGCTGACCACGGATGTAAGACTTTTAACGATATCATCACTAAGTATTCGATCGAAAAAGCACGTGATCTCACTAAAAAAGCCGATCCGTTCCATGATGCTGAAAACAATGCTGAATACTGGCAACGCCTTGACCAAGGATTTGAGTATATCGATAAGATCGCAAAAGATGGCGATAAGATCTTACTTGTTGCGCATTCGACTTTGATCCGTAGTTTGACCGCACACTTTGCCCCTGAGATCGATATCACCGTTAGCCCTAAAAATGGTTCTGTGACCCGATTTGATGTTGACGATAACGGGCAGATCAAGCTCGCCTACTTTGATCGATACCAAGATGACGCTAAATATTGAGCCAAAGAAGATCTGCGAAAATTTTGCAGATCTTTTTTCACCTTATCGATAACTGCAAAGATACCTTCCGTAAAATTCGTTGTGCTAGATACATCATCCCAAGTGTGAGCAAGAGATCCACCAAAATAGGTAGTGGCTCAAAAAAGCCAAATGCCACCGTCCTGATCGCTTTTAGTTGGTATGTAAGCGGATTGATCATGATCAAACATTTGACAAACAGTGGTAACTTATCAGAAAAAACATAGAGCGTCGGAGCTGCATACGATACAGGACTAAATATCAAGGTCATCACAATATCTCGCTTTTCATAGGTCGATATTTTAGTACTAAGTAAGATACCAAGGGCTGACCAAAAGCCAAGTGAGATGATCACAACGATAATGGACAATAAGAAAAAGCCAATGTTATATATCCCACCTGACATCATCCCAAGAATAAATAAGATCGAACACTGAAAAAGTAAGCCCACGATCGGAAAGCAACTCATTCCGATCAGATAATACCATGGTTGGATCCCGTTCAAAAATTTGAGCGCCAATAGCCCGTATTCTTTATCGATCGTAGCGCGGTACATAGCTTGTGACATCTGTCTTGTCACAAAAAAGGTCAATACACCAGTCAAGGCATACTGTTTATACAAAATAGCTACACCTTCTAAATTGACTGTTTTCAAACTAGTACTCAATGCCAAGACCAACAAACCATACGACAATACAGGTCCCATCCCCATTGATAGTAACAGACCTTTATTTCGTTTGAAAGCAACCCACTCACTGTAAGCAATGATCTTTATCGCACCGATCCCAGTGGAAATATTTCTAAAATTCATCGGATCCATGTTCTTCAGTCCTTTCTTGCAAGTATTTTTCTCGTAAACTCATACCCTGCGCTAAAAATTGCTGGAGACTTCCAAAATACTTTTGTTTGCCCTCATCAAGAAAGAGCAATTTTTCAGCATAATTTTCCAATAAGACTAGATCATGGGATGACACCAAGACCAGCGCACCTTCTTGACTACGTTTTTTTAGAAACGAAAATAACCTTTCAGAAGTTTCTACATCAAGTCCTGTTGTCGGCTCATCCAAAATATAGAGCTGTGGTTTTTTAGCTAATTCTCGCGCTATTTGAACTCGTTGCTGTTGTCCGCCTGAGATATGATCGGTCTGTTTATCACTTATCTTAGTGATATCCATCAGCTCGAGCGCTTGTTGACAAAGTTTTGTCGCCTCTTTTTTAGAAAATCCGACCAATAGTGGTCCTTGAAAAACATTATCGTATACATTCATGTACCAATCTATGATCTGATTTTGTGGACTAAATCCGATATCATTGAACGGATTTTTCCTTGTTGTATGTAAATCTACTGAGACCTCACCTGCAAGTGGCGCTAAGATCCCGACCGCTGTTTTCATCAATGTACTTTTACCTGCTCCATTAGCCCCGACTAATGCTACAAATTCCCCTTTTTCCAAAGTAAAATCAACGTTTTTGACCACTGTAGTAGCATCATATCCAAGTGATACTTTACTAAAATGTATCATCTAAGATCCCCCCTAGATCGATCTTAAAGCTATCCTGCCATAAAGTGAGCAAGAGCACAAGATTTTTTAGGTGTATCTAACTTTTTAGCTAGATCATTATCATATCAAGCTCTGACAAAAAAACGGTACCGCTCAAATCAAGCGATACCGAAAAGATCATTTAAAACGCATCAAGTAGTTAGCTAAAGCTTTAGCCGTTAAACTTGTTGGATGTTTTAGTAATTTTAAAAGTGTACCTGAAAAGACGATCTTACCACCGTGCTTTCCGCCTCGTGGTCCTAAGTCTAAGATGTTATCAGCATTAGCGATCAAATTCAGATCGTGCGTGATCGTTATGATCGTTGCACCTTGATCGATAAGTCTTTGCATGACTTTTAGCAAGACTTTCACATCTAATGGATGCAACCCGATCGTAGGCTCATCAAAGACAAATAGCGTCGTTTCTTGCTTATGATCCAAATGCTTTACCAATTTCAAGCGTTGCGCTTCACCACCAGAAAGGCTTGGGGTACTTTCACCTAGATGCAGATAACTCAGTCCAACTTCTTTTAGCAACTCTAATTCCCGTAAGATCTTAGGCTCAGTTTTAAATACACTCAAAGCTTGACCAACATCCATGTCTAAAACATCCACGATCGAATACCCATTCCATTTGACCTCTTGGATCTCAGGGCAATAGCGTTTCCCCGCACACATTGGACATGTCTGTTCCATATCAGGTAAATATTGGACATCTAAGGTCACGATCCCAGTTCCACCACACTCGAGACATCCACCTTGTTTATTGTTATAGGAAAAATAACTCGGCGTATAGTGGCGCTCTTTAGCCAGTGGTTGTTTAGCAAACAACTTACGCAAATTATCCATGATACTCGTATAGGTCGCAGTCGTCGAACGGGTACTCTTACCGATCGGACTTGCATCGACGCTGACAACATCTTTTATCGGTGAATCAAGTTCGCTCACTTGCGCTGGTAAACCTTCTCCCTTAGCTTTGGCCTTGATCGCTGGCACTAAGGAATCTAAGATCAAACTGGTCTTCCCTGCTCCAGAAAAGCCTGTTACAGCGGTCAAACGGTTAAGTGGAAGATCAACTTTGACATCATGTAGATTATAATACTTTCTCACAGCTAAAGTCAGTTTAGCTGTATCCACTGGCCGGATCGGACGCGCTATCAACTCAGCCGTCCCATTCAAATAAGGTCCGATCAACGAATTTTTATCTTTAGCTAACTGTGCCGGAGTCCCAGTGGCAATGATCTGGCCTCCATTCTCCCCCGAACCAGGCCCGATCTCAATGATGTGATCAGCTGCTTTGATGATATCAACATTATGATCGACCACAACAAGCGAATTTCCTTGTGCGACCAATTGTTTAAAGACATTCAACAAACCATTTATATTATCTGGATGTAACCCGATCGACGGTTCATCTAAAACATATAAGACACCCGTCGTTTCCGTGCGAAGGGTCCTAGCCAACTGGATCCGTTGCAACTCCCCTGTCGAAAGCGTGTTACCATTGCGAGCTAGCGTCAAATAATCCAGTCCTAGTTCTAATAAAGGTTTGAGGTCATCATCAAATTCAGCAAAGATCGCCTGTGCCATAGCATTCATCTCAGCGGGTAATGTTTTTAAGACCTGCATCTTCCAAGCCGGCAAAGCATGTAAGCTAAGTTCGGTAATTTCAGCAATATTTAGTCCACCTGCTTTTTGGCGCAACAATTTGGGTTTGAGTCTTGTTCCATGACAGGTCGGACAAGTCGAATAATGGAAAAATCCACTGATCTTTTTTTGCGCCCGTTCACTTTTACTGGTCTTTGCCGATTCTAAAACAGCCTGATGGGCATTTTCATACAAGACATTGAAATCGTGAAAGACTCGACCAGTACTTGTACGAAAATCCATCTTGAACTTCTTTTGTGGTCCATTTAAAACAAAGTCTTTTTCTTTGTCTGTCAATTCTTTAAAAGCTACATTGATCCGGACGCCTGCTTGTTCAGCTACATTAGGCATAAAGTTGCGCCCCGGTAAGCGCCAAGAAGCAATCGCCCCATCTGCCAATGACAAATTCTCATCAGCGATCAATTTACTCTCATCTAGCTGACGCATTCGCCCTGTTCCTTGACAAGTTTCACATGCCCCAGTTGAATTAAAAGCAAAATCTTCTGCACCATAGGCATAAAACTCAACTCCACAGGTAGGACATATCAGTAACCCCATCTTTTCACCTGATTTACTCATTGCTTGGGCAACTTTCAAATTCGGACCAAAGGCATGCCCATTGGGACAGACAGGTCGACCTAAACGCGAAAAGACTAAGCGGATCACATTCAATAATTCACTCATCGTCCCAACTGTCGCCCGTTCAGATGGGATCGCAGGCCGTTGGCGTAATGCTAAAGCTGACGGGATATGTTTGACACTTTCAACTTTAGCTTTATTTCCAGTCTTGAGCCGTCTTCTAGTATAAGTCGAAAGGGCTTCTAAATAACGCCTAGAGCCTTCTTCATATAATATCCCCATCGCAAGTGAACTCTTTCCCGAACCCGAAAGACCTGAGATCGCCACAAATTGATGTAATGGAATATCAATATCGATATTTTTTAAATTATGCACTTTCCCCCCACGGACTTCGATCTGTTGGGGCAATTTTGCTGTTGTTTTCATATAGTATTTCCTCACTAAAAAAGCGGACTTAATTGCTACCAAGTCCGCTTTGATCTTTGACGATTTAGAATGCTTGAATGATCTTAATGACCCCGATCAAGATCAAATAAAAGGCGATGATCAAGACCAAAGTCGTTGCTGCGATCAAAGGATTGAACAATAGAACAAACCCGATGAACAAAGCGAGGATGTTTAAGATCAAGTTCAAAATGTAATAGCCTCGGTTCAATTGTTTGAAATAGCCAGCTGTAGCAATTTCAGCGATCGAATCAAAGATGAACCAAAAGGCAAAAATATAGGCGATCACAATGATACCTGAAGCTGCTCTGAAAATAAACAAGAGACCTAAAATGATATCAACGATCCCCATAAAGAGCAACCAGCCTGAGCTTTCACCAAATAAATTGCCGATCCCACGTCTAAACCATAGCTCGTAGAATCCCTTGACTAAAGCACCGATCCCGATACAGATCGAAATAAATTTCAAAGTATCATCAGGATTCATATAGGATGCTATCCCAGCGATCACAAAAACGATCCCAACGATCAAACTAAACCAGTCGAAACTTCGACGTTTTGTTTGCATAACAAAAGACCACCTTAAAAAATTCTAATATCGTTTATCGATTTTAACACTCTCTTAAATAATTGTCATGCAAAAACACTTAAAAAAGTGAGCCAAATTGACTCGCTTTTACCCTATTCTTCTAAAAGTTCCCATACATGTTGCGCGATCATATACTCTTCATCAGTCGGGATCCGCATTACAGTGATCGTCGAATCTGGTCCTGAAATGATCGTTTCAGCTCCACGTTTTTTATTTTCTACTTCATTGATCGTGACTCCCATGTAGGCTAAACGTTTCATGATCTCTTCACTGGTCTCTGGTGAATTTTCACCGATCCCACCGGTAAAGACGATCCCATCGACACCACCCATTTCAGCGATATATTGTCCAACATAGCGTAAGATGCTGTTATAGAACAACTTGATCGCTAATTCTGCCCGCTCATTTCCAGTAGCAGCGGCTTCTTCGACATCTCGCATATCAGCTGAGACACCGGAGACTCCTAAGAAACCGGATTTTTCATTCAATAGATACACCATATCAGACATCGATTGGATATCTAGTTTCTTCATGATGTAGTTAGCAAGAGAGATATCGACATCCCCCGCGCGGGTCGCCATTTGGATACCGCTCAGTGGGGTAAAGCCCATTGATGTATCAAATGAGCGCCCGTGCTTTATAGCAGTGATCGACGCGCCTGCGCCCAAATGACAAGTGATCAATTTGAGCTCTTCAAAAGGGCGCCCCATCAATTCAGCCGCCTTATGCGCCACATATTCATGACTGATCCCATGAGCGCCATAACGCCGAACGCCGTATTTTTCATACCATTCATATGGTGTACTATACATATAATTTTCTTGTGGTAATGTTTGGTGAAATGCCGTATCAAAAACGGCTACAGATAAAGCATTGGGTAAATATTTCCGAAATGCTTTTATCCCATTTAAGTTGGCCGGATTGTGCAATGGAGCTAATTCTGCTAATTCTTTGATCTTAGCTATAACATCATTATCTACGACCACAGGCTGGCTGAAATACTCGCCTCCAGCCACGACCCTGTGTCCGATACCTTTGATCTCGCTTAGATCCGCGATCAAGTTTAATTCTTTTAATACATTTAGTAAAAGTTCGATCCCTTGTAGGTGATTGGTGATCTCATGGTCTAATTCATACTTCTTACCATCACCATATTTCACCTTGATCTTTGAGCCGTGGATCCCGATCCGTTCGATGATCCCACTTGCCAAGGTTTCATGTGTTTCATTGTTAAATAATTTAAACTTTAAACTCGAGCTCCCCGAGTTGATGATCATAATTTTTTCCATAAGCTCACCCCTTTAAAAATTTACCTAACTTTATAATAGTATAATCTTTTTATTCAATCAAATTTAAAATCTAAGCGCTTTCTTTTACAGCATAAAAAAGCTGGCTCTTTTTTATAGCCAGCTTTTTTTGATCATCTTTGGCCGTAATAAGCATTGGCCCCATGTTTTCGATAATAATGTTTGTCGAGCAAATATTGGGGAACACTCGCTTGTTTAGGAGTCAATTGCATCGTATAAAATGCCATTTGGGCACTGACTTCTAAAACCTTTGCATTATACACAGCTGTAGCCGCATCTTTGCCCCAAGTAAACGGACCATGTTGCCGTACGAGTACGGCTGGGATCGCTTCTGGATCGAGTCCATGGCCATTGAAAGTCTCCACGATCACTTTCCCTGTATTGGCCTCATATTCGGTTGCAACTTCTTCTTTTGTCAATGCTCTAGCGATCGGTACGGTTCCATAAAAAGTATCGGCATGCGTTGTGCCTAAAGCTGGTAATCCCACGCCTGCTTGGGCAAAAGCAACGGCCCACGGCGAATGAGTATGCACGATCCCACCGATATCTTTAAACTTCCGATACAGATAAGCATGTGTTGGGGTATCACTGGAAGGATTGAGCGTTCCTTCGACCACATTCCCATCTAGATCACAGACTACCATGTCTTTAGGCGTTAGTTTTTCGTAAGCAACGCCTGAAGGTTTGATCACAAACAGTCCTTGCTTACGATCGATCTGGGAAACATTGCCCCAAGTAAAGTTGACCAGATCAAGTTTTGGTAAACGCATATTTTGTTCATAAACAACTTTTTTTAATTCACTAAGCATATTATCCCCTGCTTTCTATTCTGCAACTGGACGTTGTTTGATCGCCAATTCAGCAAAGATCTGGTCAAAAAACGCCTTTGCACAAGCAGTCTCTTGACACGGATCATCTGTGGTCTCTTGTGACCAAAGTTCGATCGTATAAGTGCCTTCATATCCTAATCGTTGGAGCGTTTTTAATAAACCTTTGAAATCAACACATCCCTTGCCAAAATCAACATTCTTGAATTTACCAGGTGTTGTCTTTGTGACTGGTAAAGTATCCTTGAGATGGATCGCTGCGATCAGATCGATATGATCTTCGAGATCTTTAGCCACTTCATTTGACCAGGCACTAAGATTTCCTAGATCAGGATAGGCCTGTAACCACGGACTTTTGATCTGTTTTTTGATCTGAGCAACATCGGCTAACGTATTGATAAAAGGATCATCCATCGTCTCGATCGCTAACGTGACTTGATGTGCAGCCGCAAACTGCACACATTTGTGTAGATCTTCGATAAAATATTCACGGGTCAAAGCCGTCTTATCCTCATAAAAGACATCATAACCAGCCATTTGAATATTTCGGATCCCCAGTTTTTCAGCTAATATGACGGCCTTTTTTAGCATATCCAAGGCCTTTTGGCGTGTTTTTTGATCAAGCGACCCTAATGGATAACGCCGGTGCCCACTTAGCATCAAAGTATAGAGTGGAATGCCCGTTTTTTTGATCGCTGCATTGAGCTGGGCGATCTTTTCTTCACTCCAATCTAAGCGCGCTAGACGTTTGTCACTTTCATCGATCGAAAGTTCTACAAAATTAAATCCGAGTTCTTTAGCTAAATTCAACCGCTTTTCCCAGGAAATATCACGTGGCAATGCCTTTTCGTAAATCCCTAATGAGATCATTTACCACACCTCCGTTGCTACTTGCCCCAGATCCGCACGATCTCAGCTTGAAAATCGTTAGCTGCCTTTAATGGATCTGGTGCTTGTGTGATCGCACGCCCTGCGATGAAGGTAAAAACATCGATCCCTTCAAATAATTTGAGTGTCTCAACATTCAATCCACCAGTTACTGAGACCCTAAAGCCCATATTTACTAATTTTTTGACTTTATCCAAGTCTTTTTGGCCCCAAGTTTCTCCAGCTAATAAAGCATCACGGCTTTGGTGATATATTGCCTGGGAAATACCAGCATCCAACCATTTTTGGGCTTGGTCAAAGGTCCAATCCCCATACAACTCAACTTGGATCTCATCGACTTCTTTAGATGCTGCTTTCATCGTCTCGATCGTTGCCGAACAGATACAGGTCATCCAATCTGCCCCGGCATCAGCACAGTTTTTAGCAACTGTTCCCCCAGCATCGGCACATTTAGTATCCGCAACGATGATCTTATCTGGATAAAGGGCTCTAAAACTCTTAACGACTTCTTGACCACCTTGTAAGATCAAGATCGTCCCTGCTTCAATGATATCAACTGCATCGCCGACATTTTTCAGATCCGCTAAAGCGCTAGGGAGATCATTATAGTCACAAGCGATCTGTAAGTTTGGTTT
Organism: uncultured Lactobacillus sp.; assembly: GCA_910587695.1. Taxonomy (GTDB): domain Bacteria; phylum Bacillota; class Bacilli; order Lactobacillales; family Lactobacillaceae; genus Ligilactobacillus. The sequence goes on from CAJUNC010000010.1 coordinate 42,539, forward strand.
TGCCATCTCGTTCATCCTTTCTTTGAAAAAGAGGCCATCCACGCAAGCCTCTTTTGATCTTTATTTATTTAAGAAACGTTTCGGTAATGATGATTTTTCGGTAGCTTCCGCGATCTCTTTAGCTGACATTGGATTTTTGATCCCGATCACTTCGACCCCACGTGCAGCGGCATCTTTGAACATATCGGTAAATGTTGTTGGTGTATAAACAACATCATAGTTACGCGCTGTATTTTTCCCCTCTGAGATCGAACAGTGATGAATATTAGTGATATCAAAGCCCAAACCTTCCAAAGCCTTTTGGGCTGTCCGCATCATCATCAAACTTGTACCTGAACCATTTGCACATGAAACTAAAACTCTCATTTTAAATACCTCCATTTATGTGTGTTTGTCTAAGCTTGAGCAGCCTTTTTTTCTTGCAATTCAAGCCATTTATCATAATCTTCAGCTTTCAAGAAGTAACCTTTTGGATCGGCGCGATATTGTAATTGCGGAATGAGTACTAAGATCAAAACGACTAAGGCGATACCAACATAACCAGCATATTTCATCAAGACTGTGAAGAACGGCCAGACCGTTGCCCAGTCAAACATCCCGATATAACCACCATATTGGGCTAAACCGACCCATGTTGCGATAAAGGCCGATCCAAGCACCTGGATGATCCCTGAGATAAATGGGAAGAGCACTGCAGCCTTGATCCCGCCACGGTTATTTGCATAGACAGCAATAGCAGCGTTATCAAAAAAGAGTGGGATAAAACCGGCAACGACGATCGTTGGTGAGTGTAACACGATCAGTAAGATGATCATCAAGAATTGACCTAACGCCCCCATTAAAAATCCGATCGTAACTGCATTTGGTGATCCAAAGGCAAAGGTCGCTGCGATATCGATCCCAGGTACAGCCCCTGGCAACCATGTATTGGAGATACCTTGGAACGATTCTGTCAGTTCTGCCACGAAAGTCCGCACACCTAGTTGCAAGATAGCCAAATATACCGCAAACATCAATGATGTTTCCAAAATATAAAAGACAAAGCTTTGTCCTTCTGCCATAAATTTAGCTTGTACCAAATAATCTGGACCTAAAACGACTAAAATGATCCCAAAAAACAAGAGCATCAAGATCGAAGTTGCGACCATGTTATCATTGAACATGGATAGAAATCCTGGTAGTTCAATATCTTCCAACCGTTTATTAGATTTTTTCTTCTTGAAACGTTCAGACCATCGGGCAAACAGATAGATCCCAAACATCTGTTGGTGAGCGATCGCAAAACTGGCCCCTTCTGTAAGATCTTGGGTGATCCCAACTGTCAAGTTCGAACCAACAGCCCAGTAAAGTCCTAAGATCAGTCCCATGATAAAAAGAATGTGTAGCCGTCCCATATCTGGGAAACAAAACAGCAAGAGCCAAAAAGCCGTCGCAGCTTGTTGGACTTGAACATTACCAGTCGTGAACACGGCACGCAACTTGGTGTACTTTTTGAAACGAACTAGCAAGATATTAAAGATAAATGCGATCAATAATAAGAGCATCGTATCACCAAAAGTACGGCCAAAAGTTTTTTCGATCCCGGCAGTCACGGCATTTTGACCAAAATATGGATCAGTTACCATCGCACTTAAATGGAATCTTTCCTTTAAGCCAACTAGGATCGGGCGAAAACTAGTAACCAATCCAGTGGAACCGACCGTTAAGATCAGATAACCGACTGTCGCTTTTAAAAAACCTGAGATACATTCATAGAGTGGCTTTTTCAAAAGCAAATAACCGATCAAAACGATAAAACCGATCAAAAAGGCGGGTTGAGTCAAAATGTTTTGGGCAAAATAATCCCAAATACCCATCAAGATATTTAAAATCGCCTCCATTGCTTTATCCTCCTTTTATAATTGAGCTAGAGCTGATATTTCTCCATCACAGTGACATAATCTTCCATTGTTTTTACCTTTTTGAGATCATCGATCAAACCTTCCGTCATTAAAAGATCTGACAAATTAGCGATATTTTCCATATGTTCTGCTGGATCCTTAGCCGCTAACATGAAAAAGAGTTGCGCATCTTTTTCAGGGTTCCCTTCCTCAAAAGAAACCTTTTCTGGTAAAAGTGTAAGACCGATCCCCGTTCCTAAAACACCTTCATTTTTAGCTGATGAGTGTGGCATTGCGACTCCAGGCACGATCACGATATAAGGACCGTATTCTTTGACATCATTGATCACCTGATCGACATATTGGTCAGTGATCAGTTCATTTTGCTTTAAGATCTCTCCACTCAATCGGATCGCTTCTTGCCAATCTTTTGGTGTCTTTTTACTGATCGCAACTAAGTTATTATCATAAAAGTAACGTAACATAACGATCTCCTCCTATAGAAATGATGGGAAAGGCACATCATTTTCTTTAGTGAAGACATCTTTAAAGCCTCGATCATACATGAATTCAAGGCGATCTTTGTCTTCTGGATAGGTGAATTTACCCCCAACTTGCCAGATAAATGGTTTGAAATCATATTGCAATCGATCCTTGCGTAAACGCCAAAGTTCAATGATCTCTTTTGGATCAGCATAAAAATTGGTCCAAATATCATAGTGTACTGGGATCACAACTTTAGCTCTCAATGACTCTGCCATGCGCAAAATGTCGATCGAAGTTACCTTATCCGTGATCCCCCGTGGATTTTCACCGTAAGCTCCCAACACTACATCGATCTGATTTTCATTGCCGTGTTTTGCAAATTCATTAGCATAATGCGAATCAGCGGCGTGATAAAGGTTGCCTCCAGATGTTTCAAATAAGTAATTAACAGCGATCTTATCCATATCCTGTGGTAGTTTGCCCGCTAATTTAACTTTAGGATCACTTTCTGTTACTAAAGCTGTTCGGTCGAAAGCTTCCATCGCTTTGACCGTGACCGCACCGACCTTGACTTCATCGCCTGGCTTGACTACGATCAGTTTTTCTTCTGGCACGCCCCATTTTCTCCAAGTTGCTACAACTTCTTTGGGACCGATAAATTTAGCTTCAGGGCAGTTTTTTTCGACTGCCGCTGCTGTGTTGATATCCAAATGATCAGAGTGGATATGGGAAACACACAGCGCATCGACATCCTTGATCGCAAATGGATCGATCACAAATGGTTGATTGCGCAAGTTTGGTTGTTGGATCTGGCAGCCTGACATTCGCATCATCTGATGACCAGCCTTCATCTTACCCGTTCCGTGTGTCTGTTTACCTGTTCCACACCACAGATCACATAAAATATTCGTGTCTTCATGGGTCTTTAGCCAGATCCCTGTACAACCAAGCCACCACATTGAAAAGCTACCGGCTTTGACCTTTGTCTCAGCGATCTCTTCATTTAAGTATGTGCCCCATTCTGGGAAAGTTGACAAGATCCAACTCTTGCGCGAAATATCATTGATCGTTTTTGCCATATTACTTCCTCCATTTCAAGTTTTTCTCTACGCTTATAGAATATCACTTTTGAAAACGCTTAACACAACTTTATATGTTAATATAACGTATTTTATGTTAATTATCATAAAAATAAAGGATTTAAGGTTTAGAAAAACTATTTATTGTTAATGTAAACGCTTTTTGTTATCATATAATCAGAAAATAGTCGAAAGGAGTTGCTCGCTTTATGAAAAAGATTTTTTGGAATTCTTACTCAGTCACTAAACAGCTTGGACTTTTGCTCATCTACCTTATTTTTACGTTCTATATCGTCACGGCTACCATAACTACCCCTGCCTTGAGTGCCAAATTGCTCTATGCACTTGGTGGTGGTGTGATCTTAGTTGGTGCATTGTACTACGAATACTTGAAATTTCTCTACACCAAAATGACGACAGCTTTGACGATACAGACCGATCTGCCTCAAAGTAAAAAAGCCCGTGAAAAGTTAGTCAAATATGACATTTTTAACGGATTTAAGGGCTCACTGATCATTTTTGATTCTCTTCTCTTGATGGACGAAGGTAACTATCAAGGTTGTCTAGAACATATGGAACAACACCATGATTTTTTCCACGGTTCACCCGATTATTTGTTCATTTTTTGGCACAACCAGCTTTTATGTTATTATTTTCTAAAAGAGCCTACAAAAATGCTTTACTGTGGCGACAAATTACGTGAATTCAAACACAGTGATCAAAAACATTTTAGTCCACTTTTTTCATTTGATGAGATCGACGCCTTGATCGCTTCAGCTAACGGTTTGCACCAAAAGAGCATTCGTTACTTGGATAAGATCTCACCTAAACGACTAAATACGCGCGAAAAGGCTTATTACTATCAGCTTTTGGTAAATGAATATCGCATCTTAAATGATTCTAAACAGGTGGGGCACTATTTAAAACGCGCCCGCCAGTATCAAAATACGATGCACTTCAGGGGGTGATTTATAATGAAAAGCTCTAATCAAGTGATCAAAAAAAGGCGCGTTGCTTTGACCGACTATCTTAAAGAAAAACAAACTGTCACGATCAGCGAACTGAGTCAGCAATTTAACGTTTCTGAAATGACGATCCGTCGTGATTGCGAGATCTTAGCAAAGATGGGCTTATTAGAACGCTCCTTTGGTAAGATAGTTTATGTCGAACAAGCTGTCGATAAGATCGGTTCTGAAGATCCGCTTGATAAATTAAAGGATAAATTAGCTAAAGAAGCCAGCAATATGATCAGCGACGGTCAGATCATATTTATCAACTCGAGTAATACTGCTGTCAAAGTCCTTGAATATCTGACTGATAAAAATATCACCGTTTTGACCAATAATCTTCATGCTTTAGGCTATCAAAAAAATTCAAAAACTAATGTGGTCTTGAGCGGTGGTGAAGTCAATTTTGCCAAAGAAGTCATGATCGGCGACATTGCTTTTAATTCATTCAATAGCATGCGTTCAAATGTGACATTGATCGGTTGCAATGGTCTAAGCGACCAAACTGGGATCTCAACTTCCCAGATCAATGAAGCCCGGATCAATCGCAAGATCATCCAAAATTCAGGGCAAGTCGTCGTTTTAGCTGACTACACCAAGCTCGGCAAGGTCTCTAATTTTACTGTAGGTAGTATTGATGATGTTGATGTTTTGATCACAGATTCATTTGCCGATCCTAAACTCGTTGCTAAATTTGAAAAAAACGGGATCCAGGTCATCCAAGTACCGATCTAGTTAAAAAAACCTTAAACTCAAAAGTAGAGCTTAAGGTTTTTTTGGTACATCAAGATCAGTCCGTATATTTATCCACTTCGATCTTGGTATACTTTTGATAATGTTCTAATGTATCAAGAGCCACTGAACTATTGGTCAATAGGGCATCCACATTATATAAACTATAAAAGTTATAAAAATCATTACGATTGAACTTATATTTATCCATCACGACATATCTTTCTTGCGCATTGTTCAACCCTAACGCTTCAGCTTGTCCTTCTTCGGTATTAGCCGCCATCATATTGTCATTATTGACGCCGTTGACACCAACAAATGCCTTGGTGAATTTGAGATCTTCAAGTAACTTGATCGTTAAGCCCCCGATAAATTCACCTGAATGGCGCCGATAATTGCCCCCGACTAAGATCAATTCTGCTGAAGTTTTTTGCCACGCTTCAAAGACTGGTAAACTATTGGTCACGATTCGCAAAGTTTCTGGTTTTTCAACATAATTTACGATCAATTCAAGGGTCGTGCCAGCCCCAATATAGATCGTATCTTTTGGCTTGATCTTTTGTGCAGCTAGTTTAGCAACTTCTTGTTTTTCGACCAAATGGAGCTCTTTTTTCTGATTACGCGAGAGCTCGACTTCCTCGATATTAGCGATCTTTTGAGCGCCTCCATGTAATCGGATCAATTTACCACTCTTATCTAGTTCGTCTAAGTCCCGCCTGATCGTCATATCTGAAACACCTAGAGTAGTGATCAACTCATTTACCGTAACGATCTCTTGTTGATCAACGATCTCTAAAATTTTTAATAAACGTTCTTTTTTTAACATCGTCTTAGCCCCTAATTTTAGGATAACTCAACTATAACATAAACAGACAAAAGCAAATAGATTTCATCATCATAGCCCAAATTCTCCCGCTAATTCTTGATCGTCAGCGATCCGTTTCTTGATGCTCTTATCAAATGCTTTATCGAAATCAGCTAGATCTTCTTTTAGCTGTTTTAGTGGTTTTAATTGCTCATTTAGTTTTTCAACTGGCTTGGTATATAAACTTTCCTTATCAGCACCAGCATAATGCAAGACCTCCAGTATTTCTTCTTCCGTGAGATCCGTCCCGATCTGGCGCGCCATTTGTAAAGTCTCATTCCAATTGGCTTCTAACTTTGCTTCGATCTGTTTTTGCGTCTGTTCGAGCACTTCGATCCCTGCTTGTCCGTGTTCTTTGATCGCAGCTTTTAGAGCGTAAGCCAAAGCTGCATCTAGTTTGATCTTGCCACCTTTGACGCTATATTTATGTCCATACTTCTTTCGTGATCCACATATCTTAGATAAACGATTGGCTAAATTCGTATCAGCTTTTGCCACTTTTGTTTCAAACGTGGCCTGTGTTTTTGAAACTGTCACTTTATGATGTGAATATCTAAGCTGGCCTTTTTCAGCGAACCAGTTAGCTACGTTATGATTTTCATTGATGAGCTTTTCTAATTTTTCTTTACTTACAGAGATCGTCTGACCATTTTTCAAAATAAGTTTGCCCTGTGAAAATGAGCGCAATGTCTTTTCCAGATCGATATCACCCATCCCTGTCCCGTTTTTATAGTAATGCTGAAAATCCCCCTTGAAAAGTCCACCAAACAAGGTATAGCTGCTGTTATAATTACCGATAAGATCATCAGCATTCAAATAACTAGTAATTTTAGTCGGATTATCTAAGATGTACTGCTTATCTTTTTTACTCAACTTATCTTTGGGTACGGGTGCATTAAACGTTACTGTCTTTAGGTGCTTTTTGGCACCAACAGTCAAAGCTAGTGAACCACCTAAAGAATGTCCCGTCACTGCGATCTTTGCTTTAGGATAGCGTTTTTGAATATAGTTGGCATAACCCAAAGCGGTATCGAATTGACTCACTGGAGGCTCAAAGAGTTCGATCAGATTTTTGGTTTGAGATAAAGTGCCATCCACATCAGCAACATCGATCACATCAGTCACTAGATCGACTTTATCCTCGGGGTTAGTCCCAGCATAAGCGATCGTGAGCTGACTGTAGTCCACCACCCCATCCTTTACTGGTGCAACTGTCATCGCCTGCATGTGGTTAGGAACACCGTACTGCTTTTTGTTGCCATAGGTGCCGTTGCGAGAGATATCGAGGATTTTATAGGCTGTACCATGTAGTTTTTGATCTTTAGAATATTCTGCACCCTTTAGAGGATCAACGTCATATACTTTTTTTGATAATAAATTATAATCATTGATATCTGGAATCACTTTTGTATCTTTCATCATGTTGTTTTCCCTCCCAGTAAATCACCTTAACACTATCTAATGTCTTATTTTTCATAGTCTTTCCAGTATAGCTATACTCATTATCATCAAAAGATCCACCTGGATCAGTTGGATTGTCGTCTTCATCAACGCTTATACCTTCAATAATATTCTGCTTCTTTGCATTTATGATGACTGATACACTTCGTCCACCTGATCCTAAAATTCCATGTGTATATATCTTTCCTACCTCAATTGTCTTGATTTCTGGCCCTTCATAATGCTGTACGACCCACAATGCGATCTTTTGTCTGGCCTCGGCTTGCTCTTTGACTTCTTTTTTACTTTCCTTGATCGACTCGGCTTTTTGACGTTTTTGTCTTTCGATCCGCAAATGTTCTACTCCCTTGATGATCGCCATACTAGCTCCTCCTATCAAAAATAAACCAAGGATCACAACAACTACTAACTTGTATTTTCTTTGCATAGTGTCTCTTAATTCCTTATTTGCTCAATAATTTTCCTCTTTCTTACTTAAAACACATTGTTTTTGAATGAAATTTTAACACTAATCTTCATTAACATCCAATATTTTTATAAAAATAACCTACACTAGCAATTCTAGCGTAGGTCAATAATAGTTTGTCTAAGCATACACAAAATATAGCTACCGCTGGCAATGAAACGTAGTAAATAGTAAGGGCACCACTATGATACACTTTTTGCATCACAGTGGTGCCCTTGCTATTTATACGGCGCTGACCGCATTATCAAACACTCTTTTTACTAAAACATTACACTTCTGAAATTGTATTTCTTCTTTAGATAACGTCTTACCAAGTACCCTAAACCAGCTAAGATAGCATAAACGATCGGTTCCATCGTACGATTGATCGAAACTGGGATAAAGCTGATGATCCCAAAAGCAACGACCCAGATCAAGATCAATTCTAATGTGATCAGTAAAGTCTTGATCCAGCGCTTTTTACCCTTTTCTTTGCGGGCTGATAGCATACTACGATAGAAGAACGCTAAGCCGACCCCAGCGATCGTTGAAGTTGCTAACAAGGTGATCCAGCCACCACTGACATCAGCTTGTTGTGGCGAAAAGACGCCTAATAAGGTATACATGATACAGAACATGATAAACATGATCAAGCCGTTATCCAAAGCTAAGATCCAAAACTTAGGTAATTCAGTAGGAGCTTCTGATTTTTTAGGTCCATTGATGATCAACTCTGCTTTTTCGGTGACCGTACCGTAAAGCTTAGTTGCCACAATACCTTGCTTTTGTTTCTCCTTTAACTCTTGATACATTTCATTTAAAACTTGTTCTTTTTGTTCTGGATCATAATTTCTTTCGGTCAAAGCCTTATCCAAGTGGAAAAGGTAATCTTCATTACGCTTGGTCAGACCGGAAAACTTTCCATCACGCATCGTCACTTCAACTTCTTTAGCACGCGCTTGTTGCTGTTGTGCTGCTTTTTCATTGCGTTTACTTTCTGCCATGAACTTTTCCCCCTATCGCTTAAACGTTAAATCTAAACTCGATGATGTCACCATCTTGAACTTCATATGCTTTACCTTCAAGGCGCAAGCGACCTGCTTCTTTAACAGCTTGCATGCTACCATACTTATCTAGGTCAGCAAATGAGACCGTTTCAGCGCGGATAAAGCCACGTTCAAAGTCAGAGTGGATCACACCAGCAACTTGTGGAGCTTTCATTCCTTGTTTAAAAGTCCAAGCTCTAGTTTCCTTACCACCAGCAGTAAAGAACGTTGCCAAGCCAAGTAATTTGTAAGAAGCCCGGATCAAACGATCAAGCCCAGATTCTTCGACACCTTCCATTTCCAAGAATTCTTGCTTTTCGTCGTCATCCATTTCAGCGATCTCTTCTTCAGTTCGCGCACAAACAGCCAAAGCTTGCGAACCCTCATTTTCCGCAAATTCTTTGATCTGTTGGTAGTATTTGGAACTTTCTGGATCTGCCATATCTTCTTCGGCAATATTTGCTACGTAAAGCACTGGTTTAGAGGTCAACAAGAATAGACCCTTGACGATCTTTTGTTCATCTTCGTTAAATTCAAGTGAACGCACTGGTCGTTCTGCTTCTAAAGCTGGCTTGATCTTCTTTAAAACTTCAAATTCAGCCACCGCATCTTTATCCTTAGTACGTGCTACTTTTTCTACACGAGCATAGCGCTTGTTGACCGAATCAAGGTCGGCTAAGACTAATTCTAAATTGATCGTTTGGATATCTTCCAAAGGATCGACTTTATTAGCCACGTGGGTGATATTTTCATCATCAAAAGCCCGCACAACATGCACGATCGCATCAACTTGGCGAATATTTTCTAAGAACTTGTTACCTAGACCTTCACCCTTGCTAGCACCCTTAACGATCCCAGCAATATCAGTAAACTCAAAAGTCGTGTGTACGATCTTTTTAGCGGGAATGATCTCATCGATCCGGGCTAAACGTGGATCTGGAACTTCCACCATCCCGACGTTGGGGTCGATCGTTGCAAAAGGATAGTTCGCCATTTCAGCGCCTGCCTTTGTGATCGCGTTAAATAGTGTTGACTTGCCGACGTTTGGCAAACCGACGATACCTGCTGTTAATGCCATTTGTTTTCCACTCTTTCTTAAAAAATTATTCCCCGGCTTTTTCTAAAACTTTCTTCATCTTCTTATCGAACTCTTTACGTGGCATCATGATCAAACGTTTGCAGCCGGTGCATTGGATCTTGATGTCCATCCCCATGCGAATGATCTCCCAGCGATTGACGCCACAGGGGTGAGCCTTTTTCATTTCAACGATATCATGCAATTCATACATAAGCATCCCTCACTTAATCTAAATGAATATCTAAAATATCCAAAATGCGGTTCAAATCATCCATTGATAAATACGAAATTTCGATCTTGCCCTTTTTTGAGCGTGCCGTGCTTTTGATCGCAACATTTGTCCCGAAGCGTTCCTTTAATAAGTCTTCACTCTTTTGCAAATGTGGATCTAAAGCAACTTTTCTTTTAGCAGCTTTTTTATGGTGCTTTTCACCATTTTGTTCACTGACTAATTGTTCCAATTGACGAACGGTCAGATTTTCTTTGACCGTCTTTTTAGCTAGCTGGACCAAATTTTTCTTGTCTTTTAATGATAATAAGGTCCGGGCTTGTCCCATCGACAATTGCCCTTCTTGTAACATTGCCTTGACTTCTTGTGGTAGGCTCAACAACCGCAGATAGTTAGCAATATAAGGTCGTGACTTCCCTAAGCGTTTTGAAACTTGAGCTTGGGTCAAATGCAAGTTTTCCATCAGCGTGTTGTATGCTTGAGCTTCCTCTAAAGGTGTGAGGTCTTCACGCTGAAGATTTTCTAGCACCGCGATCTCCATCATCTCTTCTTCATCTAACTGACGCACGATCGCTGGGATCGTTTTTTTGCCAGCTAGCTTGGAAGCCCGATATCTTCTTTCGCCCGCGATCAATTCGTAACCCATCACACTTGATGAACGTACGATGATCGGTTGAAAGACACCCTGTTGTTTGATCGATTCAGCTAGTTCTGCTAACCCAGCTTCGTCAAAGATCTTCCGTGGTTGATAAGGATTTGACCGGATCTCATCGATCTTTAGTTCGATCACATTTTCTTCGGCTTGAGCATCCTCTTCAAAAGTCGAAAATAAAGCTTCTAGCCCGCGCCCTAAGGCTTTGTTTTTCTTATTTGGCATCAGTCGCCAAAACCTCCTTTGCCAAAGCTTCATAAGCTAAAGCTCCCTTAGATCTTGGATCGTAATCAACGATCGCCATACCATAACTTGGAGCTTCTGATAACTTGATATTCCGAGGGATCACTGTCTGATAAACTGTGTCGCCAAAGAAATTTTTCACTTCGGCAACGACTTGATTGCCTAGATTAGTTCTAGAATCAAGCATTGTCATCAAAACGCCCTCGATCTTTAGAGTAGGATTGAAGTGTTTTTGCACTAGTTTGATCGTATTGACTAATTGGTTCAAGCCTTCTAAAGCATAGTACTCACTTTGCACTGGGATCAAGATCGAATCACATGTCGTAAAGGCATTGATCGTCAATAAGCCCAGTGAAGGCGGACAATCCAACAAGATAAAATCATATTCATCCCTGATCAAGACCAATGCATCAGCCAAACGTTTCTCACGCGCAAACTGTGAGGCCAACTCGATCTCAGCTCCAGATAACCGGATCGTTGCTGGAACAACGTCTAACTTATCGCGTTTGGTATGTAAGATCACATCTTCTAGCTCGACTTCATTGACTAATACATCATAAACATCTTGTTTGATCTGTCCTTTATCGATCCCGATCCCACTCGTTGCATTTCCTTGGGCATCCATGTCGATCAATAACACCTTTTGCCCGAGGTCAGCAAGACTGGCAGCCAAATTAACACTGGTGGTCGTTTTACCAACGCCACCTTTTTGATTTGCTAATGCAATAACTCTTCCCAAAATTATCCCCCCTAGTCTTTAGCGACTGGAATATCAATAATGATGCGATGGAACTCTTTTGTATCTTCTTCGGTCACATTAACTCTAACGCCTGATTTTTCAACCATTTGGACCGCTTTTTTCACAGTGTTGACAGCAACTTTTTGGTTAGGTGCCACATTCTTTGTGGTCGTCTTAGCTTTTTTCTTCTTTGCCGGTTTTGGCTGGTTCAAGGCTGCGATCGCAGCTTCTGTTTCTTTGACCGACCAATCATTTTCCTTGATCTGAGCTAATAATTCTAATTGAGTAGCTTCATCTTCGACCGTCAATAAACTCCGACCATGACGTTCAGTGATCGAACGGTCTAAGATAGCATCTTGAACTTGTGTCGGTAACTTCAACAAGCGTAATTTGTTCGCTACAAACCCTTGACTTTTACCCATTTCTTTAGCTAAATGTTTTTGCGTCAATTCGTTTAACTGCATCAAATGAGCGTAAGCTTTAGCTTCTTCAACTGCCGTCAAACCTTCACGTTGTAAGTTTTCAATGATCGCTAAAGAAGCTGATTCAGCGTCACTCATCTCACGTACGATCGCTGGAACTTTTTCATAACCGAGCTTAGTTACTGCCCGAAAACGTCTTTCACCAGCAATGATCTCATATTGTTCATCATCTAACTTACGCAAAACGATCGGTTGCAATAAACCGTGATCATAGATCGTATCTGCCAATTCAGCGATACTTTCTTCACTAAAGATCGTCCGTGGTTGGTTTTGATTAGGCACGATCTTGCTCAATTCGATCTCTTGGACCCGATTTTTATCGTTTGGTTCTTCTTCTTTGTTCTTCTTAAAAAATGAAAATGCCATTTTTATTTCCTCCCTTGGGGCGCCTGCAAAGGCTGCTTAGCTGGTGTGCCTGGCTTGCGCGGATATTTATTTGGCGTTGGTTTTTTCTTTGAGATCACGATGATATGCCGTGTCTCATCACTCTTAGGTAAAGCGGTCTGGATATCTTCCTCAATTTTACCACCAAGTGTAGCCACTGCATACTTAGCATCCGCTAATTCTTCATTTGCTTTTTGCGCCTTTAATGCGATAAAACGCCCATTTAACTTGACTAATGGTAAACAAAACTCACTTAGGACCGATAAACGCGCGACAGCACGTGCCGTTACGACATCAAAACTTTCACGAGCTCCACTCTTTTTACCAGCAAATTCTTCCGCCCGAGCATGATAAAAATACGTATCTGTTAAGTTTAATTTCTGGGATAATTCTTCTAAAAATTTGATCCGTTTATTCAAAGAATCAACGATCGTGACCTTTAAATTCGGAAATGCGATCTTAAGTGGGATCGATGGAAACCCTGCCCCCGCACCAACATCACAGATGCTAAGAGGATGTGTTTGGAGATCTTTGACTTCAAGCGCCGGTAAAAGTGAATCATAGAAGTGCTTTAAATAGACCTCGTCTTGTTTGGTGATCGCAGTCAAGTTGACGTGTTCATTTGTGGCAACTAAAAATTCGTAGTAGGTTTGAAATTGTTGCATTTGCTCATCAGAAAGTTTTACTCCCTGCTTCGCCAATGCCGCTCTAAATTCTTCTGGTGTCATTTGTTCCCCTTATCTGATCTAATTGTGAAACATTGTTTGATTTATATGTTTCACGTGCTATTATAATAGTAATTTATTTAATGCGGAAATACAAGTCTCGCCCCCGCAAATCAAGCTTAAATTTGGAGGATTTTAATATGGAACAAAATAGTATCATCAATTTCAATGAACCACTTGTCCCACGCTACCCTAAGATCCAGACCAATCTTATCTATGCCTTTAAAGACGGCCGTCCCTTAACGTTAAATCTCATCACTCCCTCGATCCCCCCAAACGTTAAAGCTCATTTTCCCTTACTCATCTATGTTCCTGATATCGATGAACAAAATGTGGTCAAGATCGATGAACGTTTTGCACAAATGCTAGAGATCGCTAAACGTGGCTATGCTGTAGCCCTAGTTTCATACCGTACCAATACTGATGTTACTGCCATGGTCAAAGATATCCACTCAGCCACCCGCTTTTTACTCGATCATGCCTTCAAATACGCTCTTGATCCTTATCGCTATTTACTATTTGGCGAAGGTCTAGGAGGATATTTGAGCAGTTTGAGTATCCTAGAACAGGGGCAACAACGGGCAAATGATGAAGATGTCAGACGTTCACCTTTACGTTATAAGGGAGGGTTACTATTAGAAGCGTCGCTGACACCACGCCCTTTTTCAGGACCGTTTCTCAGTGAGTTGCTCTTACAAAATACCCAAAAATTACCACCAATTTTGATCTTAAACGGTACCGCAGACAATACGCTGACTGATAAACAAGCAACTGAGCTCTTATCAACTATCCAGTCTCGCGGAAGTGAAGTTTCATTATTCAACTTTGAAGGGGCGACTTTGAGTTCAGATGCCTTCTTCACTCCATATAGCTTAGATTTCTTATTCGAATTTATCAAGCATAGTTTCACTAAAAAATAAACGAGGTCGTTCAAATGGATCAAACACAACAATTAACACAGCTTCATACCTACACTTATGAAAAACTTTCTCACGATCACACAGGTCACGATATGGCGCACATTGAGCGCGTTGTCAAAATGGCCCGTACCTTAAATAAAAAACTCGGCGGTAATAGCTTTGTAGTCCAAGCAGCCGCTTTATTGCATGATGTTATCGATGAGAAATTATTTACCGATATTGACCAAGCTAAAGCCAGTGTTATTGCACAAATGCAGGCTTTAAGAGTGAGTCAAAGTGATCAAGATCACATCATGGAGATCATCAGTAAGATGTCGTTTTCTCACTCTTTAGCAGGCAAACAAGAGCTTAGTCTCGAAGGTCAGATCGTTCAAGATGCCGATTGGTTAGATGCGATCGGTGCGATCGGGATCGCCCGCGCCATTTATTATGGTGCGCGTCATGAAGAAAAGCTCTACGATCCCGCTATGCCACCTCGAAAAAAACTCGATAAAACGGCCTATCGTGATCTCTCAAATGAAACGATCATCAATCATTTTTACGAGAAATTATTCAAGATCAAGGATATGTTGAACACTGCTGAAGCTAAAGCGATCGCTAAAGAACGACACGAGCTAATGGTAGCATACGTTACAGCTTTTAAAGCCGATTGGTAAAGTTGGGCCATCATCAATAAAATACCTATCAGATATTTATTTCAACAAATTTAGTATAAAAATTTATTGTTTATATATTTTTAAGTATTTTGTATCTAATCCTTAAGAAAACGATTACTTTTTCTTTATCTTAAGCGCCTATACTATAACCATAAGCTAGAGCAAAACATCACACAGGTGTAGTCCTATAGCTGAAACATTACCTAGTCAGCCCCCCTTGCTACTAGGTAAACATACTCCTTTTTTCCTCCGCACTCCCCTTGCGGAGGTTTTTTTATATCACAGTGCAAAAGAATACGGGTAACTTCGTAGAAATAACCGCATCGCAGCTTTGAGGCGCATTTTGCCTAAAAGTCGCATTCTGGAACACAACAATAGAAGTGTGGGCAATTGGATACTGCACCATATAGAAAGGATGATCCTTATGAAAAGAGATATCGACCCCTATAGAGAACGTTATTTGAAATCCAAAGCTACGACTAGTGGTATTTTATGTTCAGCTTTTATCTGGTATTTGATCTTTGGTCTCTTTCATATCATTATCACTTGTTTGATACTGTGGTTTTTCTGGATCATCGTTGACCCTGTCGGACGGGTGACTGAAACTCTCAATACAACGATCCAGCAAACACAACCCCCAACAGCAACGTTACACTACACTCGAAACTACAGAAGATAATACTGATACAAGTGATATCTATGAGGCTGAATAAAATTGATGATCTTAGTTGTGAAAAATCTATTTTTGAGTAAAAATAACTTTATAACATATAAGAAAGGATGAACCAAATGGAACCAGAAAATGATCCGTACAGACACGCCTATCTCAAGGCAAAAGCTACGACTAATGGTATTATGCATTCCTTATTCAATTGGTGGTTAGCTTTTACGTTATTCAATTTAGTGGTCATCAGCCTCTTCTTGTGGGCTTATGACCCGATCGGACGTCTCAATGATGCGCTTGCACCAGTCACCCAAACACAAAAGCAAACGCAACCAGCTTCTGATCCAAATGCTGAAAGCCAAAGTAATATTTACGAAGCACCAAATGACTAACTCACTGACAAGTCACAAAAAGGCCCACGCTGAAAATTTTTCAACGTGAGCCTTTTTCGATCACTTTACAAATAACTTGTCATAAAGAACAGTAACTTCTTCTTCCGTAAAGTGGGTCAATTCTGTGACTGCAGTAATGGCCTCTTGTTTGGAATACCCCTTAGCTGTCAATCGACTAAGCATATCGCAAACGACTCTTTTTTCACCCTTGGCCCATCCCTCCATAAGGCCTTCTTTTCTGCCCTCTTTTCTACCTTCCTTTCTACCTTCTTTTCTACCTTCTTTTCTACCTTCTTTTCGCCCTTCATCTAGGCCTTTTTTTCGTGCCTCTTTACTTACTTTTTTTGTTTCCCTAGCAAGGCGCGAGCGAAACTCTAATTCATAGAACATGTAATCACCTTCCTTTTGCGTGTTAGTTTTCAAAATAACAATATCATCGGCTATCTTACATGTAAGAGCACTCGTCGGAACATCTGTATCTACATATTTCAAAAAAGCCGCCAATCCTTGTGAAACAGCTGAAAAATCCGTAGCTTTAGCGTTTAAAATAATGTTGTGTTCCCCTGTATCAAGTATCAGATCACTTTCTTTTAAGCGCACTTCAGTCGTATATACCGGTAAACCTGCACCAAAAAAATCAAAATCGCAGATAAAGATCACATACGTATCGACCCTGTCATTATAGTCTTGCCCCGCTTCTAAAGCATGTTGGGTCAAATAACTTTGATAATATGAGATCCGCTTACCTAAATCATGGTCATCACTGACCTGCATCTCGATATCATACATTCGTCCACGATCGTCTTCAGCATAGATATCAAAGCGTACCCCATGAAAGACAGTATTTTGCTTATGCGTATCTTCTTTTTTGATGTTTTTAACGTCCACGATCCCTAGATCAGGCAAGATCAGTTGCAACAACTCTAAACAAATGTCTTTATGCTCTGAGATGATCCACGAAAAGATCATTCCATCTTTAAAGCCCGCCAAGTTCCAACTTTTAAGAGCCTCTTCATAAGTACTCAAATTCCCCATCCCCTTCTGACCTTATTTTGGATCTGCGCATAGGATTTTTCAAGCCTAAAGACTTAGCTTTATACCGGGATTTCTGGCACTAAAATGGACTTAGATCTAACACTAAAAACTCTAACAAAATTTTTCCTAGAATTTTTTAAATCGTAATTCAAAAGCTCTCAAAGTTTAATTGACGTGTTCTTTTAAAATACTTAATCGTAATTTGGATCTTTTTAGGCTCCACAACGCTTGACAGTAGTAGTTTCAAACGTTAGTATCGTTAATGGTAATCATTACAATTTAAGAGAGGATATATTTATCATGCGAAAAAAATTATTTAGTTTCATCTTACTCGTGAGTGCTTTTCTGGCATTTTTCACCTTGGATCACAAAAACACTGTCGCTGCATCTGACAAGCTAAATGTCGTGACAACTCTTGATTTTTATGGCGAGACTGCCAAGGCTGTCTTAGGCGATCACGGAACAGTCACTTCATTGATCACTAGCCCAAATATCGATCCCCACGACTTTGAAGCAACAACTAAAACAGCTAAGATCGTTTCCAAAGCTGATCTTGTCATCTATAACGGTGCTGGCTACGATAACTGGGTCAAAAAATTAAACGGAAAAAAATATCTGTCTGTGGCTGATGTCATGAAAGTCAAGGAAGGCCAAAATGAACATCTCTGGTATGATCCAACGACTATGGAAAAACTCGCTGATCGTTTAGCAACTGAATTTGGTAAAATGCAACCTAAAAATAATGCTGCCTTCAAGAAAAATGCTACTAAATACAAAAAAACTTTAGCTAAATTAACACAAATGCTAGACAAGATCAAACAAAACAGCAATAATCAAAAAGTAGCTGTTTCAGAACCAGTCTTTGACTATTCTTTGAAGAAAATGGGTTACAAGATCGCTAACAGTCACTTCGCTAAAGCAACTGAAGAAGGTAGCGATCCATCATATTCTGACATCAAGAAATTGCAAAACGATATCAAAGACAAAAAGATCGCTTTCTTTGTCCAAAATACCCAAAGTGATAGCTCAGTGATCAAAAATATCGTTGCCCTTTGCAAAGAAAATAATATTCCTGTCGTCAAAGTTACTGAAACTCTACCTAAAAATAAGACATATGTAACTTGGCTACAAAACGAATACCAAGCCGTCTTAGATACTCAAAAATAGAAAGAAGTAGTTATTCATGAAATCGATCCTATCAGTGCATAACTTGGATCTTTCCATCCCCAACCGCAAACTTTTCTCCAATCTCTCTTTTGAGATCCCTCAAGGTAGTTTGACCTGTATCACAGGTGAAAATGGGGTCGGAAAAACAACGCTTGTCAAACACTTATTACAAGATCTAGCTAACAACTATACCGTCCACACGGTCTTTAATGTCAAGCGTAATGAAGTCCAATACGTACCGCAATTGCGCAACATTGATGATGAATATCCACTTTGCATCAAAGATTTCGTAGCTTTTGGTCTCAAAAAGCGCAATTTCTTTTGGAACCGCAAGCCTTTAAACGAAAAACTCGAACAGATCTTAGCGGAGACAAAACTGACTCGTATCAAAGATCAACCCTTAGGCAAAGCTTCCGGGGGCGAAAAGCAACGTGCCTATCTAGCTCAAGCGCTCTGTGCTGATCCTAAGTTACTCATCTTGGACGAAGCCACAGCGAGCTTAGATACGACCAACAAACATGAATTGTTACAAATGCTACGTGAGGTCATGCAACAACATGGGCTAACGATCCTATTTATCACGCACGATCCCGAACTGATCGAACGATATGCCGACTATGAACTTCATCTAGAAGATCAAACTGGGATCTTACTTGAAAAGGGGGCTAAAAAATAATGTTTGCTTATGATTTTATGCGCTATGCCTTTATTGCGGGGGTCTTCATCGCTTTGATCTGTAGTGTTATGGGGACTTTTGTGGTAGCACGCCAAACATCTTTTTTCACTCATACGCTCTCTGAGATCGGATTTTCTGGGGCTTCATTTGGGATCTTTATCGGGATCTCTCCTTTAGCGGGGATGCTGACTTTTACGACTGCTAGTGCCCTTTTGATCGGGATGTCAGGTGAGCGGATCGGACGGCGTGAGGCTTCGATCAGCGTCTTTTCTGGTCTTTTCTTAGGGCTTGGGATCTTATTTTTATCACTCTCAGATAAACAAGCTAATTATGCGACAAGTATTTTATTTGGGAGCATCGTTGGGATCGATCGCAGCGATATCGAAGTTTTGATCGCACTTAGCATTTTACTATTGTTGACGATCACGCTCTTGTTCAAGCGTCTAGCATATAACTCCTTTGATTCGCAAGGAGCTCAGTACAATCAGCGCTTCAACAAAACGATCTCGATCATCTTTTTAGTGATGCTCGCTTTAACGATCAGCATTACGGCTCAGATCGTCGGTGCTTTACTGATCTTTGTGCTCTTAACGATCCCAGCTTCGGCGACAAAATATTTCGTCCATCGGCTCTACCAGATGATCGTTTTAAATTTCATCTTCATTTTAGCCGGTGTTTGGCTTGGACTATACTTCAGTTATCTCACTGATTGGCCAGTCAGCTTCTTTATCACCGTGATCGAAGCCCTGATCTATGGGGCAGCGATCGCAAAAGATCATATCGCTAACCACCAAAAATAACAAACAGGGTAAGTAGAACGCATCAATACGAGCTACTTGCCCTGTTTGTTATTTTTAGACCACTAACAAAGCATATGCTTGCCTTCTTGTCTCTTGTCTACTATTTTTATTCAGCTTACCGTCCTTTATCCTAAAATGACAAGGATAAGATAAATGAAAACATCACTGATCTAAGCGCCGAATCCCCCACAATACGATACATGTCGCTAAGATGAGATAGCTAACATATAGGAGCAAGTATAAACTGCTAGGACGAAAAATATAATTTACTGGCAAGATCACTGGCAATACATAAACATTCAACAAAGCCTTGTTACTTGCAAAAATGACAAATAAGACCTCTAAAAAACCAAACAGGATATTTTTGGTCTGGTCAACAAAGAAGGCCAGTCCAATATGGATATGCTCAAGTAAAACTATCAAAAAAAATGCGCTCAGTGCTAGTTTTATCTGACCTAAAATCAGCCATGTACTCATCAGTGCACCGACTGATAAAAAATCATTCAAAACCACTTTGATCCCCCAAAGTTGATATTTTTTGGGATAACATCTGATCTCTTGAAACGAATCAGCCATTTTTTCTTGCTCAAAAAGCAAAACAGCACTCATACTGGTCACCAGTGGATAAACCGCAAATGTAAGCAACGCAACATCAACTAGTGCGACCCCATTTTTTAACAAAAGTACATATGGGACCACAGTCACCAATTGGAGCACCATCACACCGACTGCAAAATATAGCTGGAAACTCCCCTTCAACTTCACACTTTCACTTCTTACTATTTTAAACATTCGATCTTCTCCCTAGTAACCAAGAAAACAGCACTGCACTCAACAACGCTAAGATAACTGAACTGCCCAACATTTTCCAATCAACATTTAAAAAATCAGGCGACTGAACTCCATTTGGCTTAAGTCCGATCAAAGCCTCCACTACCTTATAATGATAAGTATATGGAAAGAGCGACCATAGTTTAGTTTGAGCCACTAAAGGTGCGATAAACAAACACAGTAAACTGTTTATAACAACTATTAAAGATGCATTTAACCAATTGGATAAATAATAGATAAAGAAGATATTCCATAAACTTGTAACTAAAAGAGCTAAGATAACAGCTATAAGTTGCAAACTCTCTACTTGTGAAAGTCCCCCGTATAACAAAGCGACTAAATAGATCGTCCCAAATAATATTGAGCTGGCCCCAAATAAAGCCCTAAAGTTAAAGGCTACCTTAGCAAAATAGACCTGCTTTTTAACTGCTGTGCTCGTAATATTTTGAAAGTTTCCTGCACTTTTTTCACGCTTTACATCACTTAAAAACAACAGACTATCTAATAGAAACAAAAATAAGGCTTCCCACCAATATAGCGTAAAAGGAATAAAGATCAAAACACCACCTATAAGATAGGCTAGCACTGGTGCAGCTAAGGTTACTGAAAAGAGTAGCGAGTAGCGCTTTGTTTTCTTCAATTTTAAACGCTCTGAACTAAAAATCGCTGTTAAATTTTGCTCACGCATCCAAAACACCTCCGTGAACGATCTCAAAAAACTTCCGATCAAGATCTACCACATTTTCTCTACGATCATCGTAGCGGACCTTTCCTTTGTCTAAAATAACGATCTGATCGGCAACTTGACTGATCACATTGAGTTGATGGCTTGAGAGTAATATCGTCATCCCCTGCGTGCTCAATTCTTTGATCAGCGCTAATAACTCTACTGTTCCTGTAGGATCTAAACCATTTGTCGGCTCATCTAAAATGAGAAAAGCTGGTTTTGTCAAAAGTGCCATCCCGATCCCTAAACGTTGTTTCATCCCTACTGAAAATTTTCCTGCACGTTTCTTACCTGTATTTTTTAGGCCAACTTTATTCAAAATATCTCTTATTTGGTCATCATCTATGCCATACAACAAAGCTTTAGTCTTCAAATTATCAAAAGCCGATAGATTTTTATAGATCGCGGGTTCTTCGATCAAAGCTCCCAAATTTTCCTTAGGGATCACCGTCTCGCCATTGTAAAATATCTGTCCTTGCTCAGCATTTTTTAAACCAGCGATGATCTTCATCAAAGTTGATTTTCCTGCACCATTGATCCCTAACAGACCACAGATCGTTCCACTTTTTATCCCAAAGCTCACTTCATCTAAAATTTGGCTAGTTTTAAAGGCTTTTGATATTTTTTGTATTTCTATATTCATTTTTGTCGCCTCCTTTGTTTTTGGTATTATAGCTAGGCAAATTCATAGATCATTCAGATTTTCCAGCAAAACAAAAAGACCTAGATAATTTTCTAGATCTTTTCTATACACAATTTGACTTTAGCGCCACCAGCTGGTGGATCAGATATTTTAAGATACCCACCGTGTTTTAAACTGACCGCTTTAGCAAAAGCCAAGCCGATCCCATAATTTTTCCTATCAAGATTACGTCCCCCATTTTCTGTAAAAAATAGCTTAGTCGCATTCTTCTTAGCGGTTTTAGAGAAGGGTGCTCCGTTGTTCCAGACTTCAAATATCAGTTGTGTTGCCGTCTCTTTAAACGTTACTGTAACTTTTCCAGCATCTTTTTTAGCATGCTGACAGGCATTGACAAAAATATTTAGGACTGCTCGGCTGAGCGCTAAGCGATCACCACAAAAAAACTTACTCTCTATTTCTAGTTTTGTCTGTAACTCAACTTGATAAGTTTTGGCTATTTCGTTAAATTCTACAACTAGCTCAGAAATAAAGTCCGATACTTTCACTTCTTCCCTTTTATCATCATTTAACAGCCGTGTATAGGTCAACATGCTGTTGAAATAACGTTCAAATATCGTCATACTTTTCTTGAGCGAAGCTAAATATTCAATCTGCTTTGAGGTCAACGAAGTCATTTCTAGTAATTCAACATTACCCTTAACAACTGTCAGCGGAGTTTTTACATCATGGGCCAAAGCGGCTATTTGAAAGGATAGATCTTTTTTCTCTAACCGTTCTTTTTCGACCAACCAAGCTAATTTATCACTTTTTTTGTAAAGATTAGTCAATATTTGCTCAAACTCAACGATCTTGACATGCTTTCTAGGCTGAGCAGTGCCCCCTTCGCCCATGGACAGCGCGATCTCTTCGACATAGCGGAAATCTTTTTCCAGTTCACGTACAAGTTTAACGACAACGATCACTATCACTAAAAGAATTCCAAACGTTACAAAAAGATAACTAAATTGGTTATATGAGATCACGCGTAAACGCTGATCAGCAAATTCTGGCATACTATTTTGGCGGATAATGAGGATATAATTTTTATCAGCAAAATATTTGAATTTTACTGTATCTACAGTCAGATCTCGCTTATTATCTCTAGCAATTTCAAAATTATTGAGGTCACTAGAAGCATATTTCCCTGTTAACAAGTGCTTAGTTTTAGCATCATAAAGTGTATAGTCATATGGGATATCCTTCATCGTTTTAGTTATATCCTGCCGACTAATATTTTTATCAAAAGTTACTTTAGCCTCATTAAATATTCTCAATTGTCCACTTTGTACCAGTAAAAATGAACCTAAAAATAAAGTAACTACGACCAGTAAACTTCCAATGATGACCTCCAAAACCGCAAGTAAGATCCGCTGTTGCATCGTGTATTTACTGATCATTCCACTTATACCCCATTCCCCGCACTGTTTTGATCGGGTCTACCCCATATACTGAAAATTTATTGCGTATTTGATAGACATATTCAGAGATCGAACGAAAAAGAACATCAGCAGATTCATCATAAACCTTAAAATAGATCTCCTCGCGTGTATAGACTCGAGTCAGATCACGTGATAAAAGCTCTAAGATCGCATATTCACGTTTGGTAAGTGGTATGGCCTTACTACCGATATAGACCTGCTTTTCTTCTAAATAAAATGTGATCTGACCGAGATCTCTTCTGACTGTATTAAATTTACCGTGAGCTTTTTTAGTCCGATCTTCTCGTTTTAGATCAGCTTCAACTTTAGCCACTAGTTGTTTTAAACTAAATGGTTTAACGATATAGTCATCCCCACCATTTGCCAAGCCTTGCAAAATATCACCTTCGGTATCTTTAGCGCTGATGAAGATGATCGGAGTTGCGATCTGACGTCTAAGTTGTTTACAAAGCTCGATTCCATTGATATTAGTCAGCATAATATCCAATAAGAGCAGATCGTAACCTTGAAATTCGGCTGACTTTACTGGCAACGTAACTTCTTGAAGTACTGTTACTGCGTAATTTTTTAGTTCTAACGCATTTTTTATAAGCTTTAGGATCTCCAGATCATCATCTACTATCAAAATCTTGTGCATGCTACCACCTCACTTCATAAAGTAATAATACAAGGTCTAATGACCACACAAAAACATTATGCTCCCTAAAAAGAGCTTATCCATACACAATTTATCACCTAAAAATCAGGATCTATTCAGAAAAATAAGAGCAAGTAATGAAATAGTCACTACTTGCTCTTTATAACTTATATTTGTTTGATCTCACTTGGTGTAAATATAGCCAACTACTAGCGCTTGGCATCCCATTCCTGATAGAACTGATCCAAATATACTTTCAAAAATTCATGTCGCCCCTGCGCTAGCTTCATGGCATAGCTTGTATTCATAGTGTCCTTTAACTTAAGCAATTTTTCGTAAAAATGCATGATCGCTGTATCTTTACCATTGCGATACTCTTCCAAAGTGAGATTTTCTCTAGGCTTCATAGCCGGATCGTGGATTGGACGTCCAACGTGGCCTGAATAACACATTACCCGTGCGATTCCCATTGCCCCCATAGCATCTAAACGATCAGCATCCTGAACGATTTTTCCTTCTAAAGTAGAAACATTTTCTTTTTGGTTTCCACCCTTAAATGACATCTTTGAAACAATATCCATAACATGATCTAGTGTTTCACTAGACACATGATTCTCGACCAACCATGTATGTACCCTTTTTTGGCCAGCTTCCTCGCTTTCATTTAACTTTCCATCAGCAATATCGTGTAATAATGCTGCTAATTCACAAATATAAATATCCGCTTTTTCATGTTTAGCAATTTCGATAGCGTTATTAGTAACACGAAAAACGTGCCACCAATCATGACCACTACCTTCATTATTCAAAGCATCATATACATATTCACGTGCATTTTTGACGATCAATTCTTTATTTTCCATAGTAAAAAAGCTCCTTTGTAATTAGAGGTCTCTCAATTTTCCCATATCTACTGACTCATATAGAGCCTTACAGACTTTCATATGTTCCAAATGATCAATATCTGTGTATTTTTTTCCTTGCTCAAGGTTCAACACGCTTTGTTTCTCTTGTTGGACCAAATACTTTAATTCAGCAAAGCTCTCGATCTCTAACTTCTTTAACGTTCGGAAAATACTTGCCCGTGAAACATATAATTTTTTAGCTAACTCATCGCTAGTCAAACTATCCCAAGTAAGCTCAACTTGTCGCAAATCTGTGACCATTTGGCGTTCTTGTCCTGTTACTTCATGATAATGTTGATCGATACGTGTTAACAGATCCATCATCTCACCTCCATTTTTCCAGCTCTCTTTAATTCTACAAAATACTTTTCCATCACACCAACCATTCACCTTTTAAAGCATATTTTTTGTAAAAAAACTTTTATTATTCGTGTTTTACTAGTAGCTTTTTTTAGTAATAAATGCTAAAATCAACGCTTGTAGGGGTAGGAATTTATGCGTTACGGGCTTACGGAACGGAATGTGAACGTAAGCAGAAGGCTGAACCGTCATTTTAGCCGCGTGTATCTTCCGCATTCACCAATGATCTAACCATTACTGGTGCTTGTCTCCCCCCAATTTATTTTTAGGGAGATGTTTTTTTATGACGAATTTATCTTGGAGAAGTCCAAAACTCACGACCAAAACAGTCACTTTAGCTGCAATGCTGATCGCTTTACAGACTGTTTTAGGCAAGATCTCTTTTGGTTCAGACAACTTAGTCAAGTTTGGTCTTGGTTTTATGGGAACGACTTTGATCGGTTATTTCTTAGGGCCTTGGCTTGGTGGTGTTGCCTTAGTCTTAGGTGATCTGATCAAAAATACGTTGTTTTCAACTGGAAGCACCTTTTTTATCGGATTCACTTTCAGTGCTTTTATCACTGGTCTGATCGCAGGCGCTTTTCTCTACCAACAAAAGATCACTTGGCAACGCCTTGCAGTCTACCAATTCGTTCAGATCTTCGTGTCCAATATCTTCTTCAACACTCTATGGATCCATCTGATGTACCAAGCACCGATCTGGGGACTATTGAGCGTTCGTGGTCCTAAAAACTTGATCATGTGGCCGATCGAGGCTGCGATCAGTTTCTTGATCTTACGCGCTGTTTCTCGTCTAGACAGTCGCTTAATGCACTAATTTAGTTATTCCACCGATCAAGTGTGAGCTTGGTCGGTTATTTTTTTACGACAAAAAGCCACATCAAACATGATGTGACTTGTACTTTAATCAATGATCAAATGGACCTGTCTTTTCAACTCAGGCAATACCTCTTTGGCAAACCAAGGATTCTTACTTTGCCAAAGCTTGTTACGCGGCGAAGGATGAACTAAGGGAAAATATCTTGGTAGATATGTCTGGTAGTCGTGTACGATATCAGTTAATTTCGCACTGCTTTTAAGCTGGAGATAATACTTAGTTGCATAACTTCCTACAAGTAACGTCAATTCTAGTTCAGGCATCTGTTTTAATAACAACGGATGCCATTTTTTAGCAAAATCTTTTCGTGGTGGTAGATCCCCGCTCTTACCCTTGCCTGGAAAATAAAAATCCATCGGTAAGATCGCAAAATCTTTTGACTGATAGAATTCTTCACGGGAAACTCCCATCCAAGCCCGTAAATTATCACCACTAGGGTCATTCCAAAACAACCGTGTATCCTGCGCCCGTTTTCCCGGTGCTTGTCCCACGATCAAGATCTTGGCTTCTTTTGGTGCTACATATAATGGGTCGATCCCAGCCTCGGTATATTTTTTATTTGCGTGATCGTTTTTTATCGCTTCAAAGATCGTATCTTGCATATCGTTCACCTATCCTTACCCACAGCCTAGCATACAAATAAAAAAAGTGCCACACAAATGCGTGACACCAAGCCTTTGACGTGACCGCCAAAGCGCCCCTGCCAAGGAACTATATTATACCATGTTTATTTCATCGTGGCCGCATAGATCCGGCGTTCTTTTTGCTCGAATGCTTTCATAAAATCAACTAGAGCCTTTACCCCTTCAAACGGAAAGGCATTGTACATGCTTGCCCGCATCCCACCAGCCAAAACATGTCCTCGGATATTTTTTAGCCCGTTTTCCTCAGCTTGGGTGATGAATTTTTCATCAAGTTCTTTACTTCCCGTCGTAAAAGGAACATTTGTCAACGAACGATCAGGCGCATGTGCCGTCCCCAAAAAGAGTTTTGAGTTATCCAACATGTCATACAGAAGTGCCGTTTTAGCCTCATTTTGTTGTTGCATCTGCTTTACGCCACCTTGTTTTTTCAACCATTGGAAAACTAGGCCAGCTGCATAGATCGGAAAAACTGGCGGTGTATTTAAATTAGAGTCACGTTTGATCAACTTCACATAATCAAGCATTGAAGGCAGATCTTGTTCTTTGTCCAAAAGCGATTCTTTAACGATCACCAAAGTCAGCCCAGCCGGACCGATATTTTTTTGTGCACTAGCATACAAAAGACCATACTTTTGAACATCGTGTTGATAGCCCAAAATATTTGAAGATATATCTCCGACTACCGTTTGCCCTTGTAATTCAGGTAATTTACGATACATCGTCCCTTCGATCGTGTTATTGATCGTCAAGTGTACATAATCATAGGCTTTATCCAATGCGATCTCGTGTGGCAAATGGGTATAGGCAGAACTTTTACCCGAAGCGACCACTTCGACCTTGCGCTCAGGTACAAGTTGAGCATCCGCGATCGCTGTTTGCGACCAGTGCCCTGTGTCGACAAAAGCAATATTTTTCGTTTTCCGTGCTAGATTCAACGGTACCGTCGTAAATTGTGTCGATGCTCCCCCTTGTAAAAATAAGATCTTGTAGTCTTTAGGAACCGCTAAGAGCTCTCTTAGATCGGCTTTAGCAGTTTGAAACATCTCTTCGTATAGCGCTGAGCGGTGGCTGATCTCCATCACACTCATCTCACTATCACGATAGGATACCAACTCAGCTTGGATCTGAGCTACCACTTCGGGTGGCATCATTGCCGGTCCCGCTGAA
Organism: uncultured Lactobacillus sp.; assembly: GCA_910587695.1. GTDB lineage: Bacteria > Bacillota > Bacilli > Lactobacillales > Lactobacillaceae > Ligilactobacillus. The sequence goes on from CAJUNC010000010.1 coordinate 70,651, forward strand.
AAATTATATACTTCCACAACTCGTACCTTCCTTCTGTCTCTAATTTTAAAAATTAATAATTGATGATAATAATAAATTTATTGAACTTTACCTCAAAAGTCAATATTTACCATGATTTTAAAGATATATTTAAACTACATCTACTAGAACCATTAATAATTATTGATAGTAACATTAATTAATATCAATTTAACTTTTTTGTAACATCATTTCCAGCCCAATTTGCACTTTTAAATCCAAACAACTTTAATTTTACTAGTATTTGCTTCAGTGTAGTAGTTTATATTTCTTGTAACATTTTTGTAACATTATTTTTTAAATGTTCCGCTCTCTTTTCAATAAAAACCCTGATATATCAACATTTATAACGTTTTATTTACCTTTACTAAATCTTAATAAATTTATTTTTCCAATATTTTCAAGGTTTCGCGGTTATTTATTACAAAAATTGGTAAAATGTAATCTTTTTTGCATTAGGTTGCAACATAAATGGATTAAAATAAATGTATCAGTCAAATTGAAGTTAGTCGTTTTAGAAATTATTTGAAAATTATATAGGAGTGAATATAAATTTTGAATCATACAGCAAAAAAACTTTTAGTCGGTACAGTCGGAGCAGCCGGATTATTCTTGGCTACAACAGCAACAGCTAATGCGGATACAACTCATAAAGTTGCTAAAAACGATACAGTTTGGGATCTTTCACAAAAATATGGTGTTTCCATCCAATCGATCGAAACTTTGAACAACATTGACCAAAACTCCCACTTGATCATTACTGGTCAAACATTGAAAGTTCCTGCTAAGGATGCGCAAGTTGCTCAAGCTGACACAACAAACACGGCCGACAAGCAAACCAACACAGAAAACACATCTGATGTAACTGTTAAAGCAGGTGACACCCTTTGGGCACTTGCACAACAATACAACACAACAGTCGAAAAGTTACGTGAATTAAATGGTCTATCTGCTGACGCTTACCTCATCCATCCAGGTAAAGTTTTGAAGGTCAACGGTACAGCACAAGCTACACAACAACCTGTTGCTCAACCTGAAGCACCAGCACAAACACAACAACCTGTTGTCCAACAAGAAGTTCAACCAGAACAAGCTACACAACAACAAACTCAAGAACCTCAACTTGTTGTTTCAGCTAACCACACAACACATACTGTTCAAGCTGGTGAATCACTTTACACGATCGCTCAAGCTTACGGTGTAACAGTGGATTCTTTACGCCAAGCAAATAATTTAGGGGCTACTTTGCTCGTTGGTCAAACATTGACTGTCAATGACCCAACTAAAGATCCTGCACAAGAAGCTGCTGCTCAACAACAAGCTGCCGCTCAAGCTCAACAAGAGGCTGCTGCTCAACAAGCCGCACAACAGCAAGCTGCTGCTCAAGCTCAACAAGAAGCTGCTCAACAACAAGCTACTGCTCAAGCTCAACAACAAGTACAACAACCTGTTCAAAGCCAAGCTCCAGCTCAAACGCAAGCTCCGGCACAGCAAGTGCAACAACAAGCACAACCTGCTCAAGTTCAACAACCTCAACAACAAGTTGTTTCAACTTCAGCTGATGGTGGTGCGATCGCAGCTTATGCACAATCATTTATCGGTACACCTTACGTTTGGGGCGGTTCAACACCAGCTGGTTTTGATTGCTCTGGCTTGACACAATACGTTTACGCACACTTTGGTAAACAGATCGGCCGTAACACGATCGCTCAAGAATCTGCTGGTGCTCATATCCCAGTGAGTCAAGCTCAAGTTGGTGACTTATTGTTCTGGGGTACACCAGGTTCAACTTACCACGTTGCTATCTACTTAGGTGGTAACAGTTTCGTAGCTGCTCCAGAACCAGGTCAAAGCGTTAAGATCGGTAACATGGCTTACTTCATGCCATCATTTGCTGTACACGTAAACTAAAGATCATTCTTTTAGACCATGTGAGTTTTTGCTCCATGGTTTTTTTGTACTAAGAAAGCTCACTGCCAACTGCAGTGAGCTTTCTTTACTATCTATAATTCCACGATCGCAAAGCCAAATTGTCCTAAACGCTTATCTTGTTCAACTAAATTTTGTCCTAGTAGTAGCTTACGATCTTTAGGCAAAACGATCTTGATACTACCATATCCTAAATTAAAGAGCGCAAACAGGCGTTTATCACCTAAGCGACGGCTAAAACTCAAATAAGAATACTGATTGCTACATTGGCCCCATTCAAATGAGCCTTCACACAATACATTGTTGTAACGGATCCGCATCGCTAATAAAGTTTTCAAAAAGCGTTGCATTTCATCGCTTGCTTGATCATCTTTCCAATCCATACATGGCTGTAAAGCAGCTTCAGTTCCCGCTTTGATACCTTTTTCAGTACCATATAGAATACTTGGCGATTCTGGTTGCATGAACATAAATGCCAAAACTGCACGCAACAATTGGACATTTCCCTCACACTTGGCTAAGATCCGCTGTGTTTGTGGACTATCCGCTGCCAAAAGCGAAGCTGAAAGCGTACTTGGATCAGCCCGTAATTGATGCTCATTTAGCGCATAGGCTAATTCAGTCGGTGGAATATTTTCAGTGATAAAAGTTCCCTCAACTAGTTCACGCACATCGATCGAATTATTCCCCGCAAAAACATCATCATGTTCAGCTTTTTTAGCGATCGTATTTCCTAAAAGATAGATATCTTTCTTAACTTGACGCAATGTTTCTAGTAGGTAACGTTTGAAGGCTGCCGGTATCTCATTAGAATCTGCAATGCTCCAGCCATCAATATCAAAATTACGTGTCCAATACGTCAAAATATTACCAAAGTGTGCTTGGACTTCGGGATTTTCCAGATCGACTTTTGGCATATGTGGATTGTTGTTCAAAGCCTCATAGGTCAAACGTTCAGAATAATCGGGCAATTCACTAGGTACGTAACGTACTGGAAATTCCTTGATCAAAAACCAATTGGCAAAACTCGACCGAGCCCCGTATTTACGCACATCTTGCCATTGGAGCGAAAAATCATTTAGATGGTCGCACGTGATATCTAACATGACCTTCATCCCTCGTTGATGGATCGCTTCGATCAATTCTTTAAACTTCTCTTTGGTCCCAAAGGCTGGATCGATCTCATAGTAATCGATCGTATCGAATTTATGGTTGGAATAAGCATCAAATACTGGACTTAAGTAGATCCCATTAAAGCCCAACCCTTGGATGTGATCTAACTTATCGATGATCCCCTGCAAGTCGCCACCAAAAAACTTTGCTTTATCAGCTTCTTGCCCCCATTCAAGTGTGTCTTTAGGATCTTTTTTTTGATCACCATTGGCAAAGCGATCTGGCATCAACCGATACCAGATCATCTTTTTCGTCCATTCTGGTGTTGTCGTGGTCTCATCCAATACTAAGTACGGCGTCAAAAAGCCCGTCATCTCTTGAACAGCTTTTGGAGTATAGAGTTGCATCAAATTAGCGTCATATAAAAGCTCATTGCCTTTTCGATCGAGTAAATGAAATGCATATTTTAGCTTACGTGTTGCTGGGATCGGCAGTTTAACGTCCCAGACGTCATAGATTCCATTTTGCAAACGCTTATCCATTTCTTTAGTTACATATTCCCAAGTATCTGTTTGACCTGAATCTTTGACCAGCATCTGGGGTGCCCCAAAGATCACCCGCACCCGTGTAATATCGCGATGCTTGGTCTTTAATTGTAACCGATAGTTTTGTTTATCCGCCATGTACGCCATCTCGCTTGCTGGGCGGTGATAGATAGCTGATCTTTCCATACAAACCTTCCTTTTAACTAAAGTATTTAACTCTATTATAGCCCAGACAGCACAAAAAAAGCAGTCAAGAAAACCTCAACTGCTTGAACTAGATCATTTGGTAAATTCACCATCAGCGATCTCATCTAAAACCGTCTTTGATGGGATAAAGAACAGTTGTCCTGATAAAATATCAGAAAAGGACAACAAGAAATCATGTCCCTTGAGCATTGACAGTAACATCAATTTAGTCACTTGCCAATAACGTGAATATCCCATAAAATACGTTCCCGTCTTACCGGAAGCTGGATCAGAATAAGGGACATTCATCCGGATGATCTTTTGTTCTTCACCATTGAGCTCAACTTTAGAGACAACATTATGCGCATTTTTGAATTTCTCATCGTCATCAAGTTCGAGATCACTGAACTTTTGACGCCCGATCGCCTTTTCTTGATCTTCAGTCTTGAGCTTGTTCCAAAAATCCATGTTATGCAACCACTTTTGCGCAAACGCATAAGATCCATTGACAAATTCTGGATCTTCATCACCGACTAAAGCGTATTGAGAAGCTAACTCCATCTCAGGTGCTTCTGTCCCATCGATAAAGCCTACGATCGCCCGACCTTCAAAGTAACGAAACCCCTTTGTTTCATCAACAACATTAGTGATATCACGTAAAAAGAGCATAAATTGTGACATTGCTTCGTAAACGACTGCTTCATCGTTAGCCCGAATGTGGAAGAAAAGATCCCCTTTAGTTGCTGGCATCTCGTACTTATCTCCCCGCAAGGTCTGATATGGAACAAGTTCTTTTGGCTTCGGTGCATTAGGGAATAAATAATCCCAAGCATCACTACTAAAACCAAACGTTGCTCGTAAGCACCCTTCATTGTCTCGAATATGCAACGAACGCAAGATAGCTTGGTAACGGTCAGCAAAAGCGGCGATCACTTCTTGTTCATGCTTTTGGTCTTGACGCTTTAACTCAAGTACCGTGAACTGAACATGCTTACCAGCATCTTTCCAAACATCTTGAGCTAATTTTGGTTCAACTGTCATTTATTTGACCCCCTTTTGATTTTCGTTTTAATTTTAGTCTTTTATTCTAAATTCGACAAGAAATATCACCCAAAGATCGCAAAACCATGCTTACCTAACTGATCTTGCACCAAATTTTGTGCTAATAATGGTGTCTTTTGTGTTACTTTTAGTGGTTTTTCACCTAAGTTAAAGATTGCACAGATCTGTTGCTCTCCTTTACTTCGGATCAGTTTTAACGTTTGGTTATCATCATCAACTTGCCAAGTATAAGTTCCATAGCTAAAGATTCGATGATAGTCTTTGCGTAATTTGATCAATTCCTTGGTAAAGGCGAGCATCTTTTGATCTTGCTTGTCTTTATCCCAGATCATACAAGCCCGACATCCTGGATCATTGTCTCCAGCCATCCCGACTTCTGTACCATAATAGATACATGGCGAACCAATTTGTAAAAACATCAGCGTTAGCGTCAGGCGCATCAGATCCTTATCACCTTGGCAAAGCGTCAACAACCGAGCTGTATCATGCGTATCCATCGAATTTAACATCACTTGATTTGTCGGCATACGATAGAGCATCAATTGTTCGTTCAAACGCGAGACCATCTCACTAAGACTGATCTTTTTAGCTACTATTCCATCATTTAAAGTTTCTGTAAATGGATAATTCATCGCACCGTCAAATTCATGTTGGTTGACCCAACTTTGCGCATTATGCCAAACTTCACCTAAAACATAAAAATCGCGTTTTAAATAGTGTGTCAAAGAGTAAAAATGTCGCCAAAAGTGATGATCGATCTCATTTGCCACATCTAGACGCCAAGCATCAATATTGAATTGTTTGATCCAATATGCTGCGATCTCATGCAGATAATTTTGTACTTCACGCGAAGCCGTATTCAGTTTCGGCATGTGCGGTGTGTTTGCAAAGACTTCATAAGTCAGATCACGCGCAAATTCATCATTATCCGTCTTAGTATAGCTGACTGGAAACTCATTGATATGAAACCACGATGCAAAACGGGACTCTTGCCCATGTTCGATCACATCTTGCCACTGCATCGAAAAATCACCCAAATGGTTAAAAACAGCATCCAACATGACTTTCATCCCACGTTTATGTGCTTCATCGACTAAACGTTTAAACGTCTTTTTATCTCCAAAATGAGGATCGATCGTAAAGTAATCGATCGTGTCATATTTATGGTTAGAATGCGCTGTAAAGATCGGACAAAGATACAATCCCGTGATCCCTAGATCTTTTAAGTAGTCTAAATGATCGATGATCCCTTTTAGATCGCCCCCAAAGAAATTGTCGCGTGAAGGCTCGCTACTTCCCCAAGGTAAAGTCCCTTTTGGATCGTTGGACTTATCTCCGTTAGCGAATCTTTCCGGAAAGATCTGATACCAGACAGTTTCTTTGACCCATTCAGGTGGATCGATCCGATCGATCTCGTGAAGATACGGCATCCGAAAACAAGTCAACTCCGCGATACTTTCTTTAGTCGCTAAGACTAGCTTTCGATCATCATAGAGCCACTTTGTCCCTTTTTGATCCGTGATCAAAAAAGCATATTGCAAACGATGCAACGGCAAAGTGACTTGTGCTAGATAATAGTCATGGAGCTTAGTGATAAAACTTCTATCCATGTCGATCGTCTCATATTCCCAAGTTCCTTCATCTTTTTCGTTGACTTTAGTACCGTAAGGGTCGCCGTACAACAACTCTACTTTAGATACATCGTCATGTTTGACTTTTAAGCGGATCTCAAAAGCCCCATTTTCTCTTAAGTACGCCATTTCACTATCAGGCCGGTGATAAACTGCTGCAATATCCATTATATTCCTCTTTTCTTTATCTCTCTAAAACTATCGCCCCATACGAAGCCAGCTGGACTTTTTGCCCTAAAACTTTAGCATTTTGTCCCAATAAAACTTTGGTAAGATCACCACAAGGATAGCTCTGTTCGTCTGCACTTAGATTACAGATGACTAACGCTTGCTTGTTCTTTGATATCCGACGGTAAACATATAGCTTAGAACTGGTATTTTCTAAGATAAACCGCCCCTTTATAAATAACTCTTGGTGCTTTAAGCGTAAAAGTTGGCGATAATAATTCAACGGGCTCTTCTGGTCGCTTTCTTGTTTTGCTATATTGGTCTTTTGCAAGACTTTTGAATACTTCCACGGCTCAACTGTGGAAAAGCCTTGATAAGCTGTTTCATCAAACGGCATCGGTAACCGCGCTGCCATCTTATGTGCTTGACTAGCACTTTCTAAGATCTCGTTCTCACTCCAACCCTTAGCACGTGCCTTATTAGCAAAATCGATGATCTGCGGATCCTCAAAAGCTTTTAAAGTCGGCAAAGTTTGAGACATTAAGCCCAGCTCTTCACCATAGTAGATACACGGGATCCCCCGCTGTAAATACATCAAAGTCGCTAACATCTTCGCACAGGCACTGTGTTCTTTTGGCGGAGCAAAGCGACTCAAGATCCGTGGCATATCGTGATTGCTCCAATATAGTGTCGGATAACTCACACCTTCAAGCCGCTTTTGCCATTCGAGCATGTTATATTTGAAGCTGGGAATATCTAACTTCACAGGCTGTCCGATCTGAGGCAGATCAGGTTCTACTTGGCTTTTATCTTCGGCAAAATAGCGAAAAGTCACGACTGTATCACAACTCTTATCTGCTGGGGTCGTATAATCTACTGCTAGATCGATATCAGCACTGGCTGCTTCACCTAAGATAAAGATATCGGGCTTTAACTGCCGCAATTGGCTGATAAACTCTTGCAAATAGGTCCTCACTTGCGGTAAGTTGGCATAAAACATCTCAGCGATCTGCGGTTTATCTGATGAAGTCAACATATCTTGTTCAAAATCTGCCTTGGCAATATGGATAAATGCATCCAATCTGAAGCCATCGACCCCATGATCGAGCCAAAACTTAGCGATCTTTAACATCTCGACTCGAACTTTTGGCTCTGCCCAGTTTAGATCGGGCATTTCCTTTGCAAAAAGATGAAAATAATAATTATCCGCATCTAGCGGATCTTGTTGCCAGACACTCCCACCAAAAAATGAGCCCCAATTATTCGGCGGACCGCCGTCTTTGCCTTTGTGAAAGAGATAACAGTTGCGAAACTCACTCTCCTTATCGTGTAACGCTGCTTGAAACCACGGATGCTTCTCTGAAGTATGGTTCAACACAAAATCCAAAATTATCTCTAAACCTAAAGCATGGGCCTTGGCTACCAGTTCATCAAAATCCGCTAAAGTACCGAGTTTTTCATCGATCTGATAGTAATCAGCAACATCGTAACCGTTATCAATTTGGGGTGACACATAGATCGGGTTGAGCCAGATGGTATTTATCCCTAACTCTTTTAGATACGCAAGCTTTTGCGTGATCCCCTTGAGATCCCCGATCCCATCATGATCGCTATCCTTGAAACTCTTAGGATAGATCTGATAGATGATCCGATCTGCTACACTTATTGTACTCACACTTTTCCCACCTTTCTGTAAAACTCACAACCTAATCTTATAAAATAATCAGACTTTTTGCAACCGCTTGCAAGATAATTTTTTAGATAATGTTAAATTATTTTCGTTCACGCAAGCGATTGCAAAATAAAAATCAATGCCTTAGAATAAACTCTAGAAATTTTTAAGAGAAAGTAGCGATATCCATGACTACCTTAAAAGACGTAGCTAAGAAAGCCAATGTTTCCCAAATGACTGTCTCACGTGTCTTCAACCATCCCGAAACTGTTTCCGATGAATTAAAAGACAGCGAAGTCCAAGCCTTTACCTTAAATTTCACAGGTCCTTGGACACTCAATAATTTTTCAGAACTCTTCAGTGATACCTTATATGGTCGTTGGTATCTAAATACCTTAGTCATCTCTTTTTTTACGATGGTGATCCAAGTAGCCGTTGTGACTTTAGCGGGTTATACCTACAGCCGTTATAACTTTGCTGGTAAAATCTGCCAAATTAGACGGTGCAGGCAACTTCACTATCTTTTGGAAGATCGTGATGCCTTTAGTCAAGCCGATGATCGCCGTTCAAGCGTTATGGGCTTTCATGGGACCTTTTGGCGATTTCATGACTGCCAAGTACTTGTTACGTGAAGATGCTAACTTGACTGTTGCTGTTGGCTTACAACAGTTTATCCAAGATCCAAAAGATCAACAGGTCGCACTCTTTGCTGCTGGTGCGATCTTGATCGCAGTACCGATCTGTGCTTTGTTCTTTTATCTACAAAAATACTTTGTCACTGGCTTGACTGCTGGTGGTGCCAAAGGTTAAAACGAGGTGTGTCTAATGCGTGAATTATTTCCGTTCAATTATTTTTATGCTCAACTAAGTCCAAAGAAGATGTTTGCTGGGCGTCATATGCTAAATTGGGCTCAAATGCTTTTAGTCTTGCTTTTCTTATTAGCTTTGAACCTATTAGCGATCCCCTTTTATTTTCAAAAGCAAACAACAGTTGAGCTTAAAAACTATCTACCTCAAGTAACAGAGCTTTTGCAAGATAAAAAACTCCAACAAGTAGCACACCAAACTCCATTTAAAAATGGTAGTTATTCATTTTCTCAAAAAGAGATCATCTTTGAAAAGCAAAATAAATTGATCGCTTTGGACGAAACGACAGCTAAAGCCAAAAAATATGCCGTAGCTATCGTTTTACAACCACAGTCTTTTATCTTACATGAAGGTAGTCAGACTTATCGTGTCTTTTATCCAAGACATTTTCCACCTAATGAGGGAAATATTGCTACTCAACTCACTAAGAGTTGGTATCAACAAAATAAAGCCGCGCTCACCTTCGCGATGATGTCACTTGTCTTAACGATCATGTTGGTGACCGATCTGATCTTTATCTTAGGGGGAGCTTTCTTTTTATGGCTCACCCGTAACAGTCCTTTGACTGATATCACGACTTTTAAAGAAGCGACTAATTTGATACTAAACATCCTAGGCCCAGCAAGTTTGCTTTCCGCTTTTTTTGGGGTTTATCTCATTTAACATCGCTAGTCTCATGTTACTACAAACATTTGTGTTAGCCTTGTTATTTATTCTCATTTACGCTCAGACACACTTTAAAGACCAATAAAAAGAGGCATCAGACCTGTGATATGGTTTGGTGCCTCTAATATTAATCAAACATATTTGCATACTGTTCCATTCTTCTGTATTTGTGAGATCAATAGTCCTTCTTTACATTCAGCTAGTTTCATATATATGTGGCCAGTTTTATCATAAAAAGAAGAATTACCACAAGAGAGCCATTTACCAGTCTTATCAGCGTAATTTACGACAGCTGATAAAATATCATACTTACTACTTATTTGACTAAAATTGCGTTCCATCTCCTTTTTCCCTTCCCCTCTGCTATATAAAGAACTCCCTATAAACATATCTATTCCTCTATCTTTTAAAGCTGTTATATGCTCTGAGTGGGCAGAATCAAAACAGATCCCTATGCCTATACGGAATCCCTTAATGGTGATCAACTTTGCTACCGTCCCTGGCGTAAAGAACTCACTTTCCATACCATATAAATAATTTTTTGAAATTATCTCTTCTATATTCCCTTCACAGTTAATATACAGAGCAGAAATATAAACTTTATTTTGAATCCTAAGAGGCAACCCTATTAAAAAAGAAATGTCATTTCTTTTAGCCATTTGACAAAGAGATAAAATACGTTCGTCATTAATTTCCAAAATATTATTTTTTTCCATAATGTACGGCAAATCATATCCTGTTAAAAATAGCTCTGGAAAGACCAAGAAATCAACTTTTTTCTGGGATGCTTTTTTTACTATTTCTTCAATTTTTGACATTGTTCTATTTATATGGTTTAAGTCATTATCAAATTGGGCTAAAGCTATTTTTATTATTTGATCACACATATCAATATTCCTTTATTCTATAATATCTTTAAATATTTCAGGATTTGTTAAATTATAGTAATGTCCACCTGTTTAACACTTTCTAGTATGGTTGAAAACTCTATACTAGTTTTTTCGTAAAAAACACTTCCCACATTTCTATAGGAAGTGTTTTAAGGATCATCCATATCAGTTGACAGACACCCGATAAAATATCACCGAGCGTATTTTTCTCATTTAGGCTTAACCGCGATAATTGATGAATTTATCGCCAGCTAAGTTCTTGTAGTATGCACTCATTGTTGTTTGGTAGTATGGGTAGACCCAGATAGCTGCAATACCTGCTGTTACCGCCACAAGCAACCACCAACCGATAAAGCTCAACTGCAAGACAAACATCTCAAACTTGTGACCATTCATCAATTCACGACTGAGCGTGATGTAGTCGAGGTAGTTCAAGCTGTTATTTTCATTATCTTTATTTACATCTTTGTAGATATAATATGTTTGAGAATATGAGTAAGCTTTGATCCACCCTGGGATCACAAAGAGTAACGACCACAGAAACTTAAAGATCGTTTGTAGGATATAAAGAACTAATACCGGTACGAAATATTTCTTTGAAAAGATCGAAAACATACCACGTACAGGACTAAAATCGCTATTCTTAGTCCGTAACCAATCAAGTGTCGTATAAGCGATACCTGTTGTGATCAAAACCCCGATCACCCCACCGATAATTGAGCCCCCGCCATTACCTGTACTACTATTTACAGTCTCATTGACAGTAGATCCGTTTCCAGAAAAGGCACCACTGTTGAACAAAAATACGATCACCGCAACTAAGAGCCCAAGGATAAGGCCTATAAAAACTGTCCCTAAAAGCGGAATAATGTTCAATAAAATAGCTTTTCCCCAGTTACCAGCAAGCAACTCGCGCGCTTCAGCTTTAAGTTCGCCTCTAGTTTTCATTAGAAAAAACCTCCTAAATTATTTTATGCTTACCATTATAATACAATTTTAACGTAAACAGCAATAAAAACTATTGGTCACGACCTTTTAACTTTTTTTGCCGACTTATTTGCCAAGTATACCAGCCAAATGTGATCAAAAATCCAAGTAGAGCTCCACTTCCCCAAGCTATGGCTAAACCAAAATGATCTGCCAAAAAGCCATTCAGGGCTAAAGCTAGCGTAGTTACTAAGGCTTCTAATGTATTATTGACCGAGACCCACGTCGTACGCAGGTCATCGGTGATCTTTTCATGTAATAACTTAGTCTGCAATACCTCGGCTGAGGCACATAAAGCAACATGGAGCCACATAAAAATGAGCGCCCAATAATAAGAGCTACATACCATTATCCAAACACTGATACAAAGAGCTAACACATGTGCTAAAAAAAGCTTTTCTGCTTGCAACCGAATTTTGATCAAGAAATCAAACAGCATTGCTCCTAAAATAGCGCACACATTGATCCCTACCAAGATCGCTCCTGTTTTGATCTTAGTTCCATGTTGAAAATAAAGTTGCCACTGATTATACGGTCCAACTGTTACAAAAGTTAATGGTAAAAATAAGACAAGTGTCTCAAATAACGGGCGCTTTTTTTGCCAAACATTCCGGTCAAATTTAACTATCTTTTTGCGTGGTCTAAGCTCTAGATCAAAACGGGTCAAACTTAGAGCTAAGATCCCTGTAACATATAAGATACATGCGCCACAGATCAAGGGTGCTCTCAGTTCAAAATTACCCAAAAAATCCGCTCCAAAATAGCCACCGATAAAGCTTATCAAGCTAACTAACATATAATTATGTGAAAACAATTTGTTTTGATCAAGATCTGTCTTTTTGGTTTTCTCAACGATCCAAGCAGTTAAAGTTCCTGAATAAAACGAATCACCTACTGCCGTTAAAATTGCACTTAGTACTAAAATCGTCAAATTATGCTCAAAGAGTGCTAAAAACAATAAGCCACTCCCACGAAATAGGGAACTTAAAAATGTCAATTTCAAAGCACCAAACATGTCTGCGAGAAAACCAGATGGGATCTCAGTCAAACATGTGATCAGCCAAAAAAGAGACAAAAATAAATTGATCTGTCCATAACTATATCCAACTTGTTTCATATAAAGATAGATCGTTCCAGCCCATAAGCTTAGCCCTAAAGCATACAGTGCTGAAAGTCCCTGATAGCTCAAAATATCATATCTAACCGTGTTATTATTTCGCATAGACTCTCTCCCTTAAGCATCCCCATGTAGCCTCTGATAAGGCTGAATATACGCCTCATTTTTAGAAATGTAAATCAAAATATCAAATTCAAATAAATAACGCCGTACATAACAGGTAGAGTAACCACGAAAAAAACAGATAGAACCTCTGTCAAACATGTGATCAGCCAAAAATAAATTGATCTGTTCCTAGCTATAGCTCATATAAAAAATGGTCTAGTCACCATGAGATAAAATATACTCATGGTAGCTAGACCATTTTTAAATACTTATTTTATTCAGCAGTGATCGCGATCAAATTGTCACCGTGTTTTACTTCGTCGACATCGATGCGTTCTACACTTGCATAGTTCATCGTGTTAGTTACGATCACCATTACCGTTGTGTCGTAACCAGCTTGCTTGATAGCTTCTAGATCAGCTGTCCCTAAAACGTCACCCTTCTTGATCTTTTGACCTTGAGTTACGTTAGAGGTGAAATGTTGACCTTTCAAGTTGACCGTATCGATACCTACGTGGATCAAGACTTCTGCACCTCGATCTGTCTTGATACCATAAGCATGCTTTGTTTCATAAGCTACTGTGATCTCACCATCTGCTGGAGCATAGATCGTACCGTCAGCTGGAACAACTGCCGCACCATCACCCATCATCTTAGTGGAGAATACTTGATCGTTTACTTCGCTTAGATCGATCGACTTGCCATCAACTGGGGAATCAACAACTTGATTTTCGACCCCAGAAACTTTTTTAGCTTCTGTTTTTGCTTCCTTAACTTCTTTTGGTTCACTTGGTGCAGCCACTGGAGCTGGATTTAATAATTGGCTGTGACTCTTACCATAGATAAATGTCAAAGCAAATGCAGCTGCAAATGAGATGAGCTCAGCTACGATATACATTGGGATCGAAGAAGCGTTGATCGACAAGAACCCAAGGAAACCAGCAGAACCTAATGAAACTGCAACGACATGCATCAAACCAGCAAACATCGCTGCGATCCCTGAACCGATCAACGCACAGAAGAATGGGAATTTATACTTCAAGTTGACCCCAAACAAGGCTGGTTCAGTGATCCCAAGTAAAGCTGAGACCCCAGCTGAAGATGCAAGACCTTTCATCTTCTTGTCTTTTGTCAATGTCCAGACCGCAAATGTTGCAGCACCTTGCGCAACGTTAGCCATCGAAGCTACGACAAAGATAAAGTCACCTGCGCCCTTACCATTGCTGAAGGCTGTGATAAGTTGGGTCTCGATCGCTGGGAAACTTTGGTGTAACCCAGTTAATACGATAGCCGAGTAAGTAAGACCAAAGATACCCATTCCAATAAAGCTTGTTGTGTCGTATAACCAAACGATACCATTTGTTACCCAATCAGAAAGTGTCTTCATTGCAGGCCCTACGATCGTGAAGGTCAAAAAGCCTGTCAACATAACAGCGATCAGTGGAGTAAAGGTAAAGTCAACTGCTGATGGTAAACGTTTGTGTAACCATTTTTCTAAAACAGACAAGATCCAAACAGCTGCTAAGACTGGAATAACTTGGTAATAGTAGTTATTTTGCATAACTTGCATGCCAAAGATATCCCATGATTTACCTGCCATCAAGTCAGGACTTGTCATGATCATCCCGATCGCTGCCCCGAGGTATTGGTTAGCCCCAAAACGCTTAGCAGCCGAGATCGCAACTAAGATCGGCATAAAGATAAATGGTGCTGCCGACATCAATTGGATCATGCTAGACAAACCTTTGATCGCTGGATTCATTTCTACGATCGCTTGTGGTCCAAATAAGCCTTTAGAAGTCAAGAAGTTGTTTAAAGCCATCAACAAACCACCCGCAACTAAAGCTGGGATGATCGGAACAAAGATATCAGATAAGAGCTTGATAAATGCCATGATCGGATTGAACTTCTTGCCTTGTTCAGCGATCTTCTTTAGATCTTCGGTCGAGGCTTCTTTTAAGCCAGTTTCTTTGATGATCTCATCATAAACAAAGTTGACATCCCCTGGCCCAATGATGATCTGATATTGACCGTTGGTTTTAAATGTCCCCTTAACGTCTGGATTGTTATCCAACGCTGCTTGATCGATATTGTTATCGTCTTTTAAGACTAAGCGCAGACGAGTCGCACAGTGGGCTGCTCCCACCATATTGTCGCGACCGACCGCTGCAATGACGTCTTTTGCCACTTTTTTGTGATCCATCGTTAGCACTCCTTTTTTGTAAACGTTTTACATTTTCTATATCTATAATAATATCGTATTTCAAAAATATGTCAATCGTTTATCACAAATTTATTTTAAAAAATTTAAAATCCAAAAATATATTTCGATATACTATGATATACGTTTGACACAAATAGCTGTAAAAGTTAAAATTCAATATATAGACAACGTTTTCAAAAACGCTTAAAAAGAAGGGATATTCAACTATGGAATGGACACGTGAAATGCGCTATCGGGCATACGCCGATTGGAGCGCTGAAACATTATTGAAATTACAAGCACAAGCAGCTAACTCCCCTTATCAAATGAGTTATCACATTCGCCCAAGCTCGGGACTTTTAAATGACCCCAACGGTTTTTCTTACTTCAATGGTCAATGGCACGTCTTTTATCAATCATTTCCATTTGGTGCCGCTCATGGTCTCAAATCATGGATGCACTTAGTCTCTGATGACCTTGTGCATTGGAAAGATCTCGGTCTAGCGATCGCACCCGATACAAAATACGATAGCCACGGGGCTTATTCAGGTTCAGCTTTACCAGTAGATGATAAATTGTTCTTGATGTACACCGGTAATCATCGTGATCAAGACTGGATCAGACATCCATTCCAATTAGGTGCTTGGATGGATCAAGAAGGTCAGATAACTAAGCTCACTGAACCATTGATCACCCAACCAGATCATACGACCGATCATTTCCGCGATCCACAAGTTTTCAAACACCGCGATCTCTACTACGTTGTATTGGGTGCTCAAGATAAAGAAACTAAGACTGGTAAGATCTCCTTATTCTCATCTAAAGACCTTAAGGAGTTCACCGATCTAGGCTATCTCGAATTCACTGCAGAAGAAATGGGCTATATGATCGAATGTCCTAACTTGATCTTTGTCGATGACAAACCACTTTTGGTCTTTTGCCCACAAGGTTTGGACAAAGATGTCGTAGCTTACGACAATATCTACCCTAATATGTATCTTTTAGGTGAAGATGTTCAGCTAAACAAAGCCAGATTTGAAGCTGGAACCAACCAGATCCAAAACTTAGATGATGGGTTCGATGTTTATGCCTCCCAAGCTTTCAATACTCCAGACGGTAAAGCTTATCTGATCAGTTGGGTCGGATTACCTGACGTTTCATATCCAACTGATGAAGAAAACTGGGCTAGCTGCTTGAGCCAAGTCAAAGAACTCTCCTTAAAGGATGGCAAACTTATCCAACGTCCTGTCGTTTCCATGGCTGCTCTGCGTGAAAAAGGCACTCCACTTCAAGCAGCTAAAAAAGTTAACGCTAAACAGCAAATAATTGCTGAAAGTGGCGAGCAATATGAGTTAAAATTGACTTTAGATACTGACCAGAATGGTACCCTCCATTTAGCTGGCAATGATGACCTTAGTCAAAGTTTGAAGCTTGAATTCTCAACTGGAAAAGACGCATATTTGACCGTTTCACGTGCAGATATCGGCGCTCAATTTGCAACTGAATTTGGCACAACGCGCACCATTGCGCTCCCAGACCAAAAAGCGCTCGACCTTGAGATCTTTATCGATCATTCGCTCTGTGAAATTTTTGTCAACGGTGGTGAACATGTGCTGACTTTACGTTTCTTTGCCGAAACTGGCAATAAACAGATCGCTCTCACTTCACCAACTGAGGCTGCGTTAAACTATCGGGGTACTTTCTGGAAGCTTAAAAGCATCTAGAAAGGATGGAGCATATGCGTCCCAAATTAACTGACGTCGCTAAAAAAGCGGGCGTCTCTGTCACAACCGTTTCACGTGTCATCAACGATTACGGTTATATCAGTCAAAAGACACGCGACAAAGTTTTTACTGCAATGGAAGAGTTGAACTATCAACCTAACTCATTAGCACGCTCTTTACATGGTAAGAGCACTAATCTAGTCGGTCTGATCTTTCCTGCGATCACCAACCCTTTTTTTGCTGAGTTAGTTGAAAAGATCGAACAAAAGCTCTTTTCAGAAGGATACAAGGTCATCTTGTGTAATGCCGGTTCAGATAAAGAAAAAGAGCGCGAATATTTAAAGATGCTCTTAGCCAATCAAGTCGATGGGATCATCGCTGGGGCACATAACCTCGGGATCGACGAGTACAATCGAGTCGGTTTACCAATCGTTTCATTTGATCGTAAACTCTCAGAACAGATCCCGATCGTCTCATGTGATAACTACGCTGGTGGCAAGATGGCAGTGCAAGAGCTCTACAATGCTGGGGCACGCCACATTTATTTCCTGGGAAATCCTCACCAACAAGGCAACCCGACTGATCAACGTCTAGCAGGATATTGCGATACGCTTGAAACTTATGGTCTAAGTCGCCATATCCATACGGTGAGTTTTTCAGAATCTCCTTCGCTCAAGCTTTTTTCGATCAAAAAGCTCTTACAAGAAAGTGTCGCTGACGGGATCGTCTGCACCGATGATCTCACGGCGCTTTTAGTCTTACAAGCAGCTAAAGAGTTAGCGATCAAAGTGCCTGAGCAGTTAAAGGTCACTGGTTTTGATGGAACGACGCAGATCCAGCTCTATCATCCCGAATTATCGACGATCGTTCAACCGATCTCAGATATCGCTGAACTTTTGGTCGAGGTCTTAAAAGAGCGGATCAAACAACCTACTGAGCCTCTCAAACAGATGCAATATACGTTACCTGTAAGCTTTTTACAGCGTAACTCGACTTTTAAATTAAACTAATAGGACCGCTCAACTAGTTAGTTGGGCGGTCTTTTAGTTTAATTTAAAATGCTCTCCTAGTAACTGAATCCAAGATCAGTAAGTACCTTTTTTACACAAGACGGTATTTTTTGAAAAGGTGAGCATAAAAAAGATTCAATAGTCGTTTTTAAGCCTAACATCTGCTTTTCACAGATCGAATCATTCAATAATAGTAATAAGCTGAGCCAATGTTGGTACCATAAATACTTCATATCTAGCTCTTGAATGTATTTATAGACTTCTCTTTTTGGCTTAAAATGTTTCTTGTTTACTAATAATTCACTATATAAGCTTAATAAAACTTCGTAGACTTCAACTAGATAAGCACCATCATATGTATCTGCTAAGATCTGCTCTTCTAGCACCGACCTACAATGCTCTAGACTTTGAATATTCAATAGATCTGCCTTAAATGCTAATAATCTCAATTCATCTAGCGACCAGACATCGACTTCAAAGAAATATTCGTTAAAATACATAACATCAGCTTCTGTCCTACTAGGATTGTAAGCTGTCTTCAGCTGATATTTGAATCCTCGCTTATTTTGACTATCATTTAAGAGCTGTAATTGTTCTACTTTCAAAGTATGTTCTTTAAAGCGATGCCAAAATTCCTCTGATTTTTTGATCTGCTCATTTTCATAAAAAAAGCCAAATTGATGCAATGAAATATGTAAATTTTGTAAAACTTCCAAAAAACTCTCTACGGATAAATTTGATTCCCCACGTTCAAATTTAGCTAATGTAGAAGGTGAGACAACATCTTTTGCCACTTTCTGCAAAGTCATCTTCTTGGAACACCGGATCTTTCGCACTAATTCCCCACAATTCATCAAAAGCCCTCCAAACCTTTTTTCTTTTTTCATTGCTTAGACTATAATAAAAAACTTCCAAATTCAATCTTGACAAGTCGATCTGAATAGTATTTCGTGTACAGCTCTAGTCCAGTTGCTTTTTACGTTCTTGATATTTTTCATAATTGCCAAAAATTATTGATAAATGATCGTATATTCCTTATTACTTATACTATTTTTGTAATATATGCCATTTTTCTATATTCTATCTTCCAATATGATAATATCATTTTACAAATTCTACCAAAGTATAGTAGACACTGGTATATTGTCCGTCATTTTAATGTAATGATCATTTTCACCTATAGGAGGGATATCATGTTCTATAAATATTGTTCAAAAGTTAAAAGTTCTTTGTTTTTGTTGCTCGCTTTAGTTAAAGCGTTCGAAGATGTTTTTGCTGCTTTTCTTGTGGCGCGCTACATCAACTTAGCCCAGACAAAAAGCTATCACGAACTCTTGTCTTTAACATTACTTGCTGTTGGAGGTTTCTTATTCTTTACCCTACTTGGTCTAGGGTATCGAAGAATACGATCCTCACTTCTAAAAGATGTCAATGTCAGATTCAAAAATGATCTAGTCGCTTATCTACTTGAAACTGATAATGCCCTCAAGCTAGATATATCTTATCTAACAAATGATCTTAAACAACTTGAAACTGCACGGATCGAAGGCCAGTTAAATATCGTTTTTTACTCGTTCCAATTTCTGACTTCTTTTATCGCAGGACTAGTTGCCAACTTGCTTTTAACATTCGTCTATGCACTGACTTCACTTGTTCCTGCGGCTGTTCAACGACTCTTTTCAAAAAAGGTCGAAACTTCTTCTGTTGCATGGCAAAAGAGCAACAGTGCTTATACTGCTAAAGTCGAAGAACTATTTAAAAATCTTTCTTTGATCAAACTCTATGATATTCGAAAATTATTTTCCACTAAAATGGAAAAACCGATCTTGGACCTAGAAGAAGCACTGCGTAAAATGAAGTTAAACATCGGCTATACTACTGAAGCATTGGTCGGAACTAGTTTTATCACAATGATCGTGATCCCCTTTTTACTTGGGATCTATCTCGTAATGAGTGGTCATATCACGATAGGTGTTTTTCTTATGATCGCTCAGCTCTCAAATAACTTCACCAGTCCTTTGATCTCGATCTTAGAAACACTCAATACGCTCAAAACGACCAATACGATCTACCAAAAATATCTGACAGCTAAAAAGACTAAACGTGTTTTTGACCTCCCTTCCGCGACAGATTTCGACTCACTTGACTTAAAACAAGTAGGTTATAAAGATCTCTACCATGAGCTTGATCTTAGCGTTTTAAAACACGAAAAGCTCCTTTGGACGGCACCGTCTGGCTTTGGTAAAACAACACTTTTCAAGATCTTATTGGGTGAATTGTCACCAGACACTGGGACATACGAGTTGAACGGCGCACCTGTCGATCATGCAAGCGTCCATGCTTATTTTGCCCATGTCGCCCAAGACCCGCGCATCTTTGCCGACACTTTACGCTTCAATCTTTGCTTGGGTAAAGATGTTCCAAAAGAAAAATTAGCCCGAGTGCTCGAATTGACTGGGCTAACTGAACTAGTCGCCCAACGTGGGCTTGACTCTTCATTAAAAGCAGATGGCTCTGATCTTTCCGGCGGACAAAAACAACGCATCGAATTGGCACGTGCCTTGCTCCAAGAACGCCCCGTCTTATTAGTTGATGAAGGAACTTCAGCCTTAGATCCTAAGCTCTCTGAGTTGATCCACCAAAAAGCGATCGCGACCTTTGATGGGACCGTGATCGAGATCGCCCATAAACTAAGTCCAAAAGAACAAGCGCTTTTTACCAAGACGCTCGCCTTAAATGAGCTAAACAAAAAAGTAGAAGCTGTAACATAAGTAAAAGACATCTTCAAACAGAAGGCACTGGGGTCCGTCAGGTATACAGTTTAAATAGAAAAATAGTTTATGCGGTTTGAACGCGGAATTTTTCTG
>CAJUNC010000011.1 GCA_910587695.1 uncultured Lactobacillus sp.
AAGTATAAGATGAATTTTCTATTTCATCTGTATACTTAGAGGGCATTATAGCCGTCCACAGGATCGAGGCTTTTTTATATTATATATGATTTTAGGTATATTAGTTATTTTTGTTTTATGGTTTATGGGATAACATCGGACCTAGGATACAATTGACAGGTCAAAAAAATGTTAGGAACCATCAAGTTAGGGGGTGAGTCAAATGATACCATTATTTTTAAGGACTTTTGATGTATTTTTGAATGTTTGTGGTAATTCGGTCTGCTAAGAAAAATATTTGATGTGGTTTTCGTGGTCGATACTTCTGAAAGTATGGAAGAAAGGTTATTGACGGCTAAATAAGGTATTACAGGTTTCATTGATGATATTGACAAAGCAATTTTAGGTCAAAAGATTCATGCTGACTTAGGAAGTTATAGTACTAAAGCTAGTAAGCGGGTCAATATAGATAAACTTTTAATTAATGGTGCAGATCAAAACTAGGTAGTGCTACATTACACAAGATAGATGAAATGCTTTAAGGAAGTGGCAACGATCTAAAGTGATGCATTTTGATAATGGATATAATTAGATCGTTCGATTGGTAAAGTTCGTGTTTTACGGTGTGTTTGTATCGGCGAACATATTTAATTTTGTTATTTTTGTATATTTAAGTTTATATTTTTAAAATTTTAACAATAAATATTCGGCATTTTTGTTGACGTGATAAAAGGAGTTTGTTATCTTATAGATGTGAATTGTCGAATTATATTTGTTGCATGTTGTTTGAAAGTTCGTTTTTAAAGTTAAAGGAGCAAAAATATAGCCATGGATGAAGTAATTTATACAGGAAAAGCAAAACAAATGTGGAGTACAGATGATCCAGAAGTCTTGCGAGTCGTTTATATGGATCAGGCAACTGCTTTGAATGGCAAGAAAAAAGATCAGATCAAAGGTAAAGGACAGATCAATAATGAGATCTCGACATTGGTCTTTGAATACTTGGCCAAGCAAGGGATCAAGACTCACTTCATCAAAAAGTTATCCCCGACAGAAGAATTGGTACATAAAGTTGAGATCATTCCACTCGAAGCGGTGACACGTAATCTAGCCACTGGTCACTTTGTCACACGCTTTGGAGTTAAAGATGGTCTGGTGTTTGAGACACCAGTTGAAGAAACATACTACAAAAGTGATGTTTTAGATGACCCTTTCATCAACGAATCACAGATTTTAGCCCTTGGCTTAGCGACCAAAGCCGAACTCACAGAGATCTGGGATCTTTCGCGAAAGACCAATCAATTGCTAACAGCATTATTTGCTAAAGCTGATCTGACTTTAGTGGACTTCAAACTTGAATTTGGTCGTTTGAGTGACGGAACTTTAGTCTTAGCAGATGAATTTTCACCTGATAATTGCCGGCTTTGGGACAAGAAAACTAAAGCCCATATGGACAAAGATGTTTATCGACAAGATCTAGGTGAATTGACCCCGGTTTATGAAGAAGTTTTAGCTCGCTTACAACAAGCTTTAGAGGAGGAAAAGTAATGACTGACGTAAGGATCTATGTGACTTATAAGGAATCCGTCTTTGATCCCCAAGGTGACACGATTAAACAAGCGATCCATGCATTAGGGCATGATGAAGTCAAAGATGTTAAAGTAGGTAAATTTTTTGATGTAACTCTTGATCCAAGTAAAAAAGGTATCGAAACCGCAGTTAAAGAAGTAGCTGAAGAATTACTGGTCAACTTCAATCTTGAAACTTATCGCTATGAGATCATGGAGGAAGCCTAATGAAGATCGCAGTCGTTGTTTTTCCAGGGTCCAATTGTGATATCGATCTCTACGAAGCTTTGCATACAGTTTTGGATGCAGATGTAGAGTATGTTTCGCATAAATGTGAAGATATGAGTGATTTTGATGCCGTGATGTTACCCGGTGGTTTTTCTTATGGAGATCACTTACGTTGTGGTGCGATCGCACGTTTTTCAAAGGTCATGCCTGAGATCATAAAAATGGCCAAAGCAGGTAAACCAGTCTTTGGAACTTGCAATGGTTTCCAGATCTTGACTGAAGCCGGTTTGTTGCCAGGCGCATTGAAACAAAATAATAGTTTGAAATTTGTTTGTAAGACAGTACCTTTAAGAGTCGAAAACACTAAAACACCATTTACACACCAATATCAGCAAGGTGAAGTGATCAAGTTACCGATCGCACATGCTGATGGCAGTTACTTTGCTGATGAAGCTACTTTGTCTAAGCTTGAAGCTAATGGACAAGTTGTTTTCCGCTATGCTGGTGAAAATCCCAATGGTAGTTTGCATGATATTGCGGGGATCTGCAATAAGAAAGGAAATGTTTTGGGAATGATGCCACACCCAGAACGAGCAGTGGAAGCCTTATTAGGCAATGAAGATGGTTTACGCGTCTTTAAATCATTATTGGAAAATGGCACAGTTAAAATGGAGGAAAGCTAATGGCTGAAATGACACCAGAAGAGATCAAAACCAAAAAACCATATCTTGAATGGGGTTTGACGCAAAAAGAATACGATCATATCTGCAATGAATTGCTCCATCGCTTACCAAACTATACGGAAACGGGCTTGTTTTCGGTCATGTGGAGTGAGCATTGTTCTTATAAGAAGTCTAAGCCAGTTTTGCGCTTATTTCCTACCAAAAATGAACGTGTTTTACAAGGACCAGGGGAAGGTGCAGGGATCGTTGATATTGGTGATGGCTTAGCAGTAGTTTTTAAAGCTGAAAGTCACAATCATCCTTCCGCTGTTGAACCCTACGAAGGTGCGGCAACTGGGGTCGGCGGGATCTTACGCGATATTTTTAGCATGGGTGCGCGTCCCGTTGCCTCACTTGACTCATTACATTTTGGCGAATTGACAGATGCGCGGACCAAATACTTAGTCAATGGCGTCGTGGCAGGGATCGGCGGTTATGGTAACTGTATGGGGATCCCAACTGTTGGCGGTGAGATGACGTTTGATGAATGTTATCGTGGCAACTGTTTAGTTAATGCGATGAGTGTCGGTTTGATGGAACAAAAAGACATGCAAAAAGGACGTGCGGCTGGTGTTGGTAATGCGGTGATCTATGTTGGCGCTAAGACTGGTCGTGATGGGATCCACGGTGCGACTTTTGCCTCAAGTGATTTCAGTGATGAAAAAGAGACGCAACGTTCAGCTGTTCAGGTCGGCAATCCATTTATGGAAAAATTACTCATGGAAGCTTGTTTGAAATTGACCCATGACCATAAAGATTGGTTGGTCGGGATCCAAGATATGGGAGCAGCAGGGATCGCTTCGTCTTCTTGTGAGATGGCCTCAAAGGCGGATAGCGGATTAGTTTTAGAGTTAGATAGAGTACCGCAACGTGAAAGTGAAATGTCAGCTTATGAGATCATGTTATCTGAATCACAGGAACGGATGTTACTTTGTGTGCATAAGGGATATGAAGAAAAGGTCATCGAATTGTTCAAAGATTTTGATCTTGAAGCAGTTGTGATCGGGCGTGTAACAGATGATGGTCAATATCTTTTGAAACATCATGGTCAAGTAGTCTGTGATATCCCGGTCAAAACGTTAACTGATGATGTTTTAGAAGAACCAAGCCAAGAAAAAGTACCCAAACGTTTGCTCGAAGCTAAAGAAATGTCACAGTGGATCCCAACAGTCACCGACCCTAAACAAACTTTACTCGAGTTATTACAACGACCAACGATCGCTTCAAAAGAAATGTTTACACAGACTTATGATTCACAAGTACGCACGAGTACAGTTTTAGGACCAGGAAGCGATGCTGGTGTGATCCGAGTTAGGAAAACTAATAAAGCCTTAGCGATGACAACAGATGGTAATGGACGTTTTATCTATTTAGATCCAAAGATCGGTGGGCAAATGGCAGTCGCTGAAGCCTGTGCAAACGTTATTTCTACTGGTGCTTTACCGCTAGCGATGACAGATTGTTTGAATTATGGTGATCCCAATGATCCTGAGATCTACTATGAATTACACCATTCTGTTGCGGGGATGGCACAAGCCTGTGAAATTTTTGATACGCCAGTTATCTCAGGTAACGTGTCTTTATATAACGAGACCAATGGTGAAGCGATCTACGGAACTCCGATGGTCGGTATGGTCGGGTTGGTCGAAGATGTTGAGCATATCATACCTTCGACTGTAAAAAATGCGGGCGATGCTTTGTATTTAGTTGGTACAAAGACAAAAGCTGACTTTTCAGGTAGTGAGATCCAAAAGATGCAGACTGGTAAGATCTTTGGGGCTCTAAATGAATTAGATCTGTCTAATTTGAATAAGGTAATGAAACAACTTTTAACAGCCATGAAAAATGGGTTGGTCACGAGCAGTCACGATGCTAGTGAAGGTGGTTTAGGTGTTTGTTTAGCTGAAACATTATTTAACAGTGAGCTGGGGGCTAAAGTAACGCTAAACTTGAGTAGTTCAGAATTCTTTAGTGAAACACCAGGTCGTTTTATCGTCAGTGTTCCTCAAAATAAGCGCACTGAATTTGAAAAAACTTTGGGGACAGCGCAAAGCTTTTTAGGTGAAGTGAATAGCGTGCCTGAGTTAGTCGTGACCTTAACTGATGCAGAATTTGAAGTTGAAGTAAGCGAAGCACAAAAATTATGGGAGGAAGCGATACCGTGCCTCATGAAATCAAAGGATTAAACGAAGAATGTGGTGTATTTGGTGTTTTTGATACTAAAAAGGCCAATCAACTGACGTATTTTGGCTTACACAGTCTACAACACCGCGGTCAAGAAGGTGCGGGGATCGTCTCAAGTGATGGTACTAAGCTCAAACAATTCAGAAATAAAGGGTTATTGGCTGAGGTCTTTTCCAATGAAGCTGATCTGGATAGTTTAGACGGGAGCGCTGCGATCGGTCATGTTCGCTATGCAACTAGCGGCAACGATTCGATCAACAATCTCCAGCCTTTTTTATTCAACTTCTATGATGATGAAGTTGCGTTGGCACATAATGGTAATTTGACCAATGCTAAAAGTCTTAGGCGTCAATTGGAAAAAGCGGGCTCAGTTTTTCACTCTAATTCTGATACCGAGATCTTGATCCATTTGATCAGGCAAAAGCGAGATCTGGATTTTATCGATGCCTTAAAAGCAAGCTTAAATGAGGTCAAGGGTGGTTTTGCATTTCTTTTGCTACAAAAGGATCGCTTGATCGCAGCTTTAGATCCTAATGGCTTTCGGCCGTTATGTATCGGACAACTTAAAAATAAAGCCTATGTCGTTGCAAGCGAGACTTGTGCTTTGGATATGATCGGCGCTAAATTCGTACGAGATGTCGAGCCAGGTGAATTGATCATTATCGATAAAGAGGGTCTGCATATCGATACTTATACTGACGACACTAAATTAGCAGTTTGTTCAATGGAATACATTTATTTTGCACGACCGGATTCGATCATCCACGGTGTCAATGTGCATACTGCTCGCAAACGGATGGGACGTCTATTAGCAAAAGAACAGCCAGTTGATGCTGATATCGTGATCGGCGTTCCCAATTCATCTTTATCAGCAGCTTCGGGCTTTGCCGAAGAAGTTGGATTACCATATGAAATGGGTTTGATCAAGAGTCAATATGTGGCTAGAACTTTTATCCAGCCGACCCAAGAGTTGCGTGAACGTGGTGTCAAATTAAAACTTTCGGCTGTTCGTGGGGTCGTTGAAGGGAAAAAAGTTGCGATCATCGATGATTCGATCGTTCGTGGAACGACTTCAAAGCAGATCGTTAAGCTTTTAAAAGAGGCGGGCGCTAAAGAAGTACATATGCGGATCGCTTCGCCCCCATTGCGCTTTCCATGTTTTTATGGGATCGATATTTCAACTAGAGCAGAATTGATCGCAGCTGATCACAGTGTGCAAGAGATCTGTGAGTTGATCGGTGCTGATTCACTGGGCTTTTTGAGTACAGAAAGTTTGATCAAGGCGATCGACATCCCCAGTGGTAGAAAGATTGAAAATGGTGGCCTGACAGTCGCTTACTTCGATGGTAAATATCCGACCCCACTGTATGATTATGAAGCTGATTATTTAGCCTCACTCAAGCAACAAGAAGAAAGGAATTTTTTGCGATGAGTCGTTATCAAGACGCTGGTGTTGACGTTAATGCTGGTTATGAAATGGTCAAAAAGATCAAACAAGATGTTGCTTCGACTACACGTTTAGGGATGCTAGGTAGTTTAGGAAGCTTTGGTGGAATGTTTGATCTGAGTGTTTTAGATTTGAAACATCCAGTTTTAGTTTCAGGAACTGATGGTGTAGGAACGAAATTGATGATCGCCCAAGCACTAGACAAGCATGACACGATCGGGATCGATTGCGTAGCGATGTGTGTCAATGATATTTTAGCTCAAGGGGCTGAACCGCTATATTTTTTAGATTATATCGCTACTGGAAAAAATGATCCAGCTAAGATGGCGCAGATCGTTTCCGGTGTGGCAGCAGGCTGTCGCCAAGCTGGGGCAGCTTTAGTCGGGGGCGAGACAGCCGAAATGCCTGATATGTACGCTCCAATTGAATATGATCTGGCTGGTTTTGCTGTCGGAGCGGTCGAAAAGAGTAAACTTTTGGATAAAAGCCATCCTAAGGCAGGGATGAAATTGATCGGTCTACCTTCAAGTGGTCTCCACTCTAATGGATTTTCGTTAGTTAGACAGATCTTATTCAAAGATCATCAGCTAGACTTGGACGATCGCCCAGCAGAACTTTTAGGTAAAAGTGTTGGTGAAGTATTATTAGAACCTACTCGGATCTATGTCAAAGCTGTTTTACCATTGATCAAACAAGGCTTGATAAGTGGTGTTAGTCATATCACAGGCGGTGGTCTGATCGAAAACTTACCGCGTATGTTTGAAGATGGATTGCAGGCACGATTGGATTATGCCTCATGGGATAAACCAGCGATCTTTGAGTATTTGAGAGATCTAGGTGAGCTAGAACAAGCTGATTGCTTGGAGACTTTCAACTTGGGTATCGGGTTAGTTTTAGCAGTTGCACCACAGAACGTTCAAGCGGTCAAAGACTTATTGCAGCAAGCTGCTGAACCGTTTTACGAGATCGGAGAGCTGGTAAAACGCCCTGAAAATGCAGCTAAGATCGAGATCAAGTTTTAAGGGGGGATTTGATGCGCGCCGCAATTTTTGCATCGGGCAGTGGTTCAAATTTTGAAGTTTTAGCCCAAAAATTTCAAGCTGGCGAATTCAAGGCCAAGCTGGTGCTATTATTTAGTGACCATCCAGACGCCTTGGTGGTCAAACGTGCCCAGAAATTAAAGATCCCCTACGAGACTTTTACTGTCAAAGAATACGGGGGCAAAGTTTTATATGAAAAACGTATTATGGAGATCTTGGAGAAGTATCGGATAGATTTTATCATTTTGGCAGGCTATATGCGTGTTTTAGGTGAAGAGATCGTCTTAGCCTATGATAAACGGATCGTTAATCTACACCCAGCGTATTTGCCTGAATACCAAGGGCTACATGCGATCGAACGGGCTTTTAGCGATCATCAGACGCAAGGTAAAAGTCAGACCGGTGTGACGATCCATTATGTCGATACTGGCTTAGATACGGGCCAAACGATCTTACAAAAGCATGTCCCGATCTATCCAGATGACACGTTAGAAACGCTCGAACAGCGGATCCACGCGTGTGAACATGAATTGTATCCTCAAGCACTAAAGCAGATATTTAAAGGAGAATAAGCGTGAAAAGAGCATTGATCAGTCTTTCAGATAAAAGTGGTATCGTTGAATTTGCCCAAGGATTAGTCGCAAATGATTTTGAGATCATTTCGACAGGTGGCACAAAAAAAATGTTAGAAGAAGCTGGGATCAAGACCTTGGCGGTAGAAGAAGTGACTAATTTTCCTGAGATTTTAGATGGTCGGGTCAAGACGTTGAACCCATATATCCACGGTGGACTTTTAGGAAGACGTGACTTACCAGAACATGTTGCAACAATGGAAAAATTAGCGATCAGACCGATCGATCTAGTATGTGTCAATTTATATCCCTTCAAAGAAACGATCACCGATCCTAGAAAGAATTTTGCAGATGCGATCGAAAATATCGATATCGGTGGTCCAAGTATGTTGCGTTCGGCCGCTAAAAATTTCAATGATGTGACTGTGGTCGTAGATAAAGCTGATTATGAGAAAATTTTAGAAGAATTGAACAATAAAGGCAATACGACTTTAGCAACACGCAAAAAATTGGCGGCTAAAGCTTTTGAACACACAGCAAGCTATGATGCGATGATCGCACATTACTTCGCTGATCAATTACATGAAGTTACACCAGAAAAGTTGACATTGACCTATGAATTAGGATCTGAAATGCGCTATGGTGAAAATTCTCATCAATCGGCTTGGTTCTATCGAGATACTTTACCTAAAAAATATGCGATCACTTCCGCTAAGCAATTAAATGGCAAGCAATTATCCTATAACAATATCAAGGATGCCGATGCTGCACTGCGGATCGCACGTGAATTTGAGAAGCCAACAGTGGTCGCTTTAAAACACATGAATCCATGTGGGATCGGACAAGCAGACAACTTGGAAAAGGCTTGGGATCTAGCTTATGCGGCCGATCCGATCTCGATCTTTGGTGGTATTATCGTGTTGAATCGGCCAGTCGATGTCAAAACGGCTGAAAAAATGCATAAGCTATTCTTGGAGATCATTATCGCACCTAGCTTTGAGCCCGCTGCCCTAGAAGTTTTAAAACAAAAGAAGAATCTACGTTTATTAGAGTTAGATTTTAGTGCTAAGGATGAGACGCCAGCCTTTGAAACAGTTTCTGTCATGGGAGGATTGTTGGTCCAAGAACAAGATATGACTTTAGAAGATCTCACTGATTGGACTGTTGTTACGAAAAAAGCACCAACTAAAGCACAAGAAAAAGCATTGTTGCTTGCTTTAAAGGCTGTCAAGCATACTAAATCTAATGCGATCGTAGTAGCTAATACTGAACGTACATTAGGGATCGGGGCTGGTCAACCTAATCGGATCGACTCGACCAAGATCGCAGTGGGACATGCTAAAGAATTTATCGACGATGAAACAGTTTTGGCCTCAGATGCCTTTTTCCCAATGGATGACTGTGTTGAATATGCGGCTAAAAATGGGATCAAGGCGATCATTCAACCGGGCGGATCGATCCGTGATGAAGATTCGATCAAAATGGCTGATAAGTATGGGATCGCAATGTTGACTACGGGCATCAGACACTTTAGACACTAAGAGGCGAGGGTGAAACGCAAATGAAAGATGATTTAAAGTTGTTAGTCGTTGGTTCTGGTGGACGTGAACATGCGATAGCTAAAAAATTATTAGCTAGTTCACATGTCAGTCAAGTTTATTGTGCTCCAGGTAATCCAGGGATGTCAGTGGATGGGATCATACCTGTTGCGATCTCTGAGCTTGATTTTTCGGCACTTAAAGGTTTTTGTTATGAAGAAGAGATCGCATGGACTTTTGTGGGACCCGAAAATGCATTAGTCGCTGGGATCGTGGATTCATTTGAAGCAGATGGTCTAAAGATCTTTGGTCCCACTAAGACAGCAGCTCAGTTGGAAGGTTCAAAAGACTTTGCGATGCGCTTTATGAATAAGTATGCTATTCCAACGGCAAGATTTGCTACCTTTTCTGATTCAGCTTCAGCTATTGAAGGGCTCGCAGAATTTAGTGAACCCGTCGTGATCAAAGCAGATGGGTTAGCAGCTGGAAAGGGGGTCGTGATCGCTCAAACAAAAGAACAGGCTAGAGAAGAGATCGCTTTGATGTTTAAAAAGGGGCAAAAGCGACTCGTGCTTTCGGAATTTTTGTCTGGGGCAGAATACTCACTCTTTGTTGTGGTGGGGCGTAAAGACTACCGGATACTCCCAATGGCTCAAGATCATAAGCGAGCTTTTGATTTTGATAAAGGTTTGAATACTGGAGGGATGGGGGCTTATAGTCCACTGCCACAATTGCCAGAAACAGATCATCAGCGGATGTTACGTGAAATTGTTGAACCAACGATCGCTGGCTTGCGGCAAGAGGAGTTTGATTACTGTGGGATCTTATATATCGGGTTGATCATGACTGAGCAAGGTCCTAAAGTCATTGAATATAATGTGCGTTTAGGCGATCCCGAGACGCAGGTCGTCTTACCAAAGATCACATCTGACTTTGCACAATTGATCGACTGTGCACTTAATGGTAACGCGTTGCCGGTGCTTAAAGTAACTGATAAAGCTTGCTTAGGCGTAGTCGTAGCGGCTGCTGGCTATCCTGGTGAGTATCTCAAAGGACAAGTTTTGCCCAAATTAAAAGCAACAGATGAGATCAAGATCGATTATGCTAATGTCAGTGAAAAGACAGAGCAGTTTGTGGGTAATGGTGGTCGTTTACTGTGTGTTTTAGCGCTAGAAGATAACCTTGGGCTGGCACAAGCGAAAGTATATAGTTATTTGGCTCAACATGAATTTGTGGATTGCTATTATCGGCATGATATCGGGGCTAAAGCCACAGGAAAGTTTGCTGGACCTGCTGGGAAACTCGAAAATTTGAGCTAGGATAAAGCGTGTGAGATAATTTTGGTCATCATGATGCATAGCGTTGTGGTGGCCTTTTGTTGTTTATTAGCTATGAAGGTCACTAAAAGCTTTTTTGACTTGTCTTATATTTTGAGAAATGGTATTTTTAGGGGGAAATAATTTGGACAAGGTAGGAAACTAGATGAGTAATTTTATGTATCAAGCATTCAGCGAGGTCGCTAAGCAAAAAGCTTTTGTAACGGCAGCTAAAGTATTGAATGTGACACCATCAGCGATCAGTCATTCGATCAATGGCCTAGAAAAAGAGTTGGGTTTTGCACTATTTTTCCGTAATCGCAATGGAGTTCAATTGACCTCTGCTGGGGAAAAGATTTTACCGATCGTCCGTGAACTATTGAATACCGAAGATAAGTTATTAGAAGAAGCCGCTCGGATCAACGGATTAGATCAGGGACGGTTGCGGATCGGGGCTTTCAGTAGTGTCTGTATCAATTGGCTCCCTGATATGATCAACACCTTCAAGAAGAATTATCCCGAGATCGAAGTTTCAGTTTGGCAGGGAAACTTTAATGAAGTTATCCAACAGATCAAATTAGGTGAGATCGATATTGGTTTTTCCGCCCTACCGATCAAAGAGAATCTGGAAGTTTTACCGTTGTATCGAGATGAGATCTACTGTGTTGCGCCTGAAGGATTTACGCCACAGGATAAAAAAGCCGTCGTGGCTAGTGATGTGGCGGATAAACCGTTTATTCTCCAAGAGATCGATTATGATCGTAATACTAAAGAAGCCTTGGATGATTATAATGTTTCAGTCAATTCGATCCGATACAGTATCGATGATGCCTCGATCATTGCAATGGTCGAATCAGGACTTGGTTTTGGGATCTTACCGGAATTAGCTCTACAAAAACTTTCAGGTAATGTCGTGCAGTATCCTTTTGCCAAGCGACATTTTCGGACAATTGCTCTAGTGACGCATAATAAAGCCCAGCAAACCCCTTCGACAAGGGCTTTTATCCGAGTTATTATGGACTATTTAACAGAGCGTTATGGTGGTTTAGTGTAGCGGATCACAGTAAGAATTGTTAAAATTTTTAAATAAAGTCAAATTTATGGACTAAGGTACTTGCATATAGCATTAAAGTTTGTTAATATTCATAGGACATTGCCAGGCAAAGTAGGTGAATATTAATCAATGGAAACAAAATTAAAAGTTGGCGACAAAGTGACATGTGATAAATTTGCTTCATTGACGCATGATTTTGTCGGTGCGATCGAAAAGATCTATGAAAATTCTGCAGTTGTTGAGATCTTGGAACATCATAAAGATGATACCGTAGTTGTGAGCGATTTCCATAATCGTGCTGTAGTAGCTTTAGATCACATGAAAAAGAAGTCAGCATAAAAATTCAAAAAAAAAGATGACAAACGAAGATAAGGGTGCTATAATTATCTTTGTTGTTGCGGGTGTAGTTTAGTGGTAAAATCCCAGCTTCCCAAGCTGATGTCGCGAGTTCGATTCTCGTCACCCGCTTCAAAGAGCATCTTTGGTTTCGGCCGGAGATGTTTTTTATTTAAGTTAAGAAAACTCGATGATAGAAGAAAAGTAGCTTGTGGCAGCGTTAAGCGAGTCTGGGGTGGTGAAAGCCAGATCGTGTAAACAGGTGAAGCGCGCTTTTTAGAGTACAAGTGAATATTTGAGTGGATATTGATCAAATAGAGTGGTACCGCGGGAATTTCTCGTCTCTTGCAAAGTGTTATTTAACGCTATGCAAGGGACGTTTTTATTTTTAAAGGAGGATATAATGATGAAGGACTACAAACAATTAGTGGCTCAAGCAGTATATGCAGCAGTTGATGGCCAATTAAGTGAAGAAGCGATCGTTGAAAAAATCGAACAACCAAAAGATCTCAAGCTAGGGGACTATGCTTTTCCAGCATTCGTATTGGCTAAGGTCTTGCGTAAAGCACCACAAATGATCGCGCAAGAATTGGTCGAAAAGATCGATACGACTAATTTTGAAAAAGTTGAAGCTGTGGGACCTTACGTAAACTTTTTCCTAGATAAAGCAGCCTTTAGTGAGGATGTTTTGCATGATGTTTTGACTAAACAAGAACATTTTGGGGATGCAACGACTGGAAATGGCCGCCAAGTTCCGATCGATATGTCTTCGCCTAATATCGCTAAGCCAATGTCGATGGGCCACTTGCGTTCGACTGTGATCGGTAATTCGATCGCACTTTTAATGGAAAAATCTGGTTATAAACCGGTCAAGATCAACCACTTAGGTGACTGGGGCACACAATTTGGTAAATTGATGCGCGCTTATGAACTTTGGGGAAGTGAAGAAGAAGTTAAAAATGATCCGATCAACTCCTTATTAGGCTATTATGTGCGTTTCCACAAAGAAGACGTCGAAAATCCTCAATTAGACGATGAAGCCCGTGATTGGTTCAAACGTTTAGAAGATGGAGACAAAGAAGCGACTCGTCTTTGGAAATGGTTCCGTGAAGAATCACTTAAAGCTTTCACGACTGTCTATGATCGTCTAGGGATCGAATTTGATTCTTACAACGGTGAAGCTTTCTACAACGATAAGATGGATGAAGTAGTCGAGATCTTAGAAGAAAAGGGATTATTAAAAGAAAGTCAAGGAGCTCAGATCGTGGATCTAGATGCCTACGATCTCAATCCAGCTTTGATCAAAAAGACTGACGGAGCTACTCTTTATATCACGCGGGATCTAGCAGCGGCTATGTATCGTAAACGTACTTATGACTTTGCTCAATCCTTGTACGTCGTTGGTAATGAACAATCAAATCACTTCAAGCAATTGAAGGCAGTTTTAAAAGAAATGGGTTATGATTGGTCCGACGATATCCATCACATTCCATTTGGCTTGATCACACAAGGTGGTAAGAAACTTTCTACACGTTCAGGCCG
This sequence comes from uncultured Lactobacillus sp., assembly GCA_910587695.1. Classification (GTDB taxonomy): domain Bacteria; phylum Bacillota; class Bacilli; order Lactobacillales; family Lactobacillaceae; genus Ligilactobacillus. Next base: position 13,527 of record CAJUNC010000011.1, read on the forward strand.
TGTCATTTTGTTAGAAAAAGTTTTGGATGATGCGGTCGCTTTGGCTAAAGCACAGATCGAAGCTAAAAATCCTAGCTTAGCCAATAAAGATCAAGTTGCTGAAGAAGTCGGTGTTGGTGCCGTAGTCTTCCATGACCTTAAGAATGAACGTTTGAATAACTTTGACTTTGATTTAGAAGAAGTTGTGCGTTTTGAAGGCGAAACTGGTCCGTATGTTCAATACTCACATGCTCGTGCAATGAGCATTTTACGTAAAGCGGGTGTGACCAAGATCGATCCGGCTAAGGCATATGCAGTAACAGATGAAAATGCTTGGGAAACTTTGCGTCTATTAGGTGAATTCCCAGAAACTGTTGCCCGTGCAGTCACAGAATATGAACCATCTGTGATCGCTAAGTATGCGATCCATTTGGCAAAAGCCTTCAACAAGTACTATGCGCATTCTAAGATCTTGATCGAAGATGACCAATTAGAAGCACGTTTAGCTTTAGTAGCTAGCGTAGCTGATGTCTTAAAAGAAGCATTGCGCCTCTTAGGGGTAGCAGCTCCAGACGAAATGTAATTTTTTAAAAGTCGATCGGCACAGTCTGATCGGCTTTTTTTATGAAATCACCGTTAGAAATAATTTATTGATAAATAAGTTTTGCTCTAGTTATTTAGTGATAAACTTGGTGCAACAAACAATAAGGGGGAGTTTCACGGTGAAGATCAACAATTATACCAAAAAAGAGGATTATGTTTTTGATCTGATTCAAAAAATCGGAAATTTATCAGAAAAAGATCAAGAAAAATTTCGCACATCTTGTCGAGCAATGGTTTATGACTACAACGACATGTTGATGTTCAATGGATTTAAGGGTGAATTTGCTTGCTTTTTAGTCAGTGGGTTGGTGGCAAGCCGTTATTACAATTTTGAAAGTGATAAAGACCAATATATGACGTTTTACAAGCAACACGAGTTATTCTATCCCTCGCTTGAGGTATTTGATGAAGATCATACTGAAGAAGAACTGATCGTATTTTCGGATAAAGCGATCGTTATTGTCATTCCCGAAGGTATTATGCATGAATATCGAGATAAGTCGCCTTGTTTCAATGAAATGTTACGCGAGCAGATGGCTTATCAATTGCAAAAAGAACGGATCTATAATATTTATTGTAATCTATCCTCGACAAGAGAACGGATCAAGAATACACTTTTCTACTTAGCTGTGCTCTATGGGAAGGTCACAGATGAGAACTGGGTCCGTTTGCCTCGGCGGATCGACCAAAATGTTTTAGCTTCTTATACCCGTGCATCTACGTCACTAGTCAACATGATCATCAAAGAATACTGCAATCAAGGATTGGCTAAACGGGGACGGCGCAAATTACTGCTAGATCGTAAGCTAGTGATGGATTATGTCGCGAATACAGGTTTTAATGAGTTTAATTAAATTTTTGGTAGAGATCAAGTGAGCCTAATTTTGCTTGCTAGCAGAAGTTTGTTAAAATAGAGATACAATCTTTTATCTTGAGGTGATTTTTATGAAAAAAGAAATGCGCCAAGGAAAGATCGAGCAGCTGATAAATCAGCAAATCATCTCTAATCAAGAAGAGTTGATGCAGGCATTGCAAGCGATCGGGATCAGTGCGACTCAAGCTACGATCTCACGAGACATCCGTGAGATGCAGATCGTTAAACAGCAGGATGGTAATGGTAACTTGCGCTATGTGATCTTTAAAGCTAATAATCAATCTGAGCAAGATAAACTATATAAAGCTATTTCTGATGCAGTCACTGCGATCACGACTGTCGAGTTTATGAACGTGATCCATACGACACCACGAAATGCTAATGTTTTGGCAGCGATCTTGGATGATTTAGCGCTACCTGAAGTTGCAGGTACTTTAGCTGGTTTTGACACGGTAGTTGTGATCAGTCCCTCACGCGAGTTAGCCATCAAACTGTATGAACTATTTATGGAACATGTTGATCCAGATAATCTACTTTGATAATTATTTCTTGAAAGGCCGTGACAGTTATGTTACGGTTTTTTAACTCGTTAAATAATATTAAATTTTTTTCAAGTTTGGTGGAACTTAGTTGAGATGTGCTAAGATGATAATTAACGATAGTAGAAAAGGAATTTATGCGATGAATGATTTTTTAGAAAAATTGCGCCATATCATAAGCCACTATGGTAAAAAATTTTGGACTTGGTTTTTGGCTAAGAGTCGACGTTATCAATTATGGCGGTGGTTGGTAGTTATTTTTTTAGCGAGTTTTTTATGCATGAGTATTTATCTGACCTTTGTAGCCAAAACTTCTAATGTTAAAGGTCTAAAGAACGCTTTAGAACAAGCAACTGAGATCTACGATAAAAATGATCAAAAGGCGGGCTATCTTTACGCCCAAAAAGGTACTTGGACTTCGATCGATGATATTTCACCTAACGTTATCGATGCAGTATTATCGACAGAAGATCGTAACTTCTATAAAGAATATGGTTTTTCTGTCAAAGGGATCGCCCGTGCCAGTTTGATGCATCTTAAAAATAAGTTAACTGGCGGTAATGCGGTTACCGGTGGTGGGAGTACTTTGACCCAACAATTAGTCAAAAACGCCTTCCTTTCACAAGAGCAGACGCTTTCTCGTAAAGCTAAAGAGATCTTTATTGCGATGCAAGTTGAAAATACCTATAGTAAAAAAGAGATCTTAGCAATGTATTTAAATCACGCTTATTTTGGCAATGGTGTCTGGGGTGTTGGAGATGCAGCCAAACGCTATTTTGGCACAACAGCTAGTCAATTGACGGTTCCGCAAGCAGCTACGTTAGCTGGGATGTTGACCAGTCCGAATGCCTATAATCCAGCCGATCATCCTGAGGCCTCCAAAAAACGGCGGGATGTGGTCTTAAGTTTGATGGAAGATAACAATAAACTGACGGCAGCTCAAACTAAGGAATATCAAGCTACACCAATGGTAACAAATAATACGTACACCTATAATTCAGGCTATAAGTATCCATATTATTTCGATGCAGTCATTTCAGAAGCGATCGATCGGTATGGTTTGAGTGAATCAGATATCATGAATCGTGGATATAAGATCTATACTTCGCTTGATCAAAATTACCAAGCGACATTTCAAGAAGATTTTGCTAATGATTACTTATTTCCAAACAACGCTACTAATGGGGCTAAAGCTCAAGGGGCTTCAGTGGCACTTGATCCCAAAACAGGTGGTGTAGCGGCGGTCATTGGTGGTCGGAGTGGGACCCATGTCTTTCGTGGCTATAACCGAGGGACACAATTGGTGCGCTCACCAGGGTCAACGATCAAACCATTGGCCGTGTATGCTCCGGCACTGAATAAGGGTTACCATTATGATTCAAAATTACCTGACGAATTGAAAGCTTATGGAACTAATAAGTATACGCCGCATAATTGGAATAATGTTTATGGCGGTGATCTCCCGATGTATAAAGCCTTAGCTGAAAGTAAAAATACTTCAGCGGTGTGGTTGTTAAATAAGATCGGAGTTAAAACTGGTTTTGATAGCGTTGAAAAATTTGGGATAGCACTGGATCCTTCTGATGAAAACTTGAGCTTAGCACTAGGGGGACTTAAAAAAGGGGTCTCACCTTATCAGATCGCAAGTGCTTATACGGCCTTTGCTAATGATGGTGTACGCTATGATCCACATTTTATCACGAAGATCGTTGATGCTTCGGGCAAGACGATCGTTGACAATACCGAAGTCGATTCGACCCGAGTCCTTTCAGCTAAGAATGCTAATGAGATGACGAGTATGTTGATCGATGTATATACGATGGGGACAGGAACTAATGCTAAACCAGCTGGTTATACGATCGCTGGCAAAACGGGATCGACACAAGGTAATGGGGTCGATCCGATGGCAGCAGATACCGATCATTGGTATGTGGGCTATACACCAGATGTAGTTGTGGCTACCTGGGTCGGCTATGATTCTAGCAAAGATTCGATCGAAGACGCGGGTGATCGTGGTGGGGCTAGTCTTTTTAAGACCCAGATGGAAGGCATCTTACCATATACTAAGGAAACAAAATTCGAAGTCAAGGCAGCTTCAACGATGGCAGCTGAGAATAGTTCTGACGATGATAGTGCTGAAAGCTGGTGGGATAAGATCAAAAATGTTGGACAAGAGGGCACGAGTGATTGGAAACAAACTGCAGATTCATGGCTTCAAAAAGGAAAAGATGCATTAAATAGCCTATTTGGAAATTAGCTTTTTAAGGCTTTAGATAAAACTTTTTTATCAAAGTGCGTTATAATAGATATATTAAGAATTAAAGGAGCGATATTATGGTCAATATTTATGATACAGCTAATCAAATGGAACAAGATTTGAAGCAAACACAACAATACCAAGAATTAAAAACAGCTTATGAAGCTTTGAAAGCTGATGAAAAAGCTTATGCTTGCTTCAAGGAATTGCAAGATCTTCAAGGTCAATTGCAACAAAAACAAATGCAAGGCAATATCACAGAAGACGATTTTAAAGAATTACAAGAAGCTGGTGCTAAAGCTAAGGAATTTGAAACATTACAAACATTGATGTTGAAAGAACAAGCTTTGAGCATGTTGATGGATGAAGTAAGCAAGATCATCTTCCAACCAGTTCAAGAATTATACCAAGATTAAAATGAACAAAAGAGCTCTGCGGGGCTCTTTTTTTAGTCCTACTAACTGGATCGAAAATGTGGTAAAGTTAGTACGAAACGGGGAAAAATAAATGAATGGATAGGATAAGAGCGTGTTAAAAAAATTATTTGATTATAAAGTTGATGAAAATTTAGAATTATTTGTATTGATCAAGTCAGCTGAAACGCGGATCGCTAAGAATGGTAAAAAGTTTATTGCTTTTAATTTTGCTGATACCTCTGGTGTGATCAGTGCTAAATTTTGGGATGCTTCAGATGATGATATCAAGCGATTTGAGGCGGGCAAAGTAGTTTGTTTGAAAGGCAAACGTGAAAATTATCAAAATAATCCCCAGATCAAGATCTTCAAGCTCCGGTTAGCTAATGCTGAAGAGCCAAATGATCCAGCACTTTATCTTCAAGCAGCACCAGAAAAGACACTTGTGATGGAAGAAGAACTGAATCAATATGTTTTTGAGATCGTTAATCCAACGTGGAATCGGATCGTGCGTTATTTACTCAAAGAATACCATGATGAGTTCTTTAAATTTCCGGCTGCTAAATCCAACCATCATGCCTATGCGGGTGGCTTAGCATTCCATACATTATCGATCTTACGCTTGGCTAGATCGGTAACGGAACAATATGAAGAAGTTGATAAAGCATTACTTTATGCGGGAACTATTTTACATGACCTAGGTAAGGTTTTAGAGTTGTCAGGGCCTGTAGCAACGACTTATACGCTAGCTGGCAATTTGATCGGGCATATCGTTTTGGTCGATGAAGAGATCGTTAAAGCTTGCGCAGTGTTAAAGATCGAGCTTGAAAGTGAAGATGCGATCTTATTGCGACACATGATCTTAGCACACCATGGATTATTGGAGTATGGTTCTCCAGTGCAACCACATTTGTTAGAGGCTGACATTTTACATCAATTAGATAATCTTGATGCTTCGATCCAAATGCTAAAGAAAAGTTTAGATCATACCGAGCCAGGAAATTTTTCAGAGCGTATTTTTGGGATGGATGGACGCAATTTCTATCAGCCTAAACAAAAATAGTTGCCTTATAGTTCACTTTAAGGTTTATAGTTACGATGAGAACTATAGATCAGGAAGTGAATTTTATGTTGATCACACAAGTTGCTAGAAAGTATGGTTTAACTACAGATCAGATCAGACATTGGGAGCAAGCTGGTCTGTTGCCCCCCGTCAAACGAGATGAACAGGGCATAAAGCACTATGATCAAAGTGCCCAGTTATGGATCGAGTATGTAGATATGGCTTTAAATGCACATATGACAAAGGAGTTTTTACAAGAATATGTTAAATTGGCTCAACTCGGTAAAGCTGCTAAGCCAGCACGAAAGCAATTTTTGGAAAGTTCATTAGCTAAAATAACAGCTAGTTGTCGTGAGCTTGCTAAAAAAGCAAAGTTCTTAGAGCAAACTTTACAACAAACAGAGGGGGACAGAGATGATGAATATCGCACAGGTCAGTGAAAAATTTGATATTACCAAAGAGACTTTGCGCTATTGGGAAAGATTGAGATTACTACCTGAGATCCCACGTAATGAGAGTGGTTATCGTGACTATGGAGAGTATGAATTGAATTGGGTATTCTTTATTTTGGTCATGCGCAAAGCTGGAGTATCGATCGAAGCACTAGTTGAATTTGTTGAGCTATATCGCTTAAAAACTGATACGCGAGCTGCCCAAAAACAATTACTTGTCGAACAACGTGATAAATTGGAACAACAAAAGCGCGAGATCGAAAAAACTTTGAATTATTTAAATTACAAGTTAGATAATTTTGAAAGTCATGTGTTAAACTATGAAATTGAAAAATTACATTACAAAATAGATAAGAAAGATCAATGAGGTCATATGGCAAAAAAACATTTTTATGCAATAAAAAACACGGGTAAAATTTATCGCTCTTGGGCAAAATGCCAAACAGCACTTAAAAAAGTCAAAGCACCTGTATTCAAGGGCTTTGCCACTGAAGCGGAAGCCAAGGCATTTTTAGCGGGGCAAAGTCCAACTGAAAGTTTACCAAATGAAAGTATTTTTGTCGATGGTAGTTTTAATGCGGATAAGGCGATCGTAGGGGGCGCTTTTGTACTAGTAAAAGATGATAAAAGTGTTCATGAACAAATGATCCGAGATGATAAGCATACTGAGATCTTGCGTTTACGCAATGTCGGAGGCGAATTGTTAGCTACGATCTATGCATTAAAGTATGCATTATCGCTTGGAATGAAAGAAGTTACGATCTGTCATGATTACCAAGGGATCGCTAGCTGGGCAGATGGTTCTTGGCAAGCCAAACAAGATATTACTAAACGTTATGCTACATTTGTTAAGCAAGTTATCACAAAAGATGGATTGCAGGTCCATTTTCAAAAGATCTCAGCTCATACTGGAGTAAAATTCAACGAACGGGCTGATCAACTAGCTAAACAAGCTGCAGGGATAGCTGTTTGAGCGCAAAAGAAGCTATATCAGGCTTCTTTTTTTATACTAAAAAAGCTACCTACATTTCGTAGGTAGCCGTGAAAATAAAAACCTATTTTGAGCTTGAGCTAGATGAAGAAGAAATGTAATCGGATAAGACATCTTTCAAGTCACTGTCTTTGATGTTTACATTACCTTCTTTGAATTCTTTAGCAATGATCTTTTGTAATGCAGTTGAATCATTTAGTTTTTCATCAATGATTTGATCTTTCAATTCTTTTGTATGGTCAGCCATTTTGCCTTTACCAGGGTTCTTGATACTATAGATGACATGGTAACCATAGCTTGTCTTAACAGGTTCTTGTGAGAATTCACCTTGTTTCAAAGCAAATGCAGCTTTCTTGAAGTCACTGTCAAGAGAAGTATCCATGTTATTGAATGAAGGTAACTTACCACCATCATTCTTAGTAGATTCATCGATCGATTTTTCTTTAGCTAACTTCTTGAAGTTGTCCCAAGAGCCATCTTTTTTCAATTCTTCAATGATCGCATCAGCGTCTTCTTTCTTAGATACTAAGATCTGTGCGACTGTGATCGTTGGTTCATAGCTCTTCCATTGTTTCTTTAAGTCGGCATTAGTGATCTTAGTATTAGCGATCACAGCTTGACGTAGCAGTAAGTTAGAACGAATGCTCTTCTTAAATGCTGAAGCTGTCATACCATTTTGCGCTAAAACAGTTGAGAAAGAAGAACCATATTGTTTTTTATACTTATTGTATTCTTTGTTAACGGCTTTATCAGTGACTTTATCACCATACTTGCCTTCTAAGATCTTATCTAAGATCATTTGTTGTAAGACTTGCTTACCTGAAGTAGTCTTTTTCATGCTGTCGTAGTATTGGCTTTCGGTGATCTTACCACCTGATGTTGTTGCAACTGTCTTAGATGAACAAGCTGCTAAGGTGAAAGTCAACAAGACGCCGGCTAAAGCGGCAAACCATTTTTTCATTATGTTACACATCCAATCGTGAAATTTAATAATTCTAATATAACACAAGTCACACCTAAATTATCAATGTTTTAATAATTTTTAAGAAAATCTATTATTTTGCTGAGGCAATTTAGCTTGGATCTCTTTGGCTAAGGGTTCTACTTGGTCACGGTAGTTTTTTATCTCTTGGTTCAAACTGTTGATCACAGGCTCAGAAGCTTTTAGTTCTGCTGAAAATTTAGCTGCATTTTCTTTGACTTTTTCGACTTTAGCAAGATAATCCGTTGTTTGCTCTACAGTTTGATCAAAATCGATCATTTTTTTGGTGAGATATTTTAAGATCTCATCACGCTTACTATAAGCATAGGCACCAAGAGCGCCAGTAATGGTCAAAGTCCACAAAAATTTTTTCATTTTTTTCAGTCCTTTATCTGCTCTGCGATCTTATTTGCGATCGCTTGTAATTTTTCTGGTGTGTAGTCAGCAGAATTATCGGCAAAGGTCATTTCAAATCCATCTTCATTGCTGTAACGTGGTAAGAGATGGATATGTGAATGAAAGACCGTTTGATAAGCGACTTCACCGTTGTTATTGACGATGTTTAGTCCCTTGATCGTTGGGTCGGATGCTTTGACTGCACGCGCGATCTTAGGTAAGCGACTAAAAACATCACTGGCTAATCGTTCATCGTATTCAAAGAGATCAGCGACGTGCTTTTTAGGCACTACCAATGTGTGACCTGGAGTTGCTTGTGAGATATCTAAAAAGGCTTTGACTTTATCGTCTTCATAGACGGTCACACTTGGGATCTCCCCGGTGATGATTTTGCAAAAGATACAGTCTGTCATATAAAAACCTTCTTTCAAAAATTTTAAATCTGCTTTTAGTATACACTATCTGAGCCTAATTGTTGTAAACTAAATGTTAAAAGGAAATAATAAAGAAAGATCATATTGGGAAAAAACACATAAATGCAAAGCGGTATAATGTATAATGATTTGGATCTTGAGTTGATGCAAGCACGCCAAAAGACCATGGCCTTGACCACTGCGTATGATCAAAGTTACTCTCAAGATCAAGTAAAACTTTAGGCACGATCGGGTAGTGAGGTCACACATGATATTTTCGCTAATGTGATCGCATATGAAGCTCCTTGCCTGCGTGCACGTAAGATCACAGCAGCTGATAAAATAGGCTATGATCTCGCCAAAATTTAGATAAAGTAGGTAATTTAGATGACATTAGAAGTTGAAAAATTAGTCGGTGGTTATTCACGTGTTCCAGTTCTAAAAGATGTTTCATTCAAGGTCAAAGCCGGTGAATTAGTCGGTTTGATCGGCTTGAACGGGGCTGGTAAATCTACGACCATCAAGCATATCATTGGATTGTTGCGACCACAGAAGGGAAAGATAACTTTAGATGGCGTGACACTAAAAACAGATCCTAAAACATACAAGCAAAAAATGGCTTATATTCCTGAGACACCGATCTTATATGAAGAATTGACTTTACGTGAGCATATCGAGTTAACGATCATGGCTTATGGATTAGAAGCTAAAAGTGCTTGGCAACGCGCCAAAAAATTACTTGCGCTCTTTAGATTAGAAAATAAATTGGATTGGTTTCCAGCTAATTTCTCCAAGGGAATGAAACAAAAGGTGATGATCGTTTGTGCCTTTATGACTGAGGCTAAACTTTATATCATCGACGAACCATTTTTGGGGCTTGATCCTTTAGCGACCCAAGATCTCTTGGACTTGATCGATCAAAAAAAGCAAGCTGGAGCAGCCGTTTTGATGTCGACGCATGTTTTGAGCACAGCTCAGGAATACTGTGACCGTTTTGTAATGATCGACCAAGGGCAAGTAACTGCTAAGGGTGATCTAGCAAGTCTGCGGACACAGTTTGGTGATGAGACAGCTTCTTTAATGACGATCTATCTAAAGCTCACAGGGGCAGGTGAAAAGCATGCTTGATCTGTGGAAAATGCGCCAAAAAACTCATCAAAAGCAGATGTTTAAGTATTTACGCTATGTATTAAATGACCACTTCATCTTAGCGTTACTTTTCATCTTAGGTGGCTTGGCTTTGAGCTATTCAAATTATATCAAAGCCCTTCCGACCCAAGAAGAGATCTGGTATGCTAAACCGTTGGTGTTACTTATTTTAGTCATAAGCTTACAAGTTGGACGGCTGGCAACGTTGTTAAAATCAGCTGATATCGTATTTATTTCACCTCGACAAGCTGAAATGGGACAATATTTACAAAAAGCTTTACAGACATCGTTAGTTTTTGCTTGGATTTTTGATACGTTAGTGATGTTGGCTTTGATGCCATTCTTGCTTGTTGCGGCTAAATTGACAGTGGTCCAGCTCATCTTTTTATGGCTGTTACTATTAGTATTGAAATATTTACAACTAGATCGGCAACTATTAGGACTTTATCAAGCTCAATTTGCTAGTAGACGATGGAAATGGTCCTTAGATGTTGGCTTTTGTGGTCTTTTATTAGGAGTAAGTCTTTATTTAGATCCATTATATCTGTTATTAGTGGCCGCGATTTTGACGGGTTATGTTGATAAGTCAAAAAAAGCCCTTACAACACAAGCTGTATTTAACTGGGAAGCGGCTATTCGGATCGAAAATGCAAGAATGTTGCAGTTATATCGTTTCTTTGCGCTCTTTACCGATGTGCCTAATTTGCAAGTCGCGGCCAAACGGCGTCGCTATTTGGATCATCTGTTACCACGAGCTAAGCCTGACGGAAGTTTTACTTACCTTTATTGGCGGGCCTTGGTACGTAATGGCGAAACAAGTGGCTTAGTATTACGGTTAACGGTGTTGGGTGCTGTTATCTTGTATTTCATCACTGAACCGTGGTTAGCCTTAGCTTTAGCAGTATTATTTATCTATTTACTTGGATTTCAATTGTTTTCTTTGTATCATCACTATGATGAAGTAGTTTTTATGCATATCTATCCATTGGATCTAGAGGATAAACAAAAAGCATTTCAAAAAATGTTAGAGCAGTTGTTGTTTGCGATCGCGGTGATCTTTACTTTAGTTAGCTGGATACAGTTACAAAATAGTTTATTTAGTCTCGAATTTTTAGGTGTTTTAGTGCTTGTGATCGTATTATTGACTCGGCCTTATCTTAAGGGACGCTTAGCAAAAAGAGCTTGACACTGAGCCTAGTTCTTTGTAGACTTATTTTAGTTATCGATATTTTCAAAAGGAGAGCCCCAGATGGATTTCAATTTGGAACATGGCTGGGAGATCTTACCGATCGATGGCGACACTGGCACTGCTTATATGGCGGTGAATAACGATGAACGCATCTTTATCAAGCGTAACACTTCGCCGTTTTTGGCGGCTCTTTCATTAGAAGAGATCGTTCCTCGCTTGATCTGGTCAAAGCGGACGGTCTCAGGTGATACTTTGACTGCTCAAGAGTGGTTGAATGGTCGTTCGCTAAAACGTGAAGAGATGTGTTCGCTCCAAGTCTCGGAATTATTAGCTCGGATGCATGGTTCTAAACTCTTAAAAAAGATGCTGTTACGGGTCGGAGGCAAGACGTACACGCCTGCTGATCTGTTAGCACAGTATTTTAATGGTTTGAGTTCTGAATTACGCGAGCATCCACTATTATCCGAAGCAGCGTCGCGATTGAAGGCAAACCAGCCGCAACTTGAACGCTCGAATTACGAAGTATGTCATGGCGATTTAAATCATAAAAACTGGCTCTTATCTGAGACAGGACAGCTATATCTAGTAGATTGGGAAGCCGTTAAGTTGGCTGATCCAGCTTTAGACCTTAGCATGTTAATGTGTCAATATGTCCCACGCAAAGACTGGAAGCAATGGTTGACGCGGTATGCAAAAAAAGAACCGTCACCAGATATGATGAAACGCATTTATTGGTATGCGGTCATGAATCTTTTGTTGGTTATCAAACACAACTACCAGCGTGGTCATTTCCATGAAATGAACCAAGACATTATCAAGCTTAATCAAGTAATCAAGAAGCAAAATCATATTTAAAATTGATGGGGATAAAAGGCATCAAAAACCTTTTGTCCCTTATTTAGTGAATTTTAGTTGAAAGGAAGTCTATGTATTAACTACATAGCAATTTATCATGCGTTTACGAAATAAAGCTTGGGCTAAGCCCTTGATCCAAGAAAACCCACAATATGTCGTAACTGATCCGGCAGCTTTACGTGGTAAATGGCAAAGTCGTTTTGAAAAAGAACGACCACTATATATCGAGATCGGGATGGGGAAGGGTCGTTTTATCGTTGAGATGGCCAAGAAATATCCTGAGCGTAATTTTATCGGTCTTGAAATGCAAACAGTTGCTACAGGGATCGCTTTGAAAAAACAGATCGAGGCCAAATTGCCTAATCTTCAGTTAGTATGTGCTAACGGAAGTGGTTTGACTGAATTCTTTGAACCAAATGAAGTTAGTGGGATCTATTTGAATTTTTCTGATCCTTGGCCTAAGAACCGTAATGAAAAACGGCGCTTGACCTATAAGAGTTTTTTGGCTCAATATGAAGAAGTTATGCGAGCTGATGGTCATCTTGAATTCAAGACTGATAACCGTGGCTTGTTCGAATATTCACTTACGAGTCTGAACAATTATGGGATGGTATTTGATCAGGTGTGGCTAGATCTTCACCAGACACCAGATGTTGAAGATAATGTGATGACTGAATATGAAGAAAAATTCAGCCAAAAAGGCCAACCGATCTATAAACTCGAAGCTCATTTCAAAGCTTAGGCAAAAAAATTTTAAAAGCTAAGAGGATAAGTTATAATATACAAAAAGTAAGTAATTTATCTTGGAGGTATTTAAGATGGAAAAATTAGCAAAGATGGATAAAAAAGCATTAGAAGAAAAGTTGAGCACAGGGAAATATGTATTATTCTTTACCGCTGACTGGTGCCCAGATTGCCGCTTTATCAAACCAGCAATGCCTGAGATCGAAGCAAAATTTTCACAATTTAAATTTATCTTAGTCGATCGTGATGAAAATATCGATCTTTGCCAAGAAATGATGATCATGGGGATCCCAAGTTTTGTCGTGTATGAAGATGGCAAAGAAAAAGCTCGTTTTGTAAATAAAGATCGTAAGACGAAAAAAGAAGTAGAAGACTTCTTGAACAATATCTAAAACAAAGGAAGTATCAAATAATGTTAATTGCTAGCTATAATCCGACCCAAATGGGTGATGTATTATTGACGATGGTGCGCCCTGAAGCAGCAGCGCAAGCAACTGAACAAAAAGGACGGATCGTTCGTATTTTTAATACCGAAAATAATGAAACTTTAGGGTTTAACTTTTTTGATGTCAGTGAGATCTTGAATGATCTAGCTGTTAAGGGTCAAGTCTTCTTGGATCAAGATCAAGTAGAAGCTTTGAATCAAGCTTTACAAACAGCTGGGTTTGAACCTGAATTGGTCTTTGATGATGAACCTAAATTTGTGGTGGGCCATGTAGCTGAATTGACAGAACATCCAGATTCAGATCATTTGCATATCGCTAAGATCGAAGTCGATAATGATCAAACGTTGCAGATCGTATGCGGTGCGCCTAATATTGAAGCTGGTCAAAATGTAGTCGTTGCTAAAGTTGGTGCGATGATGCCAAATGGTGCGATGATCTGGCCAGGTAAATTGCGTGGCATAGATAGCTATGGGATGGTTTGTGCTGCTCGTGAGCTTGAATTGCCTAATGCTCCTAAAAAGCGCGGGATCTTAGTTCTTGATCCCGCTGAATTCGAAGCTAAGACAGCTTTTGATTTTGAAAAGGGAGCTAAGCTATTTACAGCTTAGTTAGTAGATCTCACCTGGGACTATGATAGGTCCTAGGTGTTTTTTTACATAAAGTTTTATAAAAGTGGTAAAAAACCTTTTTTCTATTTTGAATAATTACTATAATAAATTTAGAAGTAAATTAGACAGACAGTTAGGATGAACACCATGGAACATTATGATGGACCAGCCTTTTACAGAAATAATCGTCGCCCGGATATAAAAACGCGGGTTCAGACTAAAGTACCAGTCAAAACTGAAAAAGAGCCGACCAAAACAGCGACAAATAATCAAAGTAAACGTTTAAATGAAACTCCACGGGCTTTTAGTCCAAGACAAGTCCCGCGCTCTTTAGTTGTCGATCGTGTTGTAAAGAAACGCCCTGATTACGATAAATTAGTGCGCTCATTGAAGAAAGCTCCCGAGGATTATTTACTCTTTGAAGGGACTGTTTTGCTAGGGACCCAGGCGATCGATCTGACGGTAAGTCGTCGGCTTGATAGTACGGATGCTAAATTGCCTAAACGCCCGACTATATCATCACAAATTAAAACACCGCCATTAGCTTCGGACAGTCAGACAACTAGCTCTAGTTTAGCGACTAGTGAAAGTTTGGTCGATACAACGAGCCAGATCCATTCGACAAGTTCGACTAGCTTGCTGCAAAGTTCAGTAAGTGATACGCGTGCTCAAAGTACGAGCAAAGCTAACAGTGAGGCAAAGAGCGTAAGCCAAAGTCAAGTGACTTCAGAGTTTGGTCCACAAGTCGACCTCACTAGTGAGGTCGCTACTGGATTTGTGTCTCAAAAAATGACTGGGCTCAAAGCAGCCTTGGCGCATGAGAGTTCTTTGACGCAAGAAGAACCAATTGTGGCGGCCAAACTGACATCACCTAAGTACGAACCTAAGCATTATCAATTTCCACCACTCAGTTTATTACCTGCACCAGTGATCGATGATGATCCTGCATTAGATGATTGGGTCAAAAGTCAGGTCCAAACGTTAAATGAGACGCTCAAGGCTTTTCATGTTGATGCAACTGTTAGTGATTGGACTATTGGTCCGACCGTTACGCAATTTGAATTGACTTTAGGGCGGGGAGTCAAGGTCAATAAGATCACCAATTTAAATGATGATCTCAAACTTGCATTGGCTGCTAAAGACATTCGGATCGAGGCACCGATCCCAGGTAAAAGTAGTGTTGGGATCGAGATCCCTAATAAAACTTCACGCCCAGTTATGTTATCTGAAGTCTTGCGTTCAGATAAATTCCAAGAAGCTTCTTCACCATTGACAGTAGCTCTAGGAGTCGATCTGTTTGGAAAGCCCCAGATCACAGACTTACAAAAAATGCCTCATGGCTTGATCGCAGGGGCTACCGGTTCGGGAAAATCGGTCTTTATCAATAGTCTGCTCGTTTCATTGCTCTATAAAGCTTCGCCTAGTGAAGTGAAGTTGGTCTTGATCGATCCTAAAGCAGTAGAGATGGCGCCTTACCATGATCTGCCCCATTTATTAGCGCCAGTGATCTCTGACGCTAAAGCAGCTTCAGCCGCGTTGAAATGGCTCGTAAATGAGATGGAAGAGAGATATCAACGTTTGGCTGCTGCAGGAGCTCGCAACTTAGAGGCTTATAATGAAAAAGCTAGGGCAGCAGGTGAATATGCTCTGCAATTGCCATACATCGTGGTAGTGATCGATGAATTAGCTGACCTTATGATGGCAGCTTCGTCTGAGGTCCAAGATCATATTGCTCGGATCACTCAAAAAGCTAGAGCAGCTGGGATCCACTTATTAGTTGCGACACAACGACCAAGTGTAGATGTTTTGACGGGAACGATCAAAAATAATATTCCGACTCGGATCGCATTTATGGTCTCAAGTCAAGTCGATTCACGAACGATCCTGGATACTGCAGGAGCAGAACGCCTTTTAGGTCGTGGCGACATGCTCTATTTAGGCAATGGTTCGGGGCAACCGACTCGTTTGCAAGGGACTTATATTGAAGATGAGGTCGATGCGGTGACGGATTTTGTTAGACAGCAAGGTAAGCCTAAGTACGCTTTTGATCCCGATAGCTTGAAAAAGCATGCTGTAGAATCAGAAAAACAAGATGATCTTTTACCTCGAGTGCTAGACTATATCGTTAATGAAGAGACGATCTCAACGTCCAAGTTGCAACGAGTCTTTTCGATCGGCTATAATCGAGCTGCGGCGATCATCGATGATCTTGAAGCTAAACAATATATTTCGCCAGCGCATGGTGCTAAGCCACGGAAGGTCTTTTTGACTCAAGAAGGCTTGGATAAATTGCGCAGTGTATAATAAAAAGACAAACGCTCAGTAAATATAATGAGGTTTGCCTTTGTTCTGAGACTGAGGAATACTCAGTCTTTTTTTATACTGTTATTCGTTAAATACAAAATTTAAAAATTCTGGGAAATGTTTAGCCCAGTAAAATTCACTATGGGATTCAGCTGCAAAAATATTTAGTGAGATATTATCCATCGAATGCCCTGTCCGTAAAAGCGTCTGATAGTAGCGCAAGGCCTCATTGATATAGGCTTGGGCCTGCTTTTCGGGCGCCAAAACTTCATCATCACCAGCATCATTTTCGCTAGCTCCTGTTTGAATATAGACCTTATTGCTAGGCAGCAAGGGATGAGAAGCGATAAACTGCGTGAATTTTGCTTGGTTCAACCAGGCGGCGCTAGAAAAAACACCTAAATTGCCAAAGATCTCAGGGTATAGTGAGCCAGCATAGGCTGTGATATAGCCACCCATTGAACTTCCAGCTAGTAATGTGGTTTCACGTTGAGGTAATGTACGATATTTTTTATCGATAAATGGCTTGACAGTATCTACTAGCCAGTCAACATAAGCTCGACCTATGCCTCCAAAATTACCTGTACCATCTGGTGTTTGAAATTCAGTCTTCCAAGGTGAATATTCATCGAGGCGGTGTTCATCGCTATTGTCGATCCCGACAATGATCATTTGTGGTAGTTCGAGATGTTGTTTGATCAAGGGAATGACCTTCCACGAATAACCTGAAAATGCTTCGCGACTGTAGAAAACATTTTGCCCATCGTGCATATATAAAACAGGATAATGACGATCATTTTGAAAATAATCTCGGGGAAGTAGTACTCGGATCCTGCGCTCGTTTGAAAAATAAGGCACAAATAGATAGTGAGTCCGTAGCTCGAGATAGTAACTGTTTTGAGGCATGATATAGCTGTTCCTTTCCCAATTTCTTGCATATATGACCAAGATATACTGAAAAAAACTTTTTGTCCAGCTATGATCAAAATTTTATTTATATAAAAATAAAATGATAAAAACAGTATTCACATTAGTTAAAATTTGTGTTAATATTAACAAAAAATTAAATAAAAGTTAGTTAACACTGGGTAAAATGAAATTTATTTTGGTGTCTTAAGTGATATTATCGCTTGAAGTGACTAAGGTAAAGTGGAGGAAAATTACATGCATTTTGAGGAATGTCAGTTACATAGTAAAGTTTTAGGACGTTCGATGAATTTTAATGTTTATGGTCATGCGGGGAGACCGATCTTAGTTTTTCCTGCTTCTGGTGGTAGTCATAATGAATATGGTGATTTTGGGATGATCGCAGCGTGTCGTCCTTGGATAGATAGTGGTCAGGTGCGCTTTTTTACTCCAGATTCATTCGATAATGAAGCTTTTGAGGCTAATGAGAAGAGTCCTCATGATCGTGCCTTGGCGCATATGGCTTATGAGCGCTTTATCGTTGAAGAATTAGTACCACTGATCTATGACAAGACCCAATGGGACAAAAGTCTGATGGTAACTGGTTGTTCAATGGGGGCATATCATGCGATGAATTTTGGGCTCAAATTTCCTGAGATCTTTGATACCGTCATTTCGTTAAGTGGGCTATATGATCTGCGGTTTGTTGTAGGTGATTATGGTGCTGATGAACTAGTTTACTACAATTCACCGACTGATTATCTGTGGAATTTAGCTGATCCATGGTTTTTGGAAAAATATCGTCAAAATACTTATATCATCTGTACAGGTCTAGGACCTTGGGAAGAAGTTGATGAGACCCGCAAACTTGAAGCAGTTTTTAAGGCTAAGCAGATCCCAGGCTGGTTTGATTACTGGGGAGAAGATGTTTCTCATGACTGGGTCTGGTGGAAAAAACAGATGCCATATTATTTAAGTAAATTATCCGAAACGGGCCAAATTTGAGTAGAAGGGACAAGGTATAATGAATTTTATTGTTATTTCGCCCCATTTTCCTGAAAATTTTGAGCAATTTTCAGTGAGTCTTAGCAATAATGGGATCACAACATTGGGGATCGGGGATAAAGCCTACGATGAGTTGACACCAAGTTTGCGCAATGCGTTGTGTGAGTACTACAGAGTCGATGATATGGAAGACTATGATCAGATGTATCGAGCAGTAGCGTACTTTGCGTTTAAATACGGTAAGATCGATCGCTTGGAATCACATAATGAATATTGGCTATTTCAGGATGCTAAATTGCGGACAGATTTTAATATCCCAGGCTATAAGAGTGATGAGATGGATAAGATCAAGTATAAGTCAAAGATGAAACAAGTCTTTTTTGATCATGATATTCCAGTTGCACTGGGAAAAGTTTTTCAGACCGCAGAGGAAGGCTGGCATTTGCTAGAACAATTCGGTTATCCAGTGATCGTTAAACCCGATTCTGGAGTCGGAGCTAGTGACACGTATAAGATCAATACTCCCGAAGACTTTGCTGATTTTTTGACCAAACGTACTCTTGATGTGACTTATTTTATGGAAGAATTCATCGAAGGCGACATCATAACTTTTGATGGTCTGACAGATCAAAATGGACGTGTTGTTTTTTATTCCTCACTCGTTTACCAAGAGCCTGCTTTAGATACGGTCCATCGCACGGGTGACATGTATTTTTATGAGACACGTGACATTGACAAAGATCTTTATGAGTTAGGAATGAAAAGTGTGACTGCCTTTGATATCCGGGAAAGATTTTTCCACTTCGAGTTCTTTAGAACAGCGGATAACAAGCTCTACGCCTTAGAGATCAATTGCCGTCCCCCGGGTGGGCCTTCGATCGATCTGATGAACCATGCTCATCAGTTGAGCTTATTTGAAGAGTATGCTCATTTAGTTAAAGAAAATAAATTCTATGGAGATAGTACTTGTCCGTATTACAGTGTCTATATTTCGCGAAGTAACAAGCTAGATTATCGCCATGATCTAGCTGAGATCAAACAAAAATATGCAGATGAGTTAAAAGAGATCCAACATGTACCAGGAGTGTTTGCTGAGATCATGGGAGATGTTGGCTATATTTTCAATACGGAGACTAAAGAACAAATGCATGCGATAATCGAATTTGTCGGTGCACTCAAGGAACAAGCATAAGAAATGAGCTGATCAAAATTTTGATCGGCTTTTTTGTATGGCTATGACTTTAAAAAGGTTTGTGATCTATGGTAAACTTAGCTTAATTGTTAATTAAGAAAAGAGGATATTTACCATGAATATGGACACCACATATTTTTTTGTAGGCATCAAGGGGACGGGGATGAGTGCGTTAGCCCTTATTTTAAACGACAAGGGTTGTAAAGTTGCCGGTTCAGATATTGAAAAATACACATTTACACAACGTGGCTTAGAACAGGCTGGAATTGAGATTTTCCCATTTGACGAAAAAAATATCCATGACAAGATGACGATCGTTGCTGGTAATGCTTTTGGCGATGATCAAGAAGAGATCAAAAAAGCACATGAATTAGGCTTAAAAGTCATGCGTTATCCTGAAGTTGTCGAGATGTTGATCGAAGAGACGACAAGTATTGGGGTCGCTGGTGCCCATGGTAAGACGAGTACTTCAGGCTTGTTGGCACATGTTTTAAGTGGAGTCTCACCAACAAGTTATTTGGTCGGAGATGGTTCAGGTAAGGGGATCCCTGATGCACGTTTCTTCGTATTTGAAGCTGATGAATATCGTCGCCATTTTGTGGCATACCATCCAGACTACACGATCATGACCAATATCGACTTTGATCACCCTGATTATTTCACCGGGATCGAAGATGTTTGTGATGCCTTTGAAACATTGGCTAAGCAAACTAAAAAAGGACTCTTTGTCTGGGGTGAAGATAAATATCTTCGTAAACTAAAAGCAGATGTACCAGTATATTACTATGGGACTGAAGCTAATGATGATGTGCGGGCTGAAAATATCAAACGTACGACTAAGGGCTCAACTTTTGATGTCTATTTACATGATGAATATCTAGGTAACTACGAGATCCCAATGTTTGGTAAGCATAACATCTTGAACAGTCTAGCTGTTATCGCTGTTTCGCACATGGAAAAAGTCGATCAAGAAGAGATCAAAAAAGAATTATTGACTTTCAAAGGAGTCAAGCGTCGTTTTACTGAAAAGCGCGTTGCTGACATGGTGATCATT
This sequence comes from uncultured Lactobacillus sp., assembly GCA_910587695.1. GTDB lineage: Bacteria > Bacillota > Bacilli > Lactobacillales > Lactobacillaceae > Ligilactobacillus. Next base: position 33,941 of record CAJUNC010000011.1, read on the forward strand.
GATGACTATGCTCACCATCCATCTGAGATCACTGCGACTTTGGATGCTGCGCGACAACAGTATCCAGATAAGAAGATCATCGCAGTCTTTCAACCGCATACTTTCAGTCGGACAGTCGCATTGATGGATGAATTTGCTAAGAGTTTAGATCTAGCCGATAAAGTCTATTTGACCGATATTTTTAGTTCGATCCGTGAACATGACGGTAAAGTTTCTGCCAAAGATCTAGGTGAAAAGATCACTAAGGGTGGCGAAGTTTTAGCTTTAGATAACATGTCACCATTACTTGATTACCATGATGATGTCGTTGTCTTCATGGGTGCAGGTGATATTCAAAAGTATGAATATGCCTATGAAAAATTATTGAGCGATCTTAGCTTGAATAATAACTAATAAAAGAGTGCAAGACAATAATAGTGCCGTATAATGACAAAGGCCTCACTATGATGCAAAAGATCGCATCATAGTGAGGCTTTTGTCATTCAGGTAAGAGAATGATAGAGTCTAACAAACGTTTAGCATAACTGGTATTAGCATTGAAGTCGTGGTAGACACGTTTTGCTTCAGTGACATTATCGGTGATGATCCCATCTACATCCAAAAAGGCTGCATTTTTTAGATCTTCTTCGCTATTGACAGTCCAAGAATAAACTTGTTTAAAGCTGATTTTAGCTTGGGTGACAAAGGAGTCGTTTAAAGTTGTTTTTTCCATCGTGTATCCATTAGCTGGTGTTTGTGGAAAGATGAAATTATACGGTAGGATATAGTAGGCATTTAGCGTAGGAGCATATTTTTTAGCACTAGTGATAACTTTATAGTCAAGTGATTGTAGCTCATGTTTATTTTGTTTGAGAGTAGCACCATATGTGTCAAAGAAATTCTTTAACATATTTTTTGAATCACGTCTGGTTGTCTTGATCTCGACTAATAGTTTTTGCTCGTATTGTTTGGCAACGCTCAAATACTCATCAAAACTAGGGATCTTAGCTTGATAGCCATTTTCGTGTACGGTCAAATCAGTTAGTTGTGCTAGTGTCAACTCTTGAGGGCTAGTATCAAGATCGGCGAGTTGTTTTAGATTTTCATCGTGCATGACGACAAATTTATGGTCTTTGGTTTCTTGGATATCGATCTCGATGTAATTTGGTTTGGCTTGGGCAGTCTTACGTAGAGCAGGGATCGTATTTTGGACACCGTTTTGGGCATCGACTCCACGATGTGAGATGATCAATGGTGTTTGGCCTAAATGAACTAAATAGACCCCGTTACCTAAAAGAGCTCCAAGTGCAAATAAAGCAAACAATGGCTTAGCTATCTTGCTTAACCAACTTTTTTTAGTGCTTTTGTAGGTCGCTAAAGTAACGTTAGCTGGTAAAATGAGTTGCAAAAGAGCCACGCTAGCCCAGACAGAGATCAAAAATGAGCCGATCTGCAGTAAGGTGACATTGATACTTCCACCAATAAGTGCACTCAACGGAGAAGTCTGATCAAGTCCAAGCTGGATCGAATATAAAATACCGATCAGCCCTAAGTTGGTGATAAGCGCAATAAGTGAGATCTTTAGGAGTTTTAGCGTATAAGCCCAAAACTTGTTTTTAGTCAGTTGCCAACTCTGCACGAGAGCTGTTTTGATCTTGACTTTTTCAAAAAGCATCAGGGGTAAAACAAAGAGCAAGCGGATGCTAAAAATAAAGATCGCTAAATAAAAAATACTGATCAAAGTTGCATAAAGGGGCTTTTGTAAGAGAAAATCCAAGATAAATTCAGGGATGACTACTTTACTCAAAAGCGGCGAATTAAAGAAGATCCCACTAAAGGGCACGATCAATAAGAAATAGCCGGCAAAAAAGAAGATCCCTAGTGGGTCGAGCTGGCGTAGTTGCTGGGCAGTGTCTTTTAAGATCGCTCGAAAGCTGAATTCATCTTGTCTTATCCGAACAACACCGTTTAGGATGAGTGCAAATTGTCCAAAGACACAAATGATCAAAATGACCAATTCCAAAAGTAGACCTAAGGTGATATAAGGATGGCTCGTAACGAGTGAAAGAGCATTGGTATAAGATAAATAGGGGATCGCACCTAAATTCAATAGTAGCGAAGCCCACGCATTAAAGAGAGGGATAACACCGATTTCAAGTGAAAGTTCGACCACTAAAAAGAGGATCAAATAATTTTTCCAATGTATGCTAAAATCGCGTTTTAAACACATCATATCACTCCAATTTTTAAATTTTTATTATATTGTACCCAATATAGTACGTTGAAACAATAATTATTACTAAATCTAGGTATTTTGATCTAGACCTAACGATTGAGCAAAAAGAAGTGGTATGCTATCATTAAGGCAGACCACTTAGAGGAAGGTGAAGCTATATGCCTGATGATGTGCATCGGCAGGGCAAAACGATCGCTGAGATCAAAGAAGGCGATTCATTGACTGTAACGGAAAGTATCTCAGAACGAGATCTGTTGATCTATTTGGGACTGACTAACGATAATAACCCACTGTATATTCAAAATGAATATGCGCAAAAATTAGGACATGCTGGTCCAGTTGTACCCCCAGTGTTGTTGAGTGGGATCATTACGAGCTCGGTCTCAAAATTATTACCCGGACCTGGGAGTGAAGTGGTGAATTTTTCAGCTAACTTCATTCGACCAGTCTATCATGATGAGATCGTCACATTCAGTTTTGAAGTGATCAAAGTTGATATGATGAAAGAGGTTGTGATGATCTCAGTTGAGGGTAGTAACCGTCAAAATGAACGCGTTTTAGATTCAGTTGTCATGGCTCGGCCTCCGCGTCAGCAAGATTAGCTACATTTATGATCGAAAGAAGGAGAATTTTATGAATAACAATCCCGAAGTTTACGGTAATAGTAATGCCGGCTTGAATAGTTTTTTTACTAAGATGTATGGGTATATGAGTGCTGCAGTGGCAGTTTCGGCGCTAACGGCTTTCTTTGGTTCGTTTAGCCCAACTGTGATCCGATTTATGAGTAATCCGATCGCCTTATTTGCAGTCTTTGGGGTCCAATTAGTTTTGGCTTACTCCATGTCATCGCTTAAGTCACAACGTTCACCATTAGTCAGTGCTTTAGGTCTGTTTGTCTTTGCAGGCTTGGAAGGTCTACTCTTTAGTGGGATCTTCATCGTCTATACTGCCCAAAACATTACAAGTGCTTTTGTTTCTGCCTTTGTGATGTTTGCTGTTTTATCCTTTATGGGATCAACAACTAAAAAAGATCTCTCAGGGATCGGCCGTCAAGCTCGGGCTGCTTTGATCGCGTTTATCATCGTATCGTTGATCAACTTGTTCTTGCAAAGTCCAATGATCACTTATGTCTTTTCTTTTATCGGCCTAGTGATCTTTGCTGGCTTAACAGCTTGGGATACCCAACGTTTACGTCAAATGTATCTTCAAATGGGCTCACAAGTAAATGTTAATAATTTGGCCTTGATGGGTGCTTTACAGCTCTACTTAGATTTTATCAACATCTTTATCTTCTTGTTGAATATCTTTACCGGTGCTGGTGGCAACCGCGACTAGTCAACCGAGTCTCTTCGACTTTTCGGAGAGGCTTTTTTTATTTCTATGCAAAATTTGTTAAAATAAAAGAAACTAGATAAGAGGACGGATCGATATGGCAGAAGATAAGAAAATGTTATTAGTGGATGGTAATAGTGTGGCTTTTAGAGCCTTCTTTGCTCTCCACAACCAATTAGAGCGCTTTGTCAATCATGCTGGGCTGCATACTAATGCGATCTATGGCTTTAAATTGATGTTAGACAAGATCTTGGGTGATGTTTTACCGAGTAATGTTTTAGTTGCTTTCGATGCTGGTAAAGTGACTTTTAGAACGAAAGCTTATGCTGATTACAAAGGTGGACGTTCCAAGACCCCGACTGAATTGTCAGAACAGTTTCCTTACATTAGAGAATTGCTCGATGCTTATGGGATCAAACACTATGAATTACCAGAATATGAAGCTGATGATATTATCGGGACGATGGCAGCTCAAGCAGAGAAAGCGGGGTATCAAGTCACGATCGTAACGGGTGACCGAGATCTGACCCAGTTGACAACTGACAAGACGACGGTTGCGGTGACGATCAAAGGGGTAACTGAGATCGAAGAGTATACGCCAGCTCATGTGGTCGAAAAATACGGCTTGCAACCAGCACAGATCGTTGATATGAAGGGGTTGACGGGTGATAGCTCAGATAACTACCCTGGGGTGACTAAAGTCGGTGAAAAGACAGCGATCAAACTTTTAAAACAATACGACACGATCGAAGGGATCTATGAAAACATTGAAGCGATGAAAAAGTCCAAGTTAAAGGAAAACTTGATCAATGATAAAGAGATCGCATTTCAGTGTAAAGATCTTGCAACGATCAGAAAAGATGCTCCAGTAGCACTCACTTTAGCACAGACAGCTTGGCCAGGCGCTAAAAAAGAAGATCAGCTCAAGTTCTTTGAAGAGATGGATTTTAAGAGTTTTATCGCTCAATTACAAGCTAATTCGAACGACGATATCAGTGCAGGATCTACTTTGAGTAAATTAAAGGTCGAGACTTTGGATGAAGCTAAAGTCGAAAAGTTAGTTTATGATAAAGATTCTGATATCAGCTTTTATCTTGAACTAAGCGATGATAATTACCATACGGCTGACTTTTGGGGCTTTGGTCTTAAGATCGACGACCGATACTACGCAGCTAGAGATGTTGAGCTTTTGAAGTTACCCAAACTAAAGCAGTTGCTGGAAGATCCAGCGATCGAAGTTGATGTGTTTGATGGTAAACAGACCTATGTAGCTCTAGAGCGTCTAGATATTGAACTAAAAAATATCAATTTTGACTTACTTTTAGTCTCATATCTGCTAAATACAAGTGATAACAGCAATGATCTGGGTAATTTAGCCAAGCGCCATGATCACTTCGATGTTTTGACTGATGAAGAAGTCTATGGAAAAGGGGCCAAGCGCAAAGTCCCAGCCGATGATACGACATATTTTGAGCATTTAGCGCATAAACTAAAAGCTATCTCAGATCTAGAAGATAAGTTGATGAAAGAGCTAGCTGAAAATGAGCAAGAAGATCTTTATTTTGAGATCGAACGCCCACTTTCTTTAGTCTTAGCGCAGATGGAGATCGCTGGGATCAAAGTCGACCGTGAACGCTTAGATATCATGCAAAGTGAATTTAAGGAACGTTTGAGTGAGTTAGAACAACAGATCTATAACGAAGCTGGTGAGAAATTCAATATCAATTCACCTAAGCAACTTGGGGTGATCTTGTTTGAAAAATTAAAATTGCCGGTCGTCAAAAAGACTAAAACAGGTTACTCAACGGCTGTAGATGTCTTAGAAAAATTACGTGGGATGTCACCGATCATCGATGATATTTTAGCTTACCGTCAATTAGCTAAATTACAATCGACCTATGTTGAAGGCTTATTAAAAGTTATCGCAGCTGATGGTAAGGTCCACACACGTTATACACAAACTTTAACGGCAACGGGTCGTTTATCATCAGTTGATCCTAATTTGCAAAACATCCCCGTTCGTTTAGAAGAAGGGCGTAAGATCCGGCAAGCTTTTGTACCAAGTCATCCAGATTGGGAGATCTTTGCTTCTGACTATTCTCAGATCGAGTTACGGGTCTTAGCCCATATTTCAAAGGATCCACATATGCAACAAGCTTTCAAGGATGATTTTGATATTCACGCTAATACTGCGATGCGTATTTTTGGACTAGACGATCCAAGTGAAGTTACGGCTAATATGCGTCGCCAAGCTAAAGCGGTCAACTTCGGGATCGTTTATGGGATCAGTGATTTTGGTTTGGCCCAAAGTATCGGAAGTACGCGTAAGCAGGCAAAAGAATTTATGGAGACGTATCTAGCCTCATTTCCTGGAGTCCATCGATACATGCAAGATATCATTGAGAGCGCGCGCCAAAAAGGCTATGTTGAAACACTTTTCCATCGTCGGCGGTATCTTCCAGATATCAAGAGCAGAAATTACAACTTGCGCTCATTTGCGGAACGGACTGCGATGAATACTCCGATCCAAGGGAGTGCAGCTGATATCATCAAAGTTGCAATGATCAATATGCAACAAGCCTTAAAAGATGCGGGCTTAGAAGCCAAGATGTTGTTACAAGTACACGATGAGTTGATCTTTGAAGCACCTAAAGCAGAGATCCCTAAATTAAAAGAGTTGGTACCAAAGATCATGGATTCGGCTGTTGAACTTTCGGTCCCATTGAAGGTCGAAAGTGCTAGTGGTAAGACGTGGTTTGAAACTAAATAATATAAGATGAGGTGAAAAAATGCCAGAGTTACCAGAAGTAGAGACAGTTCGTCGCGGTTTGGAAAAATTAGTTTTAGGCCAAAAGATCGCACGAGTCGAAGTTTTATATCCTAAGATGATCGTTGGTGATGCTGACGATTTTAGAGATAAATTAAAAGATCAAACACTTGAAAAGATCCAACGTCGGGGGAAGTATTTGCTCTTTAGATTTTCAAATGATCTTACCGTCGTCTCCCATTTGCGCATGGAAGGTAAGTTTTATGTCAAAGAAGCGATTGATCCAGTCGATAAGCACACACATGTCATCTTTTATCTAGCCGATGGCCGTCAGTTGCGCTATAACGATGTCCGTAAATTTGGGCGGATGCAATTAGTCAAAACGGGCAGTGAAGAAAAGCTGCCTGGTTTGGCCAAATTGGGGCCTGAGCCAGTAGATGAAACTTTTAAAGTTGCTGATTTTTATCAAAAGCTACAAAAAAAGAAGAAAAATATCAAGACTGCCTTACTTGATCAGACCTTGGTCACTGGGCTAGGCAATATCTATGTTGATGAGGTATTGTGGCAAAGTAAGATCCATCCTGAGACGTCATGTCAAAAATTGACCTTAGAACAAGCATCGACACTGCATGATAATATCATCACTGAATTAGCTAAAGCGATCAAAGCTGGTGGAACAACGATCAGAAGTTACACGGATGCTTTCCAAAAAACGGGCGCTTTTCAATTTGAACTAGATGTTTATGGGCGAACCAATGAGCCGTGCAAACGTTGTGGTACAAAGATCCAAAAGATCATTGTGGGACAACGGGGCACGCATTTTTGTCCGCATTGCCAGCAGGTGGTAAAATGACATATATTTTAGGCTTGACTGGCGGGATCGGAATGGGCAAAACGACGATCAGCAATTTTTTACAAACATTAGGTTTTAAGATCCTCGATGCTGATGTGATCGCCCGAAAAGTCGTTGAACCAGCGACTCCTGGTCTAGCTGAACTACAAAAAACATTTGGACCTCAGATCATCCAAACTGATCAGACTTTAGATCGGGCTAAGCTCGGTAAGATAGTCTTTAGTGATCCTAAGAAATTAGCTCAACTAGACCAGATCATGCAGCCATTGATCAGAGCTGAATATGAAAAACAGCTGACCTTAGCTGAGCAAAAAGGCTGTAAAGTAGTTGTGATCGATGCCGCTTTATTATTTGAAAATGGTTATGCAGATCATTGTGATGCAGTTATCAATGTTGAAGTTCCTAAAGCAGTCCAATTAAAACGGATCATAGAACGCGATCATTTGAGTGAAGAGGCGGCACTTGAGCGGATCACTAGTCAGATGTCTGCTGAAAAAAGGCGAAAATTGGCTACAATTACAGTAGATAGTTCGGGAACAGTTGAAGAAACGCAAGCGCAAGTGATAAAATGGCTAGAGATAAATAATTTAATCGAAAATTAGGCAGCGAGGTAAAGATTATGAAGTGTCCAAATTGTCATCAAAATGGATCACGTGTAGTGGATAGCCGTCCCGCCGACAATGGACATGCCATTCGGCGCCGGCGGGAATGTGAAAATTGTGGTTTCCGTTTTACTACATTTGAAAGAGTAGAAGCAGCGCCACTATTAGTTATTAAGAAAAATGGTGCCAGAGAAGAATTTAATCGTGAAAAAGTTTTGCGGGGTGTCATGCGAGCGGCTGAAAAACGACCCGTTGCAATGGATGAGATCCAAAATATCGTCGATCAAGTCGAAACAAAGATCCGTGCCGTCGGAGGTAATGAAGTTTCCAGCCAATTGATCGGTGAATATGTGATGGAGATCTTAGCAAATGTCGATGATATCGCCTATATCAGATTTGCTAGCGTCTATCGTGAATTTAAAGATATGGCATCTTTTGCAAAGGAATTGCAAGACTTGATGGCACGTGACAACGAAAAAAGTAAGTAGTAGGGGGATGTTAGGCGATGAGTGAAGGATTAAGGCAGATGTCGCCTAAGGATGGTTACGTTGTCAATACTAAAGCCCATATCGGTTCGACAGAGTTCAAAGTCATTTTAAAGCTCTACCAGCCGTTGATGGGCGTCAATGCTTATGGTATTTATTCACTATTAGCGACTAAAGTAGCTCAAACACCAGATCTGTTAGCGCGCCGGATGCATAAAGAGCTATTGGATATTTTGAGTTTAGGTTTACGTGACTTTTACGAAGCCCGGATCAGATTAGAAGCACTTGGACTATTGAAGACATTCGTTCAAAAAGATGAACTTGGTCAAGTGTTTATCTATGAGTTACAAGCCCCTTTGAGTGCCGAAGATTTCTTTAAAGATGATCTCTTGAGCATGCTTTTAGCCGATTCATTAGGGCAGATCCAATATGATGAGTTGAAACAAGAATTTGTCAAACCAGCTTTCACATATGCTAATGCTAAAGAGGTCACCAAGTCGCTTCTAGATGTTTTTACCGTGAAAAAAGATACGTTGCTCAAAAATTCACAGGTAAAAGCGCCAGCTAAACCGACTAAAAATTTTGTCGATTCAGTCGAAGTTGATCTTGATGTGGAATACTTAAAAGAGCTTTTAGCCCAGTCTTTTGTGCCTGCAACTGAGATCAGCCGTTCACTTGAGACCTTAAAGTCGATTGCTTTATTGTATGGTCTAAATGAACTAGAACTCGTCAAATTGCTTGAACAAGCGCTAAATGTCAAGGACGATAAAGTTGATCTTGAACTTGTCAAAAAATTAGCCACACAGCAATTTGATCGGCAATTTAAAGAGATAACCCCTAAAGAGTCTAAAGTGACTGCATCGATCGATCCGGAGGTAAGTGCGGAATTGACGCAAACTGACTTAGCACTGATCGCTGTTTCAAAACAATATCTGCCACTTGAATTTATCGAAGAACTCAAACGGCAAAAGAACAGTTTTGTGACTAATCTAGAGCGTTATACGGTCAAAAATTTGGTGGAAAAACAAGTGTTGCCAAATGCAGTGATCAATGTCTTGTTACACTATTATTTGATCGCGCAAAATAACACGATGCTAGAAGATAAAGTCGCTAATCGTTTTACTAAAGCCGCAGCAAAATTGGCAGAAAAAAAGATAACAGCTCCAGAAGAAGCCATGCTTTATATGCGTAAGGCTAACCAGAAAGCACGAAAAGAACAGCAACAAAAGCCATATTATGCGCGAAAGCAACAGATCGTACAAAAAGAAACGCTCCCTGAATGGGCAAAAGATAAAAAAGAAGGATCGAAAGCTAAGCCAACTAAAGAAGATAAACAGGTATTAAATGCCCAGATCGACGAATTATTGGCACAACTAGAACAAAGTGAATAGAAAGGTAGGTGGCTAGGATGGAAGATCTAGGTAAAAATTTGACTGAGCAGATGCAAAGAAATAATTGGAATGAGCGCTATCAAAAACTGATCACTGAGATCTTACAAGATACCGAGGTGCGTACTTTTTTGGCTGAGAACAGTCAAACTTTGACACAAGAAGATGTGATGAAAAGTGCGAGTAAACTATATGAATTTGTAACTTTAAAAAAGCAGATAGCTCAAGGTAAACAGACTTTTGCGCCAGGTTATCTACCAACACTTGCGATCAGCAATCATCGGATCGAAGTCGTGTATGTCCCTACAGCTGAACTCAAAGCTAAACGAGAACAAAAAGCCTTGGAAGCGCGCGTTAAGACGATCAATTTACCGCGTAGTGTTCGGAAAGCACAATTAAAAGATTATGAGCGCAGTGATGAACGCATGGAAGCTTTAAAAGCTGCCTTATCTTTTATCACTAGTTATACAAAAGATCCTAAAGAATTTCACAAGGGCTTGTATCTAGAAGGAAGTTTTGGTGTAGGTAAGACCTATCTTTTAGCAGCGATCGCTAACGATCTAGCTAAGAGGGGTTATCAAACGACTTTGGTGCATTTCCCATCGTTTGCAGTTGAGATCAAAAGTTCGATCGGTAAAAATCAAACGACAGAGTATATCGATAGTTTAAAAAAGGCACAAGTCTTGATGATCGATGATATCGGTGCTGATTCTTTGAGCAGTTGGCTAAGAGATGATGTTTTAGGTGTCATCTTACAATACCGGATGCAAGAAGAACTACCGACCTTTTTTAGCTCTAATCTCTCATTGGCACAGCTAGAACAGCAGTATTTGACGGTCAATAATCGTGGCGAGGCTGAACCATTGAAAGCTAAGCGCATTATGGAACGGATCAAGTTTTTGGCCGATGAGTACCATGTTGTAGGAAAAAATCGCCGAAATCCGGAATAATGACTTGAAATTGAAGAAGTTTCGTGCTTAAATAGGAATTACATTAAGTAAAAGACAAACGGCAAATCAATTCAGGGAAAGAGACCCTTGACTGCAAGTCTCTTAAAGAGGAGCTTACCACTTTTATCACGATAGCCTACTGCAAAGGTAGGACGGCTCGTTTCCGTTATCGACGATCAAGAGAGGGTCAACTGACCTTGAAATTGGGTGGAACCGCGTTAAAGACGCCCCTAGTGTTAAATGTAGCACTAGGGGCGTCTTTTATGTCTTGGTAAAAATCAAGGAGGATCATATAATGTCAGAGATCAATGTTAAGTTTCCAGATGGTGCTGTAAAACAATTTGCAGCTGGAACAACAACACAAGATATCGCAAAATCTATCAGTATCAGCTTAGCTAAGAAGTCTGTTGCAGGTAAATTTAATGGTAAATTAGTGGATTACAACGAACCTTTAAACGAAGATGGTGAGATCGAGATCATCACTAAAGATTCTGATGAAGGGATGAACGTGTTATGGCAAACAGCTGCTAATGTTTTAGCTAGTGCTTTGCATAGCCTTTATCCAGAAATGAAGTTTGGTCAAGGTGAAGCCTTAGAACACGGTTTCTTCTTTGATACAGACAATGCAAGTGGTCAAGTGGCCGAAGTTGATTTTGAAAAGATCGAACAAAAGATGCAAGAGATCATCAAGCAAAACTTACCGATCGAACGTGTTGAATATACAAAAGAAGAAGCTTTGCAATTAGTTGCTGGTGATCAATACCAGACTGAATTAGTCGAAGAGATCGCTGCCGATAACGCTGGTAAAGTCGTAGCTCATAAGTTGGGTGATTTCAATGACTTCTCATTTGGACCACAATTGGCTTCAACTGGTGCGATCAAGGTGTTCCAACTGCTTTCAGTGGCCGGTGCTTACTGGAAAGGTGCTTCAAGCAATCCAATGTTACAACGTATCTATGGGACAGCATTTTACAAGCAAAAAGATCTTGATGCTGAATTACAACGCCGTAAAGAAGCACGTGAACGTGACCACCGTGTGATCGGTAACAATTTAGATCTCTTCTTTGTTGATCCTAAAGTTGGTGCAGGTCTACCATACTGGATGCCAAATGGGGCTACGATCCGTCGTACGATCGAACGCTATATCATCGATAAAGAAGTTGCTCGTGGTTACGAACATGTTTATACACCAATTTTAGCTAACGTTGATCTTTATAAACAATCAGGTCACTGGGATCACTACCGCGAAGATATGTTTCCACCAATGGACATGGGTGATGGCGAATTACTTGAATTGCGTCCGATGAACTGCCCATCTCATATTCAAGTTTACAACCACCATATTCGTTCATATCGTGATCTTCCATTGCGGATCGCTGAACTTGGGATGATGCACCGTTACGAAAAATCAGGTGCCTTGACAGGTCTTTCTCGTGTACGTGAAATGACATTAAATGACGGGCATACTTTCGTGACACCAGATCAGATCGAAGAAGAATTCAAACGCACTTTACAATTGATGGTCGATGTCTATAATGACTTTGATATCAAAGATTATCGTTTCCGTTTGAGCTACCGTGATCCTGAAAACACACATAAGTACTATGATGATGATGAAATGTGGGAAAAATCACAACGCATGCTCAAAGCTGCGATGGATGATCTTGGCTTGGAATATTTTGAAGCTGAAGGCGAAGCTGCTTTCTACGGTCCTAAATTAGATGTTCAAACCAAGACAGCTCTCGGTGGGGAAGAAACACTTTCAACGATCCAATTGGACTTCTTGTTGCCAGAACGTTTCGACCTCAAATATACAGGGGCTGATGGTGAAGAACACCGTCCAGTTATGATCCACCGTGGGATCGTATCAACGATGGAACGTTTCACAGCCTACTTGACAGAAATGTATAAGGGTGCTTTCCCAACTTGGTTAGCTCCAAAGCAAGTTGAGATCATTCCAGTCAAGAATGAACTTCACTTAGATTATGCACGTCAATTGAGCTCAAAATTGGGTGCACATCAGATCCGTGTAAGCATCGATGATCGTAATGAAAAGATGGGTTACAAGATCCGTCAAGCTCAAGTGATGAAGACACCATATACTTTAGTTGTTGGTGACCAAGAAGTGGCTGACGGTACTGTGACCGTTCGTAAATACGGTAGTGAAAAGACTGAAACAATGACCCAAGATGAATTCAGAAATCTTATCTTACACGATATCGAGACCTACAGCCGTAAAGAAGACTAGTATAGCCCTAAAAAGGCGAACGGAAAAGATCCGTTCGCCTTTTTTGTCTACACTTTTACTTTTGGGCTTTCCATTCAAATTTGGTCAATTGATCGTTGTCAGAACTACCGATCTTATGTCCATTTTCGTAAAATTCAAGGTCAAAGTCTTTTTTATTATAGTGATGTAAAAAGGATCTTCCCAAGTCGGCGATCTTTTTAGCGATCACATCTTTTTCATGTGCTGGAGTGGTGTTAAAGCCATCAACAGTAGTGACCTTTAGTTCATCATCACCATCAAAAGTGACTTTTTGGACCATCGTGCTCCAAGCAAATTCTGTTTGACCAGCTTTGGCATATTCTTTTGCTTGCTTGAAATAATTGCTAAAAGCGGTATTGATATTTTGTTTTATGGTCTTCTTAGTTGCTTTTTTGACGACACTGTTTTTAGAACTGATCACGGTTCGATCACTGATATTTTCTAAAGTGTCTTTTTTAAAGATCAAAGAAACACTTTTTTGATCTTTGAGCGGATAAGTCCAGACACTATCTTCATATTTATCGTGTGCTGGTTTACCTAAAGTATCGATCATCTGGCGTTTGTTCATGCCAAGTTTGACCTGTTTGAAATTTTTTTTAGTCATCGTATCAGCTTGGATAGTTTGAGTCGTTGTTTGATAAGTGACAGTTTCTACAAGTCCTAAGCTCAGACAAGTCAACCCAAGCATCAGTCCATGATTTAATTTCATAACGCTCACCTCTAGCTTTTATCTTAATCCTCTTAAATAAAAGTCGCAAAGATTTTAACCTGTTTTTGTCATATTAGACAAATTGAATAGTTGAAAATCATCTCATAAGGTATTTTAGAAAAAGTTTATTGTCAATTTTGACAATTCTATGTGTGTAACAAAAAAGATGGTAGTATGTAATCTATCCATAGAGGATATGGGTAAAATATTATCAATGACTAGGGGGAATACTCATGGTTTTTACTTACTCTGATGGAACAAAAGTTGGTGAGCATGAAAAGCATTTACGTAAAGTAGGAAGTTTTTTGTTTGAAAATCCGTATATGGTTACTTTTGTATCAAAAGAAGATACCGTAGAATTTTTAAACTATGAAACAACAGAGAGAGTTTTTTTAAATGAAGGAATGATTCTGAGTACCTGTGGTCTATTAAAAACAAATAGTGCACGAGTAGAAATTCGTAATAGAGATGGGGATTTATATCGATTAGCAAGTAATAGCGAATTTAGTATTGAATATACGGTTGAAGGAATAAGACCAGTTTTTTATGGTAAAGTTCTATATGCTTCCGAAGATACTATTACCTATTCTCCAGAAAAGAATAGAGGACCTATCAAACATGATTACAAAAGAAGTGGTGGTGGAAAATATCGAACTAGCTGTTATATGTTCAACTTTGGAAAAGGAATTGTGGTTATTGACAGTTTAGGGCCGAGTGAAGATGTATATTACAATTTAAGTGGTCCATTAGCTGTATATGAATATGATGAAATGGGCAGACAGTTTACTATTTTTACAGCAGAACCTTTTCAAAAGATACGACTTAGATTTGACAACGGTAAGAAATTGCGTGAACGTTATCAAGTCTTAGAAAAGTCTCGAATTAGTAATTCTAGATTAAGTTCGCTATATCAACATTTTATTTTTCAAAATTCATGGGGATCATAAGATGGAAAAGGTAGTTAGTTATTTCAAGCTGTTATTTCAAACTTATAAGATGTTTTTTAAGGCAACTTTGACGATCGCCTTGGTCGTAGTGTTTTTGACACCATTAGAAGCTTTGGCACCGGTCTTAGGAGTACGTTCGGGACAACAGTTGATCGACAATTTGAGCTTGCAAAAACCGTATCTGTATTTTTTCATCATTTGGACACTTGCGACCTTATTGAGTCAAATTTTGCCAGTCGTAGGTACTAATTTTCAAGGGATGTTGACTGATAAGTTGACTGGCTTTATCAAGTTATCTTTGATGCGTTGTTCACAACAGTTGCGTTCGTTAGAATTGTTTGATGATAGTGATTTTTTTGATGAACTTGAGATCCTAAACGATGGTGCAAGTTGGCGACCAGTCAATTTGATCGTTTTTGGGGTCGCAATATTGCGTGAAGTGGTCACTTTAGTAGGGATGTTATGGCTTTTAGGAAAATACAATTTTTGGTTGGCTTTATTATTACTGCTAGCGTTAGTCCCTCAAACTTTAGTTGCATATCGGATCCAACAAGAAGCTTTTGAAACGATGGTGACGCGGAGCAAGCAAGCTCGTAAGTTGAATTATTTGAGTTCACTTTTATTAGAGCGAGCTGACGCAAAAGAAGTTCGATTATTTGATATGTTTTCTCCTGTGATCAAGCGCTATCAAAAATTATTTCAGCTAGCTCAAAAAAATGTCGATCGTATTCGCCGAAAGCAGATGTTGTTGGCGTTGATCTTTTTGAGCATAACGGTCGCTGTGAGTGCTGGAGGTTTTTTATGGTTCATTGTTCAGGTCAAACAGCATACACTTGGGGTCGGGAGCTTATTGTTATATATCTCAGTGATCGCCTATCTAGTCGAAGGAATGGCTCGTTTAGTCGAAGATTCGAGTTTATTATATGATTCGCTGTTGTGGGTCGAGAAATATCAGCATTTCTTAGCGTTTAAGGAAAAGCAAGTTTCAGGTACGTTGGATTTTAGTGGGGATTTTGAACGGATAAGATTTGAAAATGTTTCTTTTACTTATCCATTTTCGACTACTGAGGTTTTAAGTGATCTAAATTTTGAGATCAAAGCTGGTGAAAAGATCGCGATCGTTGGCGAAAATGGTTCAGGCAAATCGACATTGGTGAAATTATTACTGCGTTTTTATGATCCCACTAAAGGTCATATCTTGCTCGATGGGACTGATCTATGTGAATATCGCTGTGAAAGTTATCGTCAAAAACTCAGTGCAGCTTTTCAAGATTTTAGTCGTTTTAAACTAAGTGTCAAAGATAATGTATCAGCTTTAGCGCAGACATCGGATAAAAAGGTCCAAACTTGTTTGGAGCAAGTCGGCTTCGCAGAGCTAAACGATAAATTGCAACAAAATTTGAGCAAAGAGTTTGATCATGGGATCGAACTTTCTGGTGGTCAATGGCAAAAGATCGCGTTAGCACGATGTTTGCACAAAAAAAGTGTCATGTACTTCTTAGATGAACCGACGTCAGCTTTAGATGCGCGCAGTGAACAAGAGATGTACCACACTTTTTTGACTAAAGATCAACTTCAAACAGTTTTATTCGTGACTCATCGGATGTCTTCAGTGACCTTGGCTGATCGGGTATTGTTCTTACAAGCAGGGAAGATCTCTGGATTAGCTTCACATGAGCAGTTATTGCAAGATAATAAAGATTATCGCGAATTGTATGAATTACAAAAGAATGCTTATTGCTAAAAAGCAAGTCACAGAGCTCAAAGAATGAGTTTTGTTGATTGGTAACGCTATCATTTGTCCGCGTTATGCGTTGTTTAAGTCGCAAATAGCGGAGTATCGGTGGATAAATTTCGTTATGCTTAAAACAGTTAAGTCATAAGGAGGAATTTAAATGCCGATCACATATAATAAACAAAGTCGTGAGTTTCATCTCTATAATGATGAGATAAGTTATCTGATCAAGATCTTAGCCAATGAACAGTTAGGTCAATTGTATTTTGGAAAACAGATCCCCGATCGAGCTGACCACGATTATTTGGTAGAAAATAAGTATCGTCCGGTCACATCCTATGTTTTTGATGATGAATATTCGTTTTCATTAGGGAATTTAAAGCAAGAATATCCATCGTATGGAACGACTGATCCACGGCACCCTGCATTTACGCTACAACAACCAAATGGCAGTAAGATCACAGATTTTAAGTATGTCTCACATGAGATCTATGCTGGTAAAAAAGCATTAGTCGGCTTGCCGGCAACTTATGTCGAAAATAATGCAGAGGCGACGACACTTGAAGTCACCTTGTATGATGAAGTTATCGAAGTATATATGTATTTAAAATACACTATTTTTGAAAAATATGCTGCGATCGCGCGAAGTGTGAGTTTTAAAAACGTGGGTAAACATGAGCATAAACTACAATCGGCGTTGAGTTTGAACTTAGATCTGCCAGATGCTGATTATGAATGGTTACAATTTTCAGGTGCATGGGGGAGAGAAAGATACTTGCATAAATCTCCCTTAAGACCTGGGATCCAAGCGATCGACAGTACTCGTGGAGCCTCCAGTCATATGCAAAATCCATTTGTGATCTTAAAACGTCCGCATACGACCGAGGAGATGGGTGAAGCTTTAGGCATCAGTTTGGTGTATAGTGGTAATTTTTTAGCACGAGCAGAAGTCGATGAATATGCAGTAACACGTTTGCAGATCGGCTTGAACCCATTTCAGTTCAGTTGGTGTTTGAAACCAAACGAGACATTTCAAACCCCTGAAGCGGTCTTGGTGTATAGTGACGCTGGCTTAAATGATCTGAGCCAGACCTTTCAACGTTTATTTGCGACAAGGCTAGCACGTGGATACTGGCGTGAGCGCAAACGCCCGATCTTGATCAATAATTGGGAAGCAACGTATTTTGATTTTACAGAAGAAAAGTTATTGGCAATCGCAAAAAGTGCTAAAAAACTAGGGATCGAGCTATTTGTATTAGATGATGGTTGGTTTGGGAAAAGGACCAAAGAAACTGCTGGCTTAGGTGATTGGTATGTTAATCATGAGCGCTTAAAAGATGGGATCACCGGGTTAGCTAAAAAGATCCATGATATGGGCTTGATGTTTGGCTTGTGGTTTGAACCCGAAATGGTCAATAAAGACAGTGACTTGTATCGACAACATCCTGATTACATCATTGAAACTCCAAAGCGACATGCATCACACGGGCGGAAACAATATGTTTTAGATTTTTCTAGAAAAGAAGTCGTAGACAACATCTACGAACAGATGGTCAAGATTTTAGCTGAAAGTGAGATCGATTATATCAAGTGGGATATGAATCGCAATATCACAGAATGCTATTCCAAAGCATATCCAGCAGAACAACAAGGCGAGATCATGCACCGCTATATGCTTGGCGTGTATGACCTTTATGAACGTTTGATCACGCGTTTTCCTAAGATCTTATTTGAATCTTGTGCAAGTGGTGGAGGTAGATTTGATGCTGGGATGTTGTATTACGCTCCACAAGCTTGGACAAGTGATGATACCGATGCGATCGAACGGCTAAAGATCCAATATGGTACAAGTTTTGGTTATCCCCAAAGTATGATGGGAGCTCATGTCTCTGCTTCTCCAAATGAACAATTAGGGCGTACTACGCCACTAAAAATCAGAGGTGATGTTGCCTTTTTTGGTGCATTTGGTTATGAGCTTGATCTGGCTACTTTATCACCAACAGAGATGACAGAGGTCAAAAAGCAAGTCGCTTTTATGAAAAAATATCGAGAAACTTTCCAATATGGAACATTTTACCGGTTAAAGAGCCCATTTGAGGGCAACATTGTCTCTTGGATGGTAGTCTCTCATGATAAGACACAAGCTTTGGTAGGTTATTATAAGATCTTAAATGATGTCAATTGTGAATTTAGACGTTTGAAATTGCCAGGCTTAGCAGCTACTAAAAGTTATCATGTCAGCGAAGAAAATGGCGCAGATCTAGGTGATTTTACTGGTAGTGAATTGGCAAATATCGGTTTGGTCACAACTGATGCTTCAGCTGGTGAAAATCGAGAGACGACAGATTTTTATGGGAAGATATTTGTTTTAGAAGAACGAGATAATTGATATGTTAAAAGAACGAAAAAAGAGTTTGATGGCAGTTAGTGGTGTGATCTTATGCGGCCTTTGTGTTGGTATATTGCAAAAAGCTGATCTAGGGCTTGATCCATTCAGTTGCTTTGTGACTGGGATCGCCAATATCTTTGATAGTAGCTATGGTAGTTTTTACTTGGTGGTAACATTGTTGCTGTTATTAGTGGGAGCAAAGATCAAAAAAAGTTACTTTGGTCTTACTACATTAGCTAACTTATTACTGACAGGCTTTATCGCAGATTTTGCAGTAGCTATGTTGGATCATTTGTTCATTGAGCCTACGTATCTTGTGAGGGTGGTCTTGTTATCAGTAGGATTGATACTGATGTGTTTAGCTGCTTCGTTATATTTTACAGCGGATCTAGGTGTTTCTGCTTATGATGCGTTAGCGTTGATCTTAACTAATGAGTATCGATTGGCATCGTTTAAGTGGTGTCGGATATTTACCGATGGGTCATGTGTTGTGATCGGTGTATTATTAGACGCTACAGTGGGGATCGGTACACTACTGACAGCCTTTTTCATGGGGCCTTTGATCCAATTATTCAACGTAAAGATCTCACGCCCACTATTGGGATAAATAAAGAGAGTTAATAGTCTTAACTAGACATTAACTCTCTTTGTTGTTGTTTGAAATTACTTGGTGTTAGACCATAAGTTTGTTTGAAAGCACGTGTCAGTGAATCAGGACGTTCATAGCCACAAGCTTGGGCGATCTGTAGTAATGAAAGATCAGTTGATTCGATGAGATGGCGTGCTTGCGTTATTCGATAATTTTTTAGATACGCTTGGATCGTCATGCCAGTTGCACGCTTGAACCTTTTTCCTAAGTAGCTACGATCAAGTCCGATCTGGTCAGCTAAAAAATTTGCTGAGACTTGTGGGAAACTTTGTGATATCAAATAGATGGCTTGTTCAACGTATGGATCCAACGTATGTGTCGGTATTTTAGAAATAACAGTCTTAGCAGTGGAAATAATACTCAAATATTCTAAGAGATAACTGAGATCTAGCAATTTTTGCGTGTTTGAAGTTTCTTTTTGTGTAAGCAAAAGATTGCTCAAAGTGAGCAAGCGTTTAGCATTAGGCAAGCTAAAGATCGGATCATGTTGATTTATCGGAAGCTGTTGCATCAGTTGATCAGCGAAACTTCCTGCAAATCCGATCCAAATATAAGACCAGGGTGTATTTTTATCGGCGATGTAGGTAGTCTCTTGACCAGGCTCGATCAAAAAACCTTGCCCGGCGTGTAAGCGATAAGTCAGCTGTTCAGTTTGAAAAGTACCTAAACCAGCTAAGATATAATGAATGAGATAGTAATTTCTGACTGCAGGACCGTATTTATGGGAGCTCAAAGTATCCGAACGTCCAACGCTCAACAGGCGTAATTGATCATTTTTTGGAGGGATAAAATTCATTGTTACTGCTTTTTCCATATGAACACCTACTAAAAAGTTACTATGATCAGCTATAGTCAAATATCAGGGAGATATCTTTTTGCATCATCCAAGACTTGAGCTAAGGTGATCTTCTTTAATTCATTTTCCATTGCTTGTTGAACACGAAGCAATTTGTCATCTAAGATATTATGGATATTTTTACCTACAGGACAAGCGGGATTTGGTGAATCGTGGAAGCTAAATAAAGCTCCATTTTTAACACTATCGACCGCTTGATAGACGTCAAATAAGCTGAGTTGCTCGTATGGTTTGGTGATCGATGCCCCACCTTGTCCGCGCTTGACTGTGATGAGATCAGCTTTTTTGAGCTGGGATAAGATATTGCGGATGATCACAGGGTTGACCTGGATACTTTTGGCTAAAACATCACTAGTTACTTTTTCTTTTGGACTAGCAGTAGCGATATAAGTCAAGATGTGCATAGCGATCGTAAAACGGCTTGAGATCTGCATGAATATCACCTCTTTAAATATAACTTCAATATAGTCAACTATACTTTGTGGGAGTTGTGATGTCAATGGTTACAACATTACAGTCAATAATTATGTTATAATAAGATTAGAATTGGATGCGTTATCACGATGAGGAGAAAACTATGAAAACTGAAAATGATATCTTATATAATGTGATCGGTTATATCATTTGTGATCTATTTTTGTTTTGGTATTTACCTAATGATACCTGGCTTGAGATCGGGATAAACATAGTTATAATAGTTGTGGCGATGTTTGGTGTATATGCGATCTTAGATGTTATTTTAAAATGCCTGCGAGGTAGGGAAAATTAAGTGAGCTAGGTGCTTGTCAGAAGCGCCTTTTTTGATTGACAACGAAAAATATATTAAATATACTTTAGAAAAAAATGAAATGATCTTCTAAAGGAAGTGAGTAACATGAAAGAAAATTTACGTGAATTTGCGTTAAAACATTTGCCTGACTATTTTGAGCTGTTGCGTTTGCGTTCGATCTCAGCTCAGCAAAGAGATATTCCTGAGACGGCAGAGTATCTGGTGAAAATTTTTAACGAGTTAGGGGCAACTCGAGTGGAGAAATTAGGGAGCACAGAGCACGCACCAGCTATTTTTGCTGAATTTGCTGGTAATGATCCGACAAAAACGATCTTGTTTTATCAGCACTATGATGTTCAGCCACCAGAGCCTTTGGAAAAATGGGAAAGTGATCCTTTTGAACCGACGATCAGAGATGAAAAACTTTATGCCAGAGGAGCTTCCGATAATAAAGGAGAGCTCATTTCACGTCTAGTTTTAGTGGAGTATTTTAAAGCAAACGGTGGTCTGCCTGTCAATGTGAAGTTTTTTGTCGAAGGTGAAGAAGAGATCGGCAGTCCGCATGTAGCGCAGATAGTTCAGGAAAATAGAGAAAAATTAGCTGCTGATGCTTGTATCTGGGAAGGCGGTGGTAAAAACTACGTCGACAATTACCAGATCGTCGGTGGGATGCGAGGGATCACCGTCTTTGATGTTGAAACGACAACAGCTGATATCGATCTACATTCATCGTTAGCTTCATATGCAGAAAATGCTGCTTGGCGCTTAGTTCGTGGCTTAGCTACTTTACGTGATGATACCGGCAAAGTTTTAGTCGAAGGCTTTTATGATGATGTCGAACCGTTGAGCAAGGCAGAAGAAGAAGCGGTTTTTGCCTATGATTTTGACTTAGATGTGGCGATCAGTCGGGCAGGTTTGAGGCGGACCGTCAAAGCTGAGCACAAATTAGCTTTAGTCAATGAACCAACGATGACGATCAATGGTTTGACCGCTGGCTACCAAGGTAAGGGTGTCAAAACGGTAATCCCTCATATGGCTTCGGCAAAATTAGATTGTCGATTGACGCCTTCACAAGATCCTAAAAAGATCGCACAGTTGATCCAAGTACATTTAGATAAAAATGGCTTTTCTGATCTGAAAGTCAAATATCGTTTAGGTGAAAATGGCTATCGTTCACCGATGAGCGATCCATTCATCCAATTAGTCCTTGCTAAGGCCAAAGAGTACTATGGAAAACAGACCAAATATCTCCCCAATTCAGCTGGTGGTGGTCCAGCTGAGGTCTTTGGTAATGAACTGAATTTGCCGATCGTGATCTTAGGGGTCTCTTATGCCGGAAGCCAAGTGCACAGTCCCAATGAGCATATTCGGCTCCAAGATTTTGGGGATGGAACTCAACTTTTAGGGGATATTTTGGTAGAATTTGGTAAAAATTAAATTATTTTTTGAGCTAAATGGTTTATTTGCGACAAAATAAGATTTTTGTCGCTTTTTTAAGTGTCTTTATCTGTATTTTTGTCTCAAGAGAACTATAATGGAGGTGAAATTTGATAGATGGGGTGATAGGATATGTTAAAAAGTAAAGCAGTTATGGTCGGTGCTGGGATCGCAAATATGGCAGCGGCTGTTTATTTGATCCAAGAAGGACATTGGAAAGGCGAAGACATTACCTTCTATGCCCTCGATCTACATGGAGCAAATGATGGTGCAGCAGCTTCTGTTGCCGCCGAACAATATTGGAATAAGAACCATCCAATGGAAAACACCAAAGGCTATGTTGCACGTGGTGGTCGGATGTTGAATTATCGGACGTATGTTGATCTGATGGATCTGTTAGATCGGATCCCTTCAGTAACAGAGCCTGGTATGACGGCGGCTGAAGATACGCGTGATTTTGATAGCAAGCACCGAACATTTGATAAAGCACGGTTGATGCAAGGTGGTAAAGGGATCATTGATGGTCACAAACTAGGCCTGAATAATTTAGACCGCATGCTGTTGACCCGTTTGATCATGTTGCCTGATGATAAGGAAGAAGAATTGGACAATGTTTCGATCGCAGAATACTTTAAAGATGATCCACATATGTTCCAAACGAATTTCTGGTACATGTGGGAAACGACATTTGCCTTTCGTGTCGAATCATCGGCACAAGAATTACGGCGTTATATGCACCAAATGATCTATGAATTTACTCAGATCGAACACTTAGTTGGGGTCAATCGGACACGCTATAATCAATTTGAAAGCATCATGTTGCCTTTGATCAAGTACCTCGAAGGACAAGGATGCAAGTTTGTAATGAACAGTCGGGTCGAAGCTTTTGATTTCAAAGAGACTTCGATGCAAGATGAGATCACTGTTACTGGTTTAGAGATCTTAGATACAGCTACAAACGAAAAGAAGCATGTTGCGATCGATAGTGATACAGCTGTCTTCTTTACAAATGGATCGATCACTGATTCAGCAAGTCTAGGTGACTTCAACACGCCAGCACCAGAAAATATGGACTATGGTGCAGCTTCATCATTGTGGAAACAAGCAACTGAGCATTTTTATAACTTAGGTAATCCAGATAAGTTCTTTGCTGATCGTAATGCTTCTGAGTGGGTCAGTTTTACTTTAACGACTAAAGATCACTTATTATTAAATGAGATCACCCGGATCACGACCCAATTACCAGGGAATGCGCTCAATTCATTTCTATCGACTGAACCGATCACACCTCTAGGACAAGAAGACGTCAACATGTCGATCGTCGTTCATCACCAACCACACTTCACGACGCAAAAACCAAACGAAACTGTTTTGTGGGGCTATTTCCTCTATCCAAGACGGAGAGGTGAATTTGTCGATAAGCAATATATCAAGATGACTGGTAAAGAGATGTTGCAAGAATTGCTCGGGCAACTTTCTAAAGTCGATCCCGGTCCTGTCAATATCAAAGAAAAAGAAGCAGCGATCATGGATAGTGTGGTAAATTGTATCCCAGTTTATATGCCATATGCTTCTGCTTTGTTCAATAATCGGGCTAAGAGCGATCGGCCAGAAGTCATCCCAGAACATTCGACAAATCTGGCCTTTACGGGTGAATTTGTGGAACAACCATATCAGATGGTCTTTACTGAACAAAGTGCTGTTCGTTCCGGTGAGATCGCCGCTTTCCACTTTGCGGGCGTACCGATGAGCAAATTGGTCAAAACACCACGTTATGATAAAGATCCACGTGTCTTGATGCGGGCAGCTAAACGGATGTTTGAATAAGCTTAGCGCCTAGTAAATAATAAAAGAGCACCATGATGAAGATACATCAGGGTGCTCTTTTTTGCTCTGCATATGGCATGGACTGTATTTCAAAAAGTCGGGATCATTGTAGCACTAGCATTTTTAATGGTTTTATCCGTTAGTGTGATGTTAGACGTTTTTTGGCTGAAGCGATCGGCGATTATGCTATATCCATTGCGCTGGATCTTGGATAGAAGAAATACTGGATCTATTTATAAAAAAGATAAGATATTTAGGTAAATTAGTGCAATATAAAAAACAGAAAATATATTACGTAAATAAATTTAAAATCGTAGCCAATGTGGTTACGACTGTTGTTTAAGCCTATTTGCTAGTAATTCAAAAAGAAAAGGGTTACAATATAATTGATCTAGACCAATAGGAGGCGTGTTTTTGAGATCTAGAAAAGAAGAAGTATTAGAAATATTAATTAAAAACCATAATAAATTTACCGCAAAAGAATTGGCGGATGAATTACAGATCGATCGGACCAATGTCAGTCGTTATCTCAATGAGTTGACCAAAGAAGGCGTGGTCCAAAAAATTGACGGTCGTCCCGTAAAGTTTCAAAGTACAACGGTAGTGGTCAAAAAACATATTGATTTTGATAACTTGATCGGTCGCAAAGATTCGTTAAAGAGTCAGATCCAAAAGGCTAAGGCGGCTATCTTATATCCGCCGCGAGGATTGCATACTCTTATTTTTGGTGAGACGGGGACTGGCAAGACGATGTTTGCGGAATGTATGTATCGTTTTGCGCTCACGGCACAGGTATTAACTAAAGATGCTCCGTTTATCACATTTAACTGTGCTGACTATGCGCAGAATCCACAATTACTTTACGGACATATTTTCGGGGTCAAGCGTGGAGCCTTTACGGGTGCTGAAGAGACACGCAAGGGTTTGTTAGAGCAGGCTGATGGCGGGATCTTATTTTTAGATGAGATCCACCGCTTACCCCCCGAAGGTCAAGAGATGTTGTTCACCTTTATCGATAAGGGGACTTTTCGGTCGTTAGGTGATGAGAAAGAAAAACAAGCGTCAGTTCAGATCATTGGAGCAACGACAGAGACCAGCTCGCTTTTTTTGAAGACCTTCAATCGTCGGATCCCGATGCAGATCGAATTACCTGCTTTAGCTGAGCGCTCACTTGATGAACGACTAGCGATCATCAAGGAATTTTTACAGCAAGAAGCCAATCGTTTAGTCCAAGAGATCACGATCGATCGGCGCAGTCTATTGGCGTTTTTGTTGTATCGAGCTGAGGGTAATATCGGACAGTTGAAACGTGATCTAAAATTAGTCTGTGCGAAAGCTTTCTTGCACTACCAGACAAGTGATACGAGTGAAAAACTAGCGATCACAGAAGATGATCTTCCGTTGATCGTACAAAAGGGGCTTTTACGTCTCGCTGAAGTTCGTGAAAAGGTCTTGCCACTTTTAGATAATAAGCAATTGGCCTTGACATTACGCCCTGGAAAACAAGAGGTAGTCTGGGAACAAGATCCTAATCAAAATATGGAAGTCTATGATTCGATCACCTATAAGTTAGAAAAATTGAGTCGTGAAAATCTATCTGAGATCGATCTAGGTGAATTGATCGCTAAAGATGTCGAGCGCTATTTTGAGACTTATATTGAAGAATTAGCCCACACCAATGTTTACCGTGAGATAATCTCAGATGATCTTTGGAACTTAGTCAATGAACTTTATGATCTAGCTGCTAAGAAGCTAAAGCGAAAATATGATGAAAAAGAGCGGTTCACCTTTGCGTTACACCTCAATTCGACGATCGAGCGCATTTTGAATGGGCGGTTTATCTCGCATCCTAATCTTAATGATGTCCGACGTAACTATTCCAAAGAATTTCAGCTTGCGATCGAATTTTCTGCGCGGATCGAAGAAGCTTATGATATCACGATGCCATTAGATGAGATCGGTTTTATCACGCTGTTTTTGACTAATGATAATACTATAAATGCGACTCCTACAGCTGATCAAGTGGAAGTCTTTGTGGTGATGCATGGGCGTTCCACTGCTTCTAGTATGCTCGAAACAGTCCAAGAACTTCTAGGAACGACTAAAGGCAAGGCGTTTAACATGCCGTTGACATTAAAAAGTGAAGCAATGTATCGCCAGATCAAAAAATATATTCAAGCAGACCAAGCTAGATTTTCAGCAGGGGTCATTTTGTTGACCGATATGGGGTCTCCCAATGATTTTGGTAAATTGGTCGAACATGAATTGGGAGTTCGAACAAAAGTGATCTCGATGACAAGCACGATGATCGTCTTGGAGAGTTTACGCTTAGCTATTCTAGGAAGATCGTTAGCTGAGATCTATAACAGTGTAACAGCAATGTTAAAAAATGTTGGACAACTAGAAGCTCCCCAGCTTAAAGCAAATAAAAAGAAAGCGATCATTGTGGCTTGCTTTACCGGTGAGGGTGTATCTAAGCGACTAAATGAGATCGTTTCACAAGTTGTTGATCTGAATGAATTTGAGGTCATTCAGCTACAGTCACTCGAGCGCGAAGGGTTTAAACAACGTATCGATCAGATCATGTTACACCAAGAGATCGTAGCGATCGTTGGGACGCTCAAGTTGGATTATCAAAATATTCCCTTTATCCCTGCTACCGATCTGTTTGAGCAGGGCAAGATCTTAGAATTTCAAAAACTTCTGGGAACTAAGATCAGTTTACAAGAGATGGCGACTTCATTGACTCAAGAATTTTCAAAAAATATAGATCCTAAGTTGCTTTTAGAGCTGAGTACTAAAGCGTTGCAAGCGCTGTGTCGCGATGAAGGGATCGTGATCGAAAATAATGCTTTACAGGCTTTGAGTTTGCATATCGCTTTTTTGGTCGACAAGTTAAAGAAAAATGAGCCACGCCCCTTATTTAAAGATGTCACATTTTATCGTCAAAAACAACGTCGATTATTTGAACAGGTAACTTCACACTTGAAAGTTTTGGAAGAGACTTTTGCTGTTTATTTTGATGAAAATGATATCGCATACATTGTAAAGACGATCGCAGATGATCGGCTCGATCTAAAGTTACACAGTGTGTAGATCTAAGTTTTTTGTGTGTAACGCAAAAAGCCTATCATATCGCGCTTTTTTAACATAAAAAGTTGGCACAGAAATTGCTATATATAAAGTGTACAGTAAAAAATTTATGAGAGGTGTTTAAAATGAAAAGAATCATGTTAGTTTGTGCAGCGGGAATGAGTACGAGTTTGTTAGTGACGAAGATGCAAGCAGCGGCAAAAGAAAAAGACCTGGAAGCTGAGATCTTTGCGGTTTCAGCTACTGAAGCTGACGAACGCTTAGCCGATACTAATGCCCCCGTTGATGTCTTATTGTTAGGACCACAAGTGCGGTATATGCAAAATGAATTTGAAAATAAATTAACGATCCCAGTTGCTGTTATCGACATGCGTGATTACGGGACGATGAATGGAGAAGCTGTTTTAAAGACTGCGCTTGGACTGATGGAATAGGGGGAGCATAGATGGAAATGCAATTAGAAACGCTGATGGGCTTGATCATTAATGCTGGCAATGCTAAAAGTGATGCGATGGAAGCGATCCAAGCAGCTAAGGCAAATGACTTTTCAAAAGCCAAAGAAAAATTAGCTGCAGCTGATCAAGCTTTATTAAAAGCACACCATTCACAAACAGAATTATTAAAAGATGAAGCTAGTGGTAAGGAGATGACGGTCACATTGCTTACGGTCCACAGCCAGGATCATTTGATGACAGCGATCACTTTTAATGATCTGGCCAAAGAGATCGTTGAAGTCTATCAGCATTTGGCAGCTAAAGAAGGTGATGGAAAGTGAAATTAGCGCGCGATCAAGCTACTTTGGCTAAGATCACAGCTTTGATCGAGTATGCTTTTCAAAAGAAACATTCACTCAATACTGATCCAGTGTTTTTGGCTCGGTATGAACATGCGGATGCCTATGGAGCGTACCAAGCTGATGAATTGGCAAATTTGGTCATGGCAAATCAGTTTGAGGTCCAGTGTTTTTCTAAAAGTCTCAAAATGGCAGGTGTGGGTTATGTGGCGAGCTATCCTGAGTATCGCGGTCAAGGTACGATCGCTAAGCTTATGGGTGAACTTTTGTGCGACCTATATGAAAATGGAGTAGCTATTTCTCAGCTGGCACCATTTTCAGAAAAATTTTATCGTCAGTTTGGCTATGAAAATACGAGCCAAAAGAAGAACTATCAGATCCCCGCAACTGCTTTTGCTCATTTCAAAAGTGAGCGCCAGGGTTTTGTCAAACGTGGAACTTGGCAGCAACTTGGAAAGTCGATCAAGGATATCTATCAAAGCTTGCTACCAGGACAAAGCGGGACCTTGATCCGTGAAAATTGGTGGTGGGAACGCTTGGCTGCATATTACCCCGATCGATTTTATGCGGTAGCATTTGACGATGAAAAAAGAGCTGTGGGTTATCTTATTTATCGTATGCAGGGGGAGACCCTAGTCTTAGATGAGCTGGCATATCAAAACGACTTTGCTGTGCGGAAATTGTTGACTTATGTAAAAGCGCATACATCGTCGTTTGAAAAGGTCATTTATTCTGGTCCAGTACAAGCACTACTTGAAAACTACTTTGGTGAGCAACAAGAACTTTTGACCACGCTAAGACCATATATGATGAGCAGGATCATCGATATCAAGCAAGTCTTGCAGGCTCTACCGTTACAGCAAAAAGTGATCGTTGAAGTGACAGAAGATAGCTATTGTCCATGGAACGTGGGAAGCTGGCTGATCGATCAAAGAACATGTCAAAAAGTCAAATGTACTGGTGATGTGCAGGGCTCGATACAGAGCCTGAGTGAGTTGCTGTTAGGGGGCTTGACCTTAGCTGAAGCTGTTTTTTTAGGAAAAGTAAATGTGACAAAGCAATTTGCCAGTGATCCTTTTCCTAAAGGGCAACAAAGTTTTTATGATTATTTTTAAAGCAATTATTAAAAGAAATGAGAGGGATTTCAGATGGATAAATTCATTAATTTCATGGAAAAACATTTCATTCCATATGCATCAAAGATCGGTAATCAAAGACATTTGATCGCGATCCGGGATGCGTTTACAGTTACGATGCCATTGATGATCTTGGGTGCTTTAGCGGTAATGATCAATAATTTACCGATCCCAGCATTCCAAAACTTCATGAAGAGCATTTTTGGTGGATCATGGACCGGTTTTGGAGCCGCTGTTTGGAACGGGACCTTTGGAGTCTTGTCAGTCTTTATCGCCTTTTTGGTCGCTTATAATTTGGCTAAGGGCTACGGCAAAGATCCGATCGGTGCTGGCGTTGTCTCAGTTGCATCATTTTTCACATTAGGTGCTGCTACAAGCGGGATGAACTCATCTGGTCTGTTTATCGCCTTGCTTGTCGGGATCGCTGTTGCTGAGATCTTTACCCGTTTAGTTGGTAATAAAAAATTGATCATCAAAATGCCTGATGGAGTACCACCGGCTGTTGCAACTTCATTTGCTTCACTCTTTCCAGCCATGATCACGATCGCACTCTTTGGATTGATCGCAGCGATCGTAGCTGCCTTTGGGGTAAAAGATATGTTTGCTGCTTTCTATGCAGCTGTTCAAGAACCATTTATGGGGTTGGCTAATTCTTATGGTTCAGCCTTGTTTATCGCTTTTATCACCCCATTCTTGTGGTTCTTTGGGCTACATGGTGCCAATATGATCGATCCTTTTATGCAAGCGATCAATGCGCCAGCGATCGCAGCCAACGCCGATGCCTTAGCTGCTGGGAAAACTGCACCTTATATCGTAAATAAACCTTTTATCGATTCATTTGTAAATATGGGTGGTACTGGGGTAACGATCGGGTTGATCATTGCGATCTATTTAGTTGGACGTAAAAATAAACCATACATGGTGGTCAATAACTTGGCTGCGGCACCAGGGATCTTTAATATCAATGAGCCTTTGATGTTTGGTTTGCCACTGGTCTTGAATCCGATCATGTTCATTCCATTTATTTTGACACCAATGGTCTGCGTTACAACAGCTTATTTTGCAACAAGTTTTGGTTGGGTCCCAGTGGCTACGGTAATGCCACCTTGGGTCACACCACCGATCATCGGCGGTTTCTTGGCAACACAAAGTTTTACGGGCGGTCTTTTGGCAGCGGTCAACTTGGTGATCGCAGTCTTGATCTATATGCCATTTGTATCATTAGCAACACGTCAAGAACAAAAGAAAGTCAAAGCAGCTGAAGCTAAAGCTTAAGAAAAGAGGCAAAAACTTGAAACGTGAAATCGGAATTTCGGTCTATCCAGACCACAGTGATC
The DNA here is from genome assembly GCA_910587695.1 of uncultured Lactobacillus sp. Taxonomy (GTDB): domain Bacteria; phylum Bacillota; class Bacilli; order Lactobacillales; family Lactobacillaceae; genus Ligilactobacillus. The sequence continues at coordinate 64,476 of CAJUNC010000011.1, forward strand.
CTAAAAAAGACCGTGAATATATCAAAAAGGCCGCTGAATTAGGCTATACGCGGATCTTTATGAGTATGCTCGAAGTAAAGGATAAAGCAAAGGCCAGCCAAAAGTTCAGTGAGATCATAGGGTATGCTAAAGACAAGGGCTTTGAAGTGATCTTAGATATTGCGCCAGCGATCTTTGATAAATTAGGCATTTCATACGATGATCTGAGCTTTTTTGCCAAATTAGGTGCTGATGGGATCAGACTAGATGAAGGATTTGATGGCAATAAAGAAGCAATGCTGAGTTATAACCCTGAAGGTCTAGCGATCGAGTTGAATATGAGCAATAATGTAGCGTATTTGGAAAATATCTTGTCATATGAAGCTAATGAACCCTTTATTTATGGATGTCATAATTTCTATCCGCAGGAAGGTTCGGCTTTGCCATATGATTTCTTTGTCAGTTGCAGTCAACGTTTCAAGCGTCATGGGATCAAAACTGCAGCTTTTGTGACAAGCCAAAGTGCTAAAGTGGGGCCGTGGGATGTCAATGATGGATTACCTACGCTTGAGATGCACCGCCACTTACCACTTGATCTGCAAGCACGTCACATGTTTGCTACGGGTCTGATCGATGTGGTGATCATCGGTAATGCCTATGCTTCAGATGAAGAATTAGAAGCACTAGCAGCGATCGATCGGTATAAATTGAGTTTAGGGATCGAATTTGTCGCCAATGCAACTGAGCTTGAGAAAAAGATCGTGACTGATCCCAAGCATTTTCGCCGTGGAGATATCACTGCCCAAGCGATCCGCTCGACGATGGTGCGGGTAAAATACGCCGATGAGCCTAATCCTGCGCATGATAACATGAGAGAATTTCAAGTAGGTGATGTTGTAGTTGGAAATGATGGCTTTGGTAAATATAAAAATGAGTTGCAGATCGTTTTAGAACCACATCAAGATCCACGTAAGAATCTCGTAGGTAAGATCTTGCCAGAAGAATTGATATTACTTGATTTTGTCAAGCCTTGGACTAAATTTTGTTTTGTTCCCAAAAACTGAGCGTTTGAGGTGCAAGTGATCGATAAACTATGTGTGAAATAGCTGGGAAGTAATAAAAATTTAAAATATCTATAATATATTTATTGCCGTAGCTGATCTAGCTGCGGCTTTTTTAAAAAAGGCGTCATTTTCAACTTTTGACGCCTAATGATTCACCCCATATTATACATAATAAAGCTAGTCAAAATCAATTTTATCTAGGATGTTTTCACGGGTAGTTTGATCGATCCCTAGATAATGTAAAGTTGATTGTTGGCTACTATGATTTAATAATTGCATAACAAAACCGATATCAAAGTTAGTTTGTTGGTAGACAAAATACGCACCTGTTTTCCGCATTGTATGTGTACCTAAGTAATCGATACCTAAGAGATCGCCTGTTTTAGCCATGATCTTATAGTATTGTTTACGTGTCAAATGTTTGGCTGGGTCAGTAAAAGATGGGAAAAGCCAGACTGATTCGATCTGTTGGTCTTTTAACCAGAGGCGATAATCTTTAAGATCTTGTGTTACTGGCTTTAAATAAATAGTATTTGGCTTATTAGTTTTCTGATCATAGATATGAGTTCTCATCTTTACTTGTCCATTTTTGTTATAAACATCTGAATATTTTAGTGATAAAACATCACTTACTCGTAATAATGTAGCTTTACCTACTTGAAAAATAGTATAGTTACGACGCCCTGCTCGGAAATGCTCAAGTAGGGTCTTTTTTACTTGAGAAAGTACGATTTTATTTTTGATCGGTTGTACAGTATAGAATTTGTGTTCCATAGCTCAGTCCCCCTCATTCATAGGATTTAGATAGTTATCGTACCATTTTTATAACCATTAGTTGAAAATGACGCCTGTAATAAGTATTAAATGATGATCTAAAAGTGATGGAGGAACTTAAGTGGATGATTTTTATGAGAGAAATAGTATACGAGAAAAATTCCCGAAGATCTTAGATATTTTATTACTAGATAGAACTAGATCAACTACTAGATCTCATCAAAATATAATTTGGGCAAATAGTAATTATCGAAGTAAAGGTAAAGCATATTCTCAAACTTCTCAGATAAAATCGAGTCTAATAACGGGAAAAATGAAAGACGTTATTAGATCAAGAGCATTTAAATCAAAAGATATTCAAAAAGCTAGGACAAAGCAAAAGGCTGAGGTTTTTACACCTACTTGGGTGATCAAACAACAGATCGATGAAGTAAGTACTGCTCAGCGAGATGATCTAGATAGTCATATAAAAATAAAGTGGTTAGAAATAGCTTGTGGTGAAGCGCCTTATATCACTACTAGATATGATATGAAAACAGGAAAATTTATTGAAGTATCTAAACGAGTAGGTGTCTTAGATCGAAAACTGAAGATGGTAAATGAAAAGATAGCTGGATTTTTAGCTTGGCAAAATGCTGTTGAATTGGCATATAAAACGATTTATGGCTTTGAGTGGAATGGTGATTCATTGCTACTTGCTCGTGAAAATTTACTGTATACATATATCGAAAATTATGTATTTAAGTGGCAAGTTTATCCTGATGAAAAATCTCTTGAGAAGATAGCAGTCATTATCAGCTATAACATCTTTCAAATGGATGGTCTGAAATATATTATTCCACTTTCTGAAAAGAAAGAAAAAATTCACAGTGGTCAGCTATCATTATTCGATGATCCAGAGCCAACACAATGGATCATTAAAAAAGGGATCAGGGTAAAAGTTATGAACTGGGAAAAAAATAAAATGGAATTTTTTGATAAAGGGATCGGTGAATAAGATGGACAAGACAAAAGTGCAAACGACAAAGACGATATATCCACAAATTTACGCTTATATTTTACCTGAGATCAAACGTAAACGAGGATGGATAAAAATCGGGTACACTGAAAAGAAAAATGTAGATGAGAGAATACAAGAACAAACCAAGACAGCAGATGTGGAATATCAAAAACTTTGGTCAGCTCCTGCAAAATTCAATCAAAAAGATAGGTGGTTCAAAGACCATCAATTTCATGCATATTTAGAAAAATATAAGCATATAAGAAAACAAACTGGACATGAATGGTTTTATTACAACGGGACCCCGACTAGATCTTGGGAAGATTACAAAGATTACATCGATCTGGATCTTGAACAAGCAAAAGAAGAATTAACATACACTCTTAGGTCTGAGCAAAAAAGAGCCGTTGAAAAGACATTAAAATATGCAAAAGAGCATCCACAAGGAGAATTTTTGTGGAATGCTAAACCAAGATTTGGAAAGACATTGACCACATATGATCTGGCTTTGAGATTAAAAGCAAAGACTGTTTTAGTGGTGACCAATCGACCGGCGATAGCAACGTCATGGTTTGATGATTTTGAAAGATTTATTGCCTGGCAGACAGATTATAAATTTATTTCCAACTCAAGTAGTTTAAAACATCGAGCGATCATGAGTAGAGAGGACTATCTTGCTAGTTTGGGGGATGAAAAAGGCGCTCAGATAACATTTGTTTCCCTTCAGGATCTAAAAGGGGCTAAAAGTTTTGGGGGTGTCCATGAAAAACTTGATTGGATCGCAGATCTAAAATGGGATATGTTAGTGATAGATGAAAGTCATGAAGGCATTGCTACGTTAAAAACAGATATTGCTTTTGATAATATCAAGCGCAAGTTCACGTTGTATTTGTCAGGGACTCCTTTTAAGGCACTCGCATCTGGAAAGTTTAAAGACGATCAGATCTACAATTGGACATATGCCGATGAACAAAAAGCAAAAGCAAACTGGCAAGATGTTGAGCAAAATAATCCATATTCAGATCTGCCTCGGCTGAATCTTTTTTCATATCAAATGAGCCCGATGATCACAGAAAAAATTGAGCAAGGGGCACAAATAGATGGTAAAAATATGGATTATGCTTTTGATTTAAATGAGTTCTTTGCAACTAAAGATAATGGAGATCTTGTCTATAAAAAACAAGTGCTGAAATGGTTAGATACTCTGGCAAAAAACGAAAAGTACCCATTTTCAACGCCTGAATTGCGGACCGAGTTAAAGCACACATTTTGGATCTTGGATCGGGTAGCGAGTGCTAAAGCTTTAATGAAACTACTAAAAAAGCATGAAGTATTTAAAGATTATAAGATCGTTTTGGCAGCTGGTGATGGTAAAGTGACAGACGACCAAAAAATAAATGAGAGCTCCTTAACTAGGGTAAAAGAAGCTATTCGTAAAAATGATAAAACGATCACATTATCAGTGGGACAATTAACAACTGGGATAACTGTACCAGAGTGGACTGCTGTATTGATGCTCTCGAATATGAGATCACCTAGTCTTTATATGCAGGCCGCTTTTAGGGCACAAAATGCGTGGCGTTACGAAGAAAATGGTTTGTCCAAACGTAAAGAAAATGCCTATGTCTTTGATTTTTCACCAGAACGTACGTTGATGATCTATGATGAATTTGCTAACAACTTATCTAATAGATCATCTGAGGTTTTAGATGTTGATAAACGCCAAAGGAAGATCAGACAATTATTGAATTTCTTTCCTGTGATCGCTGAAGATAGTACAGGTAAGATGACAGAACTCGATGCAAAACAGGTGCTGACGATGCCTAAAGTACTGAAAGCAAAAGAAGTTGTAAAACGAGGCTTTATGTCCAATTTCTTGTTTAAAAATATATCGGGTATTTTTTCTTCCCCAGAGGCTAAAGAGATCTTAGAAGACCTAAATCCACTACCTAAAAATAAAAATGTTCCTCAAAATAATCGTGTAAAAGTCGACACAAAAGAAATTGAGTTGGATGAAAATGGAGCAGTAAAGATTCGTCCGGAGATAGTCATTGGTGAAAATAAAGCACACTTTGGAGAAAAGGTATATAAAGAAATGGAAGAAGAGATCGAGAATTCGGAAAGTGCCAAACTCCAAACGTTAGCTAGTCAGATATTTAAAAAGCGTACATTAGAAGCAACTAAAGCTCTAGCAAAAGAAAAGGGATTGACGACTAAACAAGCAGAGAAGATCACAAACTTAGGAGCTAAAGCAGTGGCGCGTGAGGTAGAAGAGATCCAAATAAAAAATAATATCAGAAAAAATAAGGTGAAAAAAGAATTTGAATTACGCAAAGCTGAGGCACAGCTGGATAGCAAAGCCTTGCAAAAGATCGAAGAGCAGTTACAACAAAAAATTCAAAAAGTAGAAAGCGAAGTTGTTACACAAGTTAAAGAGACTTTACAAAAGTATACGCTAAATTCTACTGAGAAGATCATGCAAAAGGTGCAAAAAAAAGATAAACAGCAAGTAGAAGACGATGTGCGCTCACGTTTGCGCGGTTTTGCTAGAACGATCCCTTCATTTTTGATGGCTTATGGGACAGAGAATACCACATTAGCTAATTTTGATAAAAATATCTCAGATACAGTATTCAAGGAAGTGACAGGGATCTCACTTGAACAATTTAGAGTATTACGGGATAAGTATCGCTTTTTTGACGAAATCGTGTTTGATGAGTCGATCCAAGCTTTTTTAGCTAAGAGAAAGGAGTTAGCTAACTACTTTGATGAAAATTTAAAGGAAGATATCTTTAGCTATATTCCCCCACAAAAGACTAATCAGATCTTTACGCCAAAAGAGACAGTCAAACTGATGGTAGCTGAATTGCAAAAAGAAGAGCCAAACATTTTTAGTGATCCTGATAAAACATTTGCGGATCTATATATGAAATCTGGGTCATATATTACTGAGATCGTCAAACGCTTATATATTGGGTTGGCAGATGTAATACCAGATCAAAACAAGCGGATCAAGCATATCTTAGAAGAGCAAGTTTATGGTTTTGCTCCAACGGAGATCATTTATCGGATAGCTCACAATTATATCTTTGGTTTTTATGATGAAGTTGATAAGATCGATGATTCACATATCGTTTTACTAGATACGACTTCATTTGCTTGCAATGAAGCTAGCGGTAGTTTAGCTGAAAAATGTGATGAATTATTTGGAGGAAGTAAAGATGAAATTTGATATAGTTATTGGAAATCCGCCTTATCAAGAAAATGACAATGGAAAGCGCGATGATGGAGCAGCTAATGCATCTGCAAGCCCGATATATAACCATTTCTTTTATTTAGCAAGAGAAGTGGCACTAAAAAAAGTGAATCTTATTTTTCCAGCAAGATGGCTCAATGGGGCAGGAAAAGGCTTAGGTGATTTTAGGCGAGATATGTTACAAGATCAACATATTAGATCCATGTCAGTATTTAAAAATGCAAGTATGTTATTTCCAAATACCGATATAAAAGGTGGAGTCTTGTATTTGACTTATGACAAAGAATATATCGGACCTGCCGATATCAGTGTTATCGATCATGACAAACAGCGATACGAGTTTAAGAGTTATTTAAATTCGGCTGGTTCAGGCGTATTTATTCCTTATGGTGAATTGGTAAGCATTTTTGAAAAGGTCTCGAAAGTAGCAGATATAGATAAAAATAACATTCAATCTATAACTTCAGGATTAAAACCATATGGATTAAGAACAGATTTTTTTAAAGATCCATATAAATATAATCTCCCACCAATTTTTGGTACACCACAAAGCGCAGATGATATTGAAATTATAGGTTTGGATAGAATGAAAAGGATGAGTAGATATATATCAAAAGATTATCCACTTCCTAAAGGTAAAGAAACTATTGCTGAGTGGAAAGTATTTGGACCGTACGCCTATGGTTCAGGAGAATTTGGCGAATGCGTATCAGAGTTACTTATAGGGAGACCTGGTCAAATTTCGACCGAAACGTTCTTAGTGTTTGGACCGTTTGATTCGGAATATGAAGCAAACGCATTTAAAAAATATTTTTATACCAAATTTTTTAGAGCATTGGTGGGAATTTTAAAAACTACTCAGCATAGTACTACAACGTATGGCTTTGTACCACTTCAAGACTTTACCAAAAATTCAGATATAGATTGGTCGCTGAGTATTTCAAAGATCGATCAACAATTATATGAAAAATATGGACTAGATCAAGAAGAGGTCGATTTCATCGAAAGTAAGGTCAGATCTATGGAATAGTGAGCTTCTTCAGGCAAAATATCTTGGTGAAGGCTACTTGATCCTAGTTATTTTATTCTCCAGTTCAAATTTCTGATAAATTACTGACAAAGTAAAATAGTTCTATGATCAATGTTGCCTGAGGATAGGATTTTATCGCTCGTTTATCGCTAATTTATCGCTCGTAAAATGAGCGATAAACTGTTCCTTGGAGCATGAAAATATAAATACTACAGTAACTGCTAAACTGATCCAAAAGTCAATAGCAACAGCACGCAAGCATTTAGCTAAATTTGTAAGTTTAGGTCTTTTAGTGGCACAAGGAAGTAATAAAAATCGCAGTTATCATAAGGTGTAGAAGTACCCAGTTCAAATTTTAGAATTTCTGATAAATTAATGTTATAGTAAATAATGTAGAAACATTCTAATTTATTTTGTCTTGGGAGGAATTTTACATGAAGTATGGAGAAACAAAGAAAGTTTTGAACCAACTTGTAGCAGATTTGAGCCAAATGTCGATGGTCATTCATCAAACACATTGGTATATGCGTGGCACCAACTTTTTGAAGTTACACCCATTGATGGATGAATTTATGGATGAGATCAATGATCAACTCGATGTGATCTCAGAACGTTTGATCATTCTTGACGGAGCCCCATATTCAACGCTTCGTGAAATGGCTGAGCATACGGGGATCAAAGATGAACCTGGGAGCTATGACAAGACGATGGCTGAACATCTAGCTAAATTACTAGAAGGTTACCGTTATCTTGAAGCTTTGTATCAAAAGGGCATCGAAGTCAGTGATCAAGAACAAGATCACAGCACACAAGATATCTTTATCGGTTTTAAGACTGATATCGAAAAGAAGATCTGGATGGTAAGTGCTGAATTAGGCAACGCACCTGAGATCGATAAATAATATACTGATCAGACACCATGTTATCGTGATAGCATGGTGTTTTTTTAGAACTATTTTGTTGCTGGTTCTAAGAAATAGTGCTACAGTTTCAGTAGAAAATAAATATAAGGTATGTGAGGAGGGATTGTTGTGGATGTTGATAACGTTGTAACAGGAAAGATATCATCAGAAGGGGAAGTGGTAATTCCTACATCTATTAGAAGATTATTGGGGTTAGATAAGGAAACTGAAATCTCTTTTGAAGTAAAAAACGATGAGATCCGTATTAAGAAATTACCAACAGCAATTGATTGGAAGGAGTTAGTCGAACAGATTCCTGTTGAGGATGTTGAAATCGATGAGGACGGGCACTATGATCAAAAAAAATCACCTGATTTTCATGATTGGATGGTTAACGGCTGATGAAACCAATGGACATCTATATTGCTAATGTTCCCTTTGATGGGAAAAGTGGTAGTAAAGTTCGACCTGCTTTGGTAATAAATGTTGGGCCAGATAGCGTAATGGTCTTTAAAATCACAAGTCAGTATAAAAATAAGTCTGAAATAATCAAGAAACTTTATTATCCGATAAAAAAATGGTATGAGGCAGGTCTTTCAAAAGAGTCCTATGTTGATACACATAAATTATATCGAATATCTAGAAGTTGGATTCTTAAACAGCAACCAATTGGAAAATTGGTAGATTCAGATGAGATAGGTTTATTTGAATTTATTAAGAGATCAAAAGACAAATAATTTACTGGACAAGATACCATGTTATCGCGATAGCATGGTGTTTTTATGTGCATAAATAAAGTTATATTTAGTGTCTGAGATTATTTAACTAAAGTCAATTCATCTTACTTGAAAACTTGGATAGAGAAGTCCAAAATAAGGTCAACATCTTGGAAGCGGGTATAATACAATGCCAGAAGAAAAGTATTATGATAAAAAAGAATTTATTCAAAAGATCGATCAGTTCGTGGATATCAAAATGTGTAAAAAGACTGAATCAGAGATAGCGATCGCCAAAAGTGACCAGAGACTAATGGAGTGTTTGCACCGGATCAGAGTAGATGGACATGTGGAAGTAGACGCTGAGAAGCAAAATTGGTTTCTCATAAATATGCTCACTCGGCTTGCCAGTGTAGGGTATAGCTATGAAGAGATCATTGAGATCATAAAGAAATCAACAAAACTTGAAACCGAGCAGATCGAAGAATACTATATGGACTATACTTATCTCACATTGAGAATAAAAGATGATATGGAAGCATTCAATAGATATCATACTGAAGAAGAGATAATAGAAAAAAGCATTATTTACTTGGATAGTAAAGCGTACAGTCGTGAAGAAATTATTGAAAAAATAGATGCAATGATGGATGTTGGTAAAAAACGAGTTGCTGATGTCTATGATTTAGTGATCCCCTGATTACAGGGATGTGGTCGTAACAAGAGTAAGTAAGAACATGAGCAAATGATCAGAAGGATATAAATATTTACTTGAAGGAAAAGTACGGTAATATTTCTAAGGGGGATGTGTTATTGCAAGACTTCGGCCTACAAAAGGTGATGTATCCAAGTGAAGCTTGCTTTTATGATCCTGAGTGGAAATTATTATTTGACGGAAAGTTGTATCAAGGTCAATAATGCATAGTGTATAATTAAAGTGTAAGCGATTGCTGTGTTTGTAATTACAAGGGGGCCTTGAATATGAAAGATAAAATGAATATTGCTATTGTAGTTGCTATTTTTGTTACACAGTATTTTTATAGTTTATTTATTGCAAAGTTGATGCCTTCTGCTGAAGTGAACTTAGTCGTCAATATTTTAGTTAGTTTGTTAGTGATCGGGAGTGTTGTTCTGGCATTTAAAGGATCAGGAAAATGGAAAGTGAGAGATACTGAATAAAAAATTGGCACTCGGACTTGGGGAGGATAGTTTATGAAGAAATACTTGGAGATCGTAGAAAATGCTGGAGTTACCTTGTTCGTTGCTTTTATTTTTGTTGGCATAATACATCTTTTGGGGATCGATTTCAATATAAAGAGATATATTTATATGGTTATAGGAACGATATTTGTTATGTCTTTAATTGATATTATTAGGATAAAGCGTTCACGATAGAACCATAGTTGTTGGCTCTTTGTCAACCACTGTATAAAGAGTAAATATTTTTAGAGAAGCTCTGTGAGAATGGCTAAAGCTGTTTTCACAGAGCTTCTTATATCTTTTGTTCAACTTAGGAGGGCATTTTATGTCTATGCTTAAAAAAGTTTAATTTTATCTAGAATAAATCTCATAAAAAATTATAGTTTTTTATATTGGGTTTAACGGTTAACTTGCAATTCGAAGATCAATTATTTTTTATAATTAGTATTAATGCTATTAATTTAAGTAAAAGTAATATATTTTTAAATTTAATTTTGGTTAAAAAGTTATTGTAAAAATCAAGTGTAAGGTTTATTATGGATTAAAAATAAATGAAAGGAGAAGTGATAGAGTGAGAGACATATTAGTTATGGCTGGAGTCGATGTCGATTTTAAACTCGATGGAACTTTTTATAACGCCGTCGATAAAGTAGATCTAACTGTCAAAGAAGGTGAGACATTAGCGATCGTGGGCGAATCGGGGTGTGGTAAAAGTACCTTAGCAACAAGTATCATGGGGCTTCACGATCAGGTGACGACCAAAGTGAGTGGAAGTATCAAATTTGAGGACAAAGAGATCTGTGGTATCACAACAAAAGAACTAGAAAAGATCAGAGGAGCACAGATCGCTATGATCTTTCAAGATCCCTTAGCTGCATTAAATCCTTTGATGCGGATCGAAGAGCAGATCAAAGAAAGCTTGGATCTACATACAAAACTTTCAGAAAAAGAAAAACAAGCACGAGTCTTTGAATTGTTGCGTAAAGTTGGGATCGAGGATGTAAAAAGGACAGCAAGACAGTATCCGCATGAACTTTCAGGTGGGATGCGCCAACGTGTCATGATCGCTATTGCAGTTGCGTGTGAGCCTAAGTTGATCATTGCTGATGAACCAACAACGGCTTTAGATGTAACTATTCAAGCACAGATATTAGATCTATTAGAGTCAATAAAAAAGGAGAAAAACTCAGGGATCATATTGATCACGCATGATCTAGGAGTGGTTGCTCAAGTAGCTGATCGGGTAGCGGTCATGTATGCTGGGCAAGTAGTCGAAAGTGGGACAGCCAGTGACATTTTCAATGCGCCAAAGCATCCCTATACACGTTCGTTACTTCGTGCAATGCCCCAAGCTAAAACGCCCACAGATGAGTTGTATGTTATCTCAGGTAATGTTCCTTCTTTAAAGAAGATAGCAACTACTGGGTGTCGATTTGCGCCAAGGATCGATCCTAAAGCAAATGTCCGTCATGAAAAAGAACCGAAATTACATGAGGTGACGCCCGGGCATTTTGTACGCTGTACTTGCTATTTGGATCTTCAATTTTAGATGAGGAAGTGATGTAAATTGGAAAAATTATTGACGATCAAAGATCTAAAAGTTTATTATCCGATCAGATCGGGGATCTTAAATAAGGTAACTGGTCATATCAAAGCAGTAGATGGGGTAGATCTCAGTATTGAACCTGGCAAAACGTATGGGATCATTGGTGAATCTGGTTCTGGCAAATCGACGATCGGAAAAACGATCGCTGGTTTAGAAAAAGCAACTTCAGGACAGATCAAATATCAAGGAGTAGATGTTTTACATAGTAGGGCGCGTAAGAAAATAAATTATAACAAGGATGTCCAAATGATCTTTCAAGATTCGCTGTCAAGCTTGAATCCTAAAAAGAAGATCAAAGATATCATCGCACAGCCGTTGAAAAATTTTGAACGGTTATCTGAACTTGAATTGAAAAAAAGGATCAAAGATATTATTGAGGTCGTCGGTTTAGATGAAGATAGTTTACATAAATATCCACACCAATTCTCTGGTGGTCAAAGACAACGGATCGATATTGCAAGGGCGATCGCGACACGACCTAAATTGATCATTGCAGATGAACCTGTTTCGGCGTTGGATCTTTCAGTTCAAGCACAAGTTTTGAATTATTTGAAAAAGATCCAACAAGAATATCAAGTGGCATATCTCTTTATCTCTCATGATCTAGGGGTCGTATATCATATGTGCGATACATTAGCGATCATGCACCGCGGGCGTTTTGTTGAAGTTGGTGAGCGTGAAGATATCTATCAAGATCCACAACATATCTATACTAAAAGATTGTTAGCCGCGATCCCGCAAGTCGATATTGCTAAACGCCAAGAAAATAAGAGCAGACGTCAACAAATAGAAGAAGAATTCCTAAAAAATATGGCTTCTGGATATGATGAAAATGGGCGCCCCTATCCGTTGAAGAGATTGAGTGCTACTCATTTAGTCGCTAAAAAAGGAGATGAGTAGATGGCAAAAACGATCATACGAAGATTACTTATCATGATCCCAGAACTTGTGATCTTGAGTATCTTGGTCTTTATGTTGGCTAAATTGATGCCAGGCGATCCGTTTACTGGCCTATTGACACCACAGACTTCAGCCGAACAGATCCATCAGTTGAAAGTGCAAGCAGGTCTTTATGATCCTTGGTATGTTCAATATTGGCATTGGATAGTCCGCATGTTTCACGGTGATCTGGGGATGAGTTATCAGTTCAAATCTCCTGTTGCTAGTCTGATCGCTGAGCGTGCGACTAATACATTATGGTTATCATTACTTACAGTCATTTTGAGTTATGCGATCGCTATTCCGTTAGGTGTTGTTGCGGGACGTTATGAAAATAGCAAGAAAGACAAATTGATCCAATTTTACAGTTTTGTGGTCTATGCGATCCCAGCTTTTGTCTTTTACTTGTTAGGAGTGTATATCTTTGGCTATAAATTACATTGGTTCCCGACTTCTGGTTCAGTCAGTGTCAATGCTGAAGAGGGGATGAGCTATCTTTTTTCGCGGATCGATCATATGATCTTGCCAGCTGTATTGATGGCATTGTTGTCGACGACGTCTATTATCCAGTATCTCAGAAGTGAGATCATCGATAATACCAATCAAGATTTTGTTAAGACTGCAAGAGCCAAAGGCGTTTCTGAGCGATCAGTTTTTTGGAAGCATATCTTGCGTAATTCATTATTACCGATCGCGGCATTTTTTGGTTACTCGATCACAGGTTTATTAGGCGGTTCGATCTTTGTCGAGACGATCTTTGGTTATCCAGGGATGGGGTTATTGTTTATGGATTCGATCGGTAGTCGTGATTATTCAGTCATAACAGCTTTAGTCATGTTGTATGGGGCATTGAACCTATTAGGGACGTTGTTGTCTGATATCGTCTTGAGTATCGTTGATCCAAGGGTCCGGATCGAATAGGAGGTGACATGATGGAGAAAAATATGGTAGCTCAAAAAGATGACTCTGCTTTTCAAATGGTCAAGCGAGAGTTTTTAAGAGATAAATGGGCATTGACGTGTTTGGTCTTATTGAGCATCGTGTTGTTGACGATCTTTGTTTGGTCGCTTTTCCTCGATCAAGATAAAGTCATGACAGTCGATATCTTGCGACAATACGAGCGTCCTGGAGTAGATGGGATGTTGTTAGGAGCTGATCAAGGCGGACGAGATGTCTTAGCGATGTTGATCTTAGGCGCAAAAAATTCGATCATGATCGGCCTAGCTGTGACGGTCTTGATGCTTGTTATTGGGATCTTGTTTGGTGTTATCGCAGGCTACTATGGTGGCATAGTTGATAATTTGATGATGCGTTTTTTGGATTTTATGATGACTTTACCGATGTTACTTTTAGTCATCGTTATCGTTTCGATCATTCCACATTATACGATGATGACTTTTGTGTTAGTCATGGGAGCATTTTATTGGGTCAGCACCGCACGTCTCATACGCTCAAAAGCGTTATCAGAAGCTAGAAAAGACTACATCAGTGCAGCTAAGACCTCGGGGACGAGCGATCTTAGGATCATTTTTGGCGAGTTGATCCCTAATCTGAGTTCGATCATCGTAGTTGAAGCCATCTTGAGTTTGACAGCTAATATCGGGATCGAAGTTGGTCTGACTTTCTTGGGATTTGGCTTGCCTGATTCAGTCCCGAGTTTAGGAACTTTGATCAGTTATGCACAAGATCCAGATGTTTTGACCGCCAAATTTTGGGTCTGGCTTCCCGCTTCATTACTTATTTTATTTATCTGTGTTGGTATCAGTTATGTTGGCAATGTTGTCAGAAGGACTTTGGATGCTAGACAACGTTTAGGTTAAAGAGGAGGAATTTTTATGAATAAAACACGTAGCGCAAAATGGATGGTGACTGCTTTAACTACAGTAACTATTTTAGGTGGACTCTATCTGAGTTCAACGACGATCAAAGCAGCTCAAGATCTAAAGACTGAATATAAGAACACAGCTCCTGCTAAAAAGGGTGGGACGTTAAAAGTTGGTTATGTTAACGATGGTTCGTTTAAGGGCGTTTTTTCGCCAGAGCTTTCAAATGATGCAGCAACTACTGACGTCTCTCAATTTGGACAAGTTGGTCTGTTTAATACCGATAAGAATTATAAGATCAAAAAAGGTGGTCTAGCTGATTTAGATATCGATAATGAGGCAAAGACTGCGACAGTCAAGATCTCAGATAAGACTAACTGGTCAGATGGACAACCAGTTGTGGCGAGAGATCTGGTCTTTGCGTATGAGATCTTAGCTAATAAAGAGAGTGGTTCTGCTAGATATAGTGATGAATTGGCGCATATCGAAGGAATGGAAGAATACCATGATGGTCAAGCAGATTCTATCTCTGGTCTAGAGATCAAAGACGACAAGACATTGGTGATCCACTTTAAAGAAATGGCACCAACGATGCAAACATCTGGTGCTGGTTATATCTGGGAATACGCCGAACCCTACCACTACTTAAAAGATGTCGCGATGAAAGATCTAGCTTCAAGCGATAAAGTACGGAAAAAACCGTTATTTTATGGGCCATTCAAGATCAAAAAGATGGTCAGAGGAGAATCGATCGAGTGGGTCCCAAATACCTACTATAAGTCAAAACCAAAATTAGATAAGATCACCGTTGAAACAGTAGGGACTTCTCAAGCAGCAACGGCAATAAAAGCTGGGAAGTACGATGTCTTACTCAATCAAACACCAGATATTTACAATAGCGTCAAAGATAATAAAGATACAGTCGAACTTGGGAAAAAGATGCTTTATTATAGCTACATGGGCTTTAGAGTAGGAACTGTCGATAAAGATGGTAATAGTGTCATGGATAAATCAGCAGTGACAAATGATCGTGCTTTGAGACAGGCTTTAGCTTATGCGATGAATATTGATCAAGTCCAAGAAAAATTCGGTTATGGTCTCTCTTATCGTGCCAATACAGTCGTGCCTGAAGCCTTTGGTAAGTGGAACGATAAAGATGCTAAAGGATTTAAGTACAATATGAAAAAAGCTAAGGCACTTTTAGACAAAGCAGGATATAAGGTCCAAAAAGATGGTTATCGGACACGTCCCAACGGTAAGAAATTGACTTTGACTCTATTAGCAAACAAATCGACGAAAAACTTCGAAGCTTCCCTGACAAACTACATCCAAAAATGGAAAGAGCTTGGAGTACGTGTCAAGTTGATGAATGGCCGTTTACAAGAGTTCAATACGACAACAGAGAAGCTACTCAGTGGTTCAAAAGATTTTGATATCTGGTTGGGAGCATGGTCGACCTCTTCAGAACCAACTGATGTTGCAAGAACATATTCAGCTAGTTCAGCATATAATATGGGGCATTTTGTAACTAAAGAAAATACTGAATTGATCAACTCATTGAGTTCAAAGGAAGCATTTGATGAAAATTATCGTAGAGAACAGTTCTACAAGTGGCAAGAATACATGAATAAAGAAGCCTATATCGTACCAGTTTCATTTACGCACGATACGATCACAGTTTCAAAGAAAGTCAAAGGGATGACTTTAGATGTTACTAAAGCAAATGATTTTTGGAAAGATGTTGCATTGACCAAATAATTTTATAAAACACTGTGTCAATTGATGCAGTGTTTTTTTGTGAGTGGATACTTGACTAAAAAGTAGTTTTTGCTATTGCAGTTACTAGGGGAATAGTAGTGTATAAAGTCAAATTTATAAATAAATTCAAAAAAGCTATAAGTTACGGAAAAGTATCGTAACTATCAATTAACTGGTGAGTTTATCAGATATTATAAATGTCATATTAAGCACAATCGGTTGCTGATATATCTTGTAGAAGATGACATTGTGATGATCAATACTGGACCACATTCAGACTTATTTTAGTTGCTCAAGTTGAGTGGCTATTTCTTTATTTGTTCGATAGAATGTAAAGTTAATTTTATAGAAGAAAATGATATAGATATGCCTTTACAAGGTGTTGACTTGTTGCCTCTAAAACTCATTATAGTGGATTTGATCAAAGTTTTGACGTTGCATAAATTGGTGTAATTAATATTTATTGAGGAAACGTAGGAAAATTTTGCTGACTGAAGTACTAGAGACAATGAATTATAGTAAGGCGCCAACTATTGGTATAGAATTAATGTTGGCAAATAGAGATTGTGACATAAGTATTTTTTCGTATTATATATATTTTGAACAGAGTAATGATGTTTAAATGAAATTATTATTTAGTTGGTAGTATAATTTGCATAAGTAATATATACTAATTTCAGAATATATAGAGTAGTAGCAACATTTTGCTGTAGTTGAAAGTAGGGAGAAATATTGGCACATTATCCACAATTTATAGATAATAAAAGAAAAACGTTAGCAAATGTTTTACGTGAAATTGCACCTGACTATAAGGTTTTAAGAATAGCAACTGGTTATTGGGATTTAGCTGGTACATTAGAAATAATTGATAAGATAGAAAATTATGAGAAGATTAATTTACTCATTGGACAGGAACCGTTGGCTGATCATTTACAAAAGAAATATAATATCTTAGCTGATGAAAATTTATTGTTTCCAGATAATTATATTCGTTCTGATCTTGAAGAATATGGAGATGTAGCCGAAATTAATGAGCTTCGCGAAACTGCACGAAAATTAGTAGAACTTATAAAGAAAAAAAGATTAGAAGTAAAAATTTTTAGAAAACCACGTTTACATGCAAAAACGTATATTTTTGGTGATTTGGGGGAGGGACATTCTGTAGGGATTATTGGCTCTTCAAACTTTACTAAGGCAGGATTGACTACAAGTCAAGAATTGAATTTTTTGACAGATGATTATAAGATCGTCGAGTTTGAACCTAAAACTAGTAATCAAGAAAATGGACATATTACGTGGTTTGATGAACTTTGGAACGATTCTGAAGCAGAAGAGTGGTCTGGTGATTTCACCGAAATCATAAGCAATAGTCCAGTTGGAAATAAAATGTTTGGACCGTATGATGTGTATATAAAAACATTAATGGAAGTTTTTCCCGATGAATTAGTTGAGGTGGAGGCATTCGATAAGGATATAGAAGATGTATTACATGAATTTCAAAAACAGAATGCATTAAGTTTACGAAGGAAGTTAGATACGATGGGTGTTGCCATGTTATCAGATTCAGTCGGTTTAGGTAAAACAATAACTGCAGCAGCAATAATTAAGCAGTATATAAGGGATGGTAAAACCAATATAGCAATAATTCCACCAGCATCTTTAAAAAGACAGTGGGTAGATGAACTTGAAAGTGATAGATGGGAACTCAGCGAACATCGAGATTTTGAAATTTATACTCAACAAGATAAGCGAAAATTGGATGAGCTCATTGAAAAATCGAGAAAAAGAAAAAACGGTAAAAATGAAATTGATCTATTTGTTGTAGATGAAGCACATAATTTAAGAAATACAAATTCCACTAGATATAGACAGATATTAGAATTGTTTCAGGAAAATCCTAATTCAAAAGTGTTACTTCTTACAGCTACTCCGATCAATAATTCATTGATGGATTTTGCAAATCAAATTCAGCTAGGATCAAAGGGAGACTTGGTTTCTGTAAATGTTCCATATACTACAGGGAAATCGGATTTAGAATACATTGATTTTTTTGTAGCATTGAAAAGAATTCAATCTCAAGTAACTAGAGCAGAAAGAGCTGGGGAAAAAATAGATTGGGATATTTATAAAAATACACTTACATCTGGAATTAGACATTATTTGGTACGTTCAACGAGACAAGGGGTTATCAAGAGAAACGCTATAGAACCAGTAGATCCAGAAAGTGGAAAATTATTTCCAGATACGCGTGTAGAACAGTTTGTTTATAGTTATAGCAAAGAAGATACTCTGTTACTAAAGGGCGCAATTGAAGCGGAAATAACACGAACTTTTGAAGGATTAGATCCCAGAAAACTAAATTTAGATTTTGTTAGTGAACTTACTCAAAGAACACAACATCCCATAGACTTATTTGCTTCCATCAAGGAATTACAGAAAAAAGATATTAGAAAAGTGGTAGAAGATAACGATATACGCCCAAACTATGGAAATCAAAGAATTTTCACAGATGAGATGTCGGAAACTTTGATACCTTTAATCTTTCAATTGATCAATTTTTTAGGTTTTGTACCGTATAAGCCTGAATCGTACTTAAAAAAAGTATATGCTAAATCTATCCCAGAAATTCGTGCAACAAAACTAACTGGAACTCAAAGATCACAATTAGCAATTCATAATATGCTTTATGTTACATGGTTAAAACGCTTAGAATCTTCGATGATGGCATTACTAAAATCATTAAATAACTACCAGCATAGGATCGAATTGTTTGAAAAATGGCTAAATAAGGGTTTTATAATTAATTTGTCGGATATATCTTTGTTAGAAAATGAATATGGAGAAGATATTGATAAGGCTTTTAATGACTATGAATCCTACTTAATTGAACTTGATGAAGCAATGGATAAAGAGTCTGATGATATAAAAAAAAGGGGGATAGAAAGGAAAGAAGCTGATCCGCAAATTTACAATATAAAACAGCTTCGAAAAGATATCGAGAGAGATAAGTCAATAATTAGTTTACTTATCAAGATTTTGAACTTACTAACAGAACAAGGTAAGGATGAAAAAGTAAATAGTTTCGCTAAAAGTCTCGTTAAACAAATGAAAGATAAAAAGTATGGTAAAAAGGTACTAGTGTTTAGTTTCTTTTCAGATACTATTGATTATCTAAAAGAGACTTTACCAACATTATTGGAAAAAGAATTGCCTAATTTTAGTGAGCAAGCTGTATTTGTCACTGGTAATAGTACCGAAGTAGAGAATATCTCTAAACGCTTTTCACCAAAGAGCAAAAAATATACTTTAAAAAAAGATGAACAAGAAATAAATTATCTATTTGCTACTGATGTACTCTCGGAAGGACAAAATTTACAGGATGCGGGCATATTAGTTAATTATGATTTGCATTGGAACCCCGTGAGGATGATTCAAAGAAATGGACGCATAAATAGATTAGGGTCGCAATATCAAGAAGTTCTGATTGCTAATTCAAGACCGACCGATGACTTAGAATCATATTTGAAGTTAGTTAGAAGATTGGAAAGAAAAATCGATACAATTAATTCAACTGTAGGCAACGATCAAAGTATATTAGGTGAGAAAGAAAACCCAATAGAATTTAATGATATGCTTGAATATTTTGATACAGATGAAAAGAAAGCAAGTAAAGCAGCTAAGAAGTTTGAAAATGAGGGAGATCTATTGGATTGGACTGATGATTACTCATTGGAATTAAGACATTATCTAGAAGAACATAAAGATGATGGTGAGATAAAAAGAATACAATCAATACCGAAGGGAAAGTGGAACTATTTACCTGATAACCAAAAAGGACTAATAGATCCAACTGAAGTTCTGGGATTATATACAACAAGTGGAAAGGTATCTAGCACGGGAGAAAAACTGTCAAATATTGGCTTTGTTAAAATAGTTTCTTCTGGGAAAAGTAGGGGACCTTTTAGCTCAATACGAACAGAGTATATAGAAGAACAAGAGGCATTGAAAAGAATCAAGACTACTTCTGATGACAATAAAACATCTATGGATACTATTAAACTTAATAGAGAAAAGTATGTTTCAAAAGGTAGAACAGAAGTGAGTGCCCAATTTGGCAATAGTAAACCCGTTTTTGATGTTAAACATTCGCATGAAAAAGCTCTCAAGGTTATCAGTCAATATTTTAATATTGATGTATTGGGACTTGTTAGAAATGGTATTCGGAGATCAAATGAAAAAAGAGAATTTGAACAATTAGTTAGAAAGGTAAATAGGGAAGTCAGAGATTCGGGCTCACCATACTCTACAACTATACGTAAATGCGAGAGTTTTATAAATAATTTATTGGATAAAGAAAAACAAGAACAAAAAATAGATAAGATCGAAGGTGTTTTATTTTATGCTCACAACAGCTAAGTTAAATAAGATAGATGAACTTGTTCAAAAACTATCTAATGAAAAAAATGAATGGATGTCTTTAGCAATTGCTATAGATTTATCCGACGAGATACTAAAAGTAATGCTTCCAGACAATGCTGACTGGAGGCAAAAGTTAAGTATAGATGCACAAAATACGGGTAGCTTACCTACACCATTATCACTTGATACTTTTAAAAATCAAAAGCAAGTTAAGTGGTTTAAAGAGCACCCAGAATCCTCTTCTGCTAGGAGTGCGTTTAAATTGTTTTTTGCAGAAGATTGTGCAGTGGAAAGTAATTTCTTTTGGTTTAGTGAATCTGCAACAAAACAAAGAATAGCAACAGCCACAGAATATTCTAAAAATTGGGAAGATTCCGAGCTTACTCGTAAGCCGGAATATAAAGTGGGGATAGATTTCTTCTTAACACCAGATACTAACAGTTTACTGTTAGTATTGTCGAACCATCAAAAGTTACGTGTACTTGAATTACATGGGCATTTAAGTAATACACAAAAATTAATTTTTAAGGATAAACTTGATGGAGCTGCGGCATATACAGGTGTAGAAAACGGAGTACAGCTAGAATTTGAACCACAACGAACGATCCATACCACGTTATGGAATGCTCTTCAACTTAAAGAAGTGAATAAGCAATTTTATAACTATATTGCTGGTCACTTCACAGAGCTCGTGAATATGCTACAAGCTTCTGGAAAGCGACTGGAAGATGCTAAGCAGTTCTCGTCTAGATTATTAGGGAGGTTGCTATTCGTCTGGTTTTTAAGAAGAATGGATATTATAAATGAAAATATCGGTTATTTTGATACAGACGATTTAAGTGCTACAGAGTACTACGAGAATAAGTTAAAAATACTGTTTTTCAAAACGTTGAACACTGAGATCAATGATCGAATAAATGGTGATCTAGTAACTCCATATTTGAATGGAGGGCTATTTGAGGCAAAAGAAAATGATTTTGAAAATGAAATACTTGAATTTCCCGATGATTACTTTAAGAGATTATACGAGCATTTTGATGAATTTAATTTCACGACAGATGAATCTAGTGCAGACTATGAATTAATTGCTGTAGATCCTGAGATGTTAGGACAAGTGTTTGAATCACTACTAGCTTCACAAATCGATGAAAATGATAAAAATGAGCGAAATAATACGGGTTCTTTCTATACTCCACGTGAGATCGTAGGATATATGGTCAAGGAAACACTTCGACAATATCTATACTCAAAAATGGACTCAGCAACTCATAAGGGAATTGATGAATTGTTAGATTTATCAGATTCTCAGTGGCTCGAACGTAAGGGAACATCAAGTGCAGATGTTTGGGGAGTAAATAGCAAAAAGGTTAGTTCAGAAATAAAAGTTGCCTTAGACAATTTTAGAGTGTTGGATCCTGCAGTTGGTTCGGGTGCATTTCCTATGGGAATGCTACAACAGTTATTAAAGACTTATGAGCGTATAGAAAAGAGCTTTGATCCTTATAAACTCAAATTATCTATTATTGAAAATAATATTTTTGGTATTGATCTACAATCAATGGCTGTAGAAATTGCAAGACTACGTGCATGGCTTTCTGTTATCGTTGATGAGAAAGATATATCAAATATAAAACCATTACCAAACTTAGAATTTAAATTTATTGCGGCAAATAGTTTAATCAAGCTCGAAGATGGACAAACTGATTTGTTTGTTGACCCTGATTTTGACTTGAAATTACAAGAGCTACGTGATAAGTATTTTAATGCTAGGACACCACGAACTAAAAAGGAATATCAAAAAAGATATTATAAATTAACACTTGGTCAAGGTGATATTTTTGAAGATGAACGTACACACCAGCTAAAATCTTTCGATCCTTTTAAGAATAGAATGTCAGCTGAATTTTTTGATCCACACGTAATGTTTGGTATTAATAGCGGATTCGACGCTGTGATCGGTAATCCACCATATATTCATTTTGAAAAGATGAGTAAAGCTGATCGTGAGAACTACAAAAAGAAACATAAAAAATATGGTTTTGAGACTTACGCTGCTAGGGGAGATATCTATACGCTTTTTTATGAAAAGGGAGTTCAGCTACTGAAGAATGGAGGAATTTTATCTTTTATCACATCAAACAAATGGATGCGTGCAGGATATGGTCAAAAGCTAAGAAATTATTTTGTTGAAAAAACAAATCCGATAAGCTTGATAGATTTAGGCTCCGGAATCTTTGAATCTGCTACAGTAGACACTAATATTTTAGTGCTTCAAAAGAGTGAAAATATCCATGAATTAAAGGCTATTACGCTAGAAAATGACAGTTTAGAAAATATGAGCGATTATATTCGACAACATAATATTCCGATCGATTACAAAATTGGTGAAT
>CAJUNC010000012.1 GCA_910587695.1 uncultured Lactobacillus sp.
TAACGCCGATAGTAGTTAGGGGATCGCCCCTTGCGAGGGTAGGAAGTTGCCACGCTATCATTATGGAGGATTAGCTCAGTTGGGAGAGCGTCTGCCTTACAAGCAGAGGGTCACAGGTTCGAGCCCTGTATCCTCCATCATGAGTCGTTAGCTCAGTCGGTAGAGCATCTGACTTTTAATCAGAGGGTCGACAGTTCGAGCCTGTCACGACTCATTTCGTCGATTTTGCGGGTGTGGCGGAATTGGCAGACGCGCTAGATTTAGGTTCTAGTGTCTTATGACGTGGGGGTTCAAGTCCCTTCACCCGCACCATTTTTACGCCGACTTAGCTCAGCTGGCAGAGCATCTGATTTGTAATCAGAGGGTCGGAGGTTCGAATCCTCTAGTCGGCACCATTAATGCGGAAGTAGTTCAGTGGTAGAACACCACCTTGCCATGGTGGGGGTCGCGGGTTCGAATCCCGTCTTCCGCTTGTGATCAATGTATCACGCCGGGGTGGCGGAACTGGCAGACGCACAGGACTTAAAATCCTGCGGTGAGTGATCACCGTACCGGTTCGATTCCGGTCCTCGGCATTAACTGAATATTTTATATTATGCACCCATAGCGCAACTGGATAGAGTGTCTGACTACGAATCAGAAGGTTGCAGGTTCGACTCCTGCTGGGTGCATTTTTTATCGGGAAATAGCTCAGCTTGGTAGAGCACCTGGTTTGGGACCAGGGGGTCGCAGGTTCGAATCCTGTTTTCCCGATCGTGTAAAGGTCATACTATTAAGGTATGGCTTTTTTTATTTATTCATATAAAGTAGGGCAAAACAAAAAAATACTATTTTAAATCATTATAATGATATAATAAGTTTGTAGTTAAAATGATCAGAGAAGGATAAATGTATAGCTGGTCATTGTAGTAGTTAATAAGGTTTATAGTTAAAAAAGGAAACGATATTCTTTCTGTGCATAGTTTTGCGGTCTATACATTTATCTAGTGGTAACAATGAAAAAACGACCTGATCAGCCCATTAGACGACCGATCAAGCAACGTTTGAATGAGAGCGGTTACTTAAATATTTTGGGCATTATTATAGCTATTATTTTACTTGCATTACTATTCTTTTTTGAAGGTAATTTTTTACATGATGATCTTGAGCTCAGGCCAACCAATGAAGCTATGGAGACAAGCCTTAAAGCTAGACCAAGCGAAGAACTTGAATCACAATTTGATGTGCAAGAAAATCTGGATCAAGAGACGATCAACAACTGATAAGAGAGGATGAGTAGGATGTTTAACTTTAATGAATTGGCACAAGTAGAAGATATTTTACAACGTAGTCCAAGTTTAACGCCTTATGAAGTCCAAATGGCAATGTGTGAATTACGTGACCAAGGTAGTTGTTATGTTAGAGATCAAGGACAGATCGAGTATGCCTTAGCTTATTTACCGTTTGTTAAAGTTGAATATGGGCAAAACGGTAATCTAAGACTTGATCATTGGTAGGATGATTTGATTTTTTTAAGGCGTTTAACTTTACTTAAAGTCCTAAATATGATATTTTTCTCATAACGTACTTTTAAGGGGGAGATTTCATGCGACCAAGAATTGCTATACCAGCAGATACTTTGACTGAGGCGACAAATGTAATAAATGAACGTAATGCGCCTTATGCACCAAGACCTGCGATCGAAGCGATCGTTAAATCAGGAGGAGCACCAGTTATTTTGCCAAGTGTTGATCCAAAGTTTGTGGATGATTATATCGATCTGTTTGATGGGATCGTTTTTGCGGGGGGATTTGATGTTGATCCAACCTTTTTTGGAGAAGAGCCTCATTTGAAGTTGGGGATGACTTACCGCAAACGAGATATTTTTGAAATTGCATTATTAAAACAGTCAGTTAAAAAAGGTAAAGCTATTTTAGGGATCTGTCGTGGTATGCAACTGATCAATGTAGCTTTAGGTGGAACGCTGTATCAAGATCTTTCAGAGGATAAAGACATCTACGTTAAACATTCGCAAGATGCACCGGGAAATTTTCCGTCTCATCATGCAAATGTGATCACGGATAGTCGTCTCTATGAGCTCGTTGGAAAACGACCGTATATCAATTCTCGGCATCATCAAGCTTTAAAGGATATCGCACCGTCTGTACGTGTTGTAGCCAAAGCCGATGATGGAGTAGCCGAAGCGATCGAATCACTTGAAAATGATCAGATCTTGGGCTTACAGTGGCATCCTGAAAATACTTATAAGCATTATCAGGACTCACAAAATATTTTCGCTGATCTGATCAAACGTGCAGCTAAAGTTGCACAAAAAAATAATAAGAATAATTAAAAAATAGCTCGGTGGGTCGATCCAGCGAGCTATTTTTGTGGAGTAATATTATTTTATTCAGTGAAATCAATTACCATACGACCGTTGATCTTGCCAGCTTCCATTTCTTCAAAAATTTCTGGTGCATCTTCGACCGGACGTTTTTGAACAACTGGTACAACTAGTCCTTGGGCTGCAAAGTCAAAGGCTTCAGCTAGATCTTTTCTTGTTCCGACTAATGAACCTACGACTTTGATACCGTCTAAAACTGTTTTAACGATACTCAGTTCCATATATTCAGATGGTAAGCCAACTGCAACGACTGTTCCGCCAGCCCGTAAACTTTCAACGGCTTGATTGAAAGCAACCTTAGAAACGGCTGTTACAACAGCTCCGTGACAACCACCAGTTAATTCTTGGATCTTTTCTGCGCCATTAGGAGTATCTTTAGCGTTGATAACGATATCAGCACCAGATCTCTTGGCTAAAGCTAATTTGTCATCATTGATATCAACTGCAACAACTTTGGCGTTAAAGACCTTCTTAGCATATTGAATAGCTAAGTTACCTAAACCACCAGCGCCGTAGATCGCGATCCATTTACCAGGGGCTGCATCTGCTTCTTTAAGTGCTTTGTAAGTTGTTACCCCAGCACAAGTGACAGAACTAGCTTGTGCTGGATCGAGCCCTTCAGGAACTTTGACGGCATAATCTGCCACAACGACAGCGTATTCACTCATGCCGCCATCAACTGAGTAACCAGCATTTTGTACATTACGGCAAAGTGTTTCACGACCTGTGGTACAGTATTCACAGTAACCACAGCCTTTGAAGAACCAGGCAATACTTACGCGATCACCGACCTTGAGCGAAGTTACATCATCAGCAACTTCAGTGACGATCCCGATCCCCTCGTGTCCTAAGATCCGACCAGGAACTTTGCCAAAATCACCATTAGCCACATGTAAGTCAGTATGACAAACACCACAATACTCCATTTTTACTAAAGCTTCACCTTGTTTAAGTGTTGGAATAGCGCATTCTGAAATTTCGATCCCAACACCAGAGTCCTTAACTGAAACAGCTTTCATATTTTTGTGTCACTATATTAAATGCAAAATAATATAACGGTTTATGTTATTAGGAAGAAATATAGTTTTTCCTTTCTTAGTGTTGTTAGCGGTTACAAAATGAGTCTGAATAATTGATCTCCCCGCATTTTGTTCTTCCAAGGAGATCATATATTATTCTTACAGATAAAGCAAAGATTAACTACGGCGCAGATCAGGATCCCAGTTACCACGAAAGAGTGCTTTCTTAAGTTCGGCTGCAGTGTACTGCCGATCTTCAAAGCCCTCAAATTTGAGGAGCGCATCTTGGGCTGCCCGTTGATAACGGCGAGCGCGTCGCAAAGCGTATTCTTCTAGAGAATCATCTTTAATATAATTTAACAGGCGGGCGCTCGGTGTTGTTAGTGGATTTTCTACGCGATCAGCTAGATCATCTAAAATTTCTTGATATTCAGGTCCAAGTTGGAGCCGATTGGCGTAAAGTTCTAAACTCTTGAGTAGTGCGCGTGCTTTGTTTTGATATTTACAAATACTACGTGGATCTTCGCTAGCAACTTCTTCATTCATTTTGTCAGCTTGCTCTAAAACACGATTGACTTCATTTTTTTTGAGGGCTGGGCTCATGATAAAATAACTTGCTAGTAGGCGAAGGAAACGTAAAGTGTCGGTCCTGATGCCAACTGAGCTACTTGGATCAAGGTCTAACATCCGCAATTCGATATATTCGGCGCCAGTTTTAGGGAGCTCACTTAAAACTGGGTTGCCTTTGAAACGAACTGAGCCGTGGAATTCGTAATCCTTGATCAAGATCTTATCTTTGACACCTTGCTGGATCCGATCGACATAGGCTTGTACATTCGTATAATCGCCTGCAAACTTGGTCCCAAAGCCAAAAGAACTTTGGCGCACGCTTCGAACTGGATGTTTGAGCTTAAAATCACCTTCAAAATAATTTTTTTCAGCGATCGGACTAGCACCAAAGAGGTAAGTTATCAGCCAACGATAGCGGACAAAGCCTTGAGCTAAGATCTCATAGAGATAATTTTTAGCTTCAAGTTCATTTTTAAAGCGCTCTGGAAAGTTCTTTAAGACTAAGTCGATGAGGTGCTGATCAATACTGAGATTGATGTGAGCACCACAAGGAGTACCTTCAGCAAAACGGTGTCTTCGTGTCCACTCTTTTAAATATGCCTCTTTTTCAGGACCCCATTGAGCTAAGCGAATATGGCTCGTATCTTTAGGTAATTTAGGTGGCATCGATAATGGCCAAAGTAATTCACCTGGTGCTAAAGCAGAGCGTAAGACGTTATTGATCCCATAAAGATAATGCATCGCATCAAGGGCGTAAGCTGCAGGTGGTGTCACTACTTCAGACATCGTTTCTAAATAATCTGTAGTGATCCAAGGATTGGTCGTTTCATCACCGAGTGCGGCTGGATATGGTTCTTGGCTGAGATTTCCCATATCATCAACGCGATGCATCTCGATCTCAAGACCCATTGTGAAATCTGATGTTTTAGCAACTGCTTCATTATTAAAGATCAGTTGACCGATTTTACTAAACATAGGCATTCCCCCAAACTTAGTCTGTCTGATTAGGAGCAGACTTTTATTTTAGCCATATTATACTACATTTAAAAAAGAATGAAATAGAAAAGTGGGTTTATTTTTTAGAAAAGTTTTAAAATAGGCGCTTTAAGTTTTATAATTTTATATATATTAAACTAAAAATGAGAATGAGTAAATATTTTTAAAATTAAATGAAATTATTTTTTGGGATAATTCTTGACGATATCGGTCAAATCATTTAAACTATTCAATAATATAATTGAATAGTTTGGGGTGAGTTGATGGAAACGAATGAAGCTAAAGAATACAGAAATAAACTTTATACTGAACTGGCTAAGATCGGCAAATGTCTTTCGAGTGCACGACGGCTAGAACTCTTAGAATTATTGATACAATGTGAAAAGACGGTTGAAAATTTGGCAGCTGAAACGCAAATGTCAGTCGCTAACACTTCACGGCATTTACAGATCTTATTTAAGGCGAGTTTAGTCAAGCGACGCAAAGAAGGCAATTTTGTCGTGTATTCTCTGGCCTCAGATCAAGTTGCACAGTTGGTAAGTAGTCTTAATCAAGTCGGCAGCGAGCAATTGGAAAAAATGCAGACCTTACAAGACGATCTAGCTAAAAGGGCTGGTAGTTTGACGATCACATTGTCTCAGGCTAGACAACAGCGTCAGGCACTATTTTTAGATGTTCGTCCAACTGATGAATATCAAGCTGGGCATATCAAAGGAGCATTGAATATCCCGTTTGATCAACTAGAAGAGCATTTGAGCTTTTTGCCTTCTGACCGTGAGATCATCGTATATTGTCGTGGGAATCTCTGTACATACGCTGATCTAGCTACAGGCTTGCTCCATGATAAAGGATATCGAGCCTATAGTTTGAATCATAGTTACTATGATTGGATAACTAAAGAAAAGTAAGTTAAAATGGTTGCGCTAAACAAAAAAGCGTGATATAGTTTAGTTATTCAATCAAGTAGTTGAATAGATTTTGTGGTCATGAGGTAATAAAAATGGTTAAAGTATTTACAGATGAAAATTTTGAAACAGAAACAAATAAAGGTGTTGTCTTGATCGACTTTTGGGCAACTTGGTGTGGTCCATGTCGGATGCAAGCCCCGATCATCGAGCAATTAGCTGCTGAAATGGGCGACAAGGTAACGATCGGCAAGTTAGATGTTGATGCTAATCCTAAGACAGCTCAAGGTTTTGGTATCATGTCGATCCCAACTTTATTGATCAAAAAAGATGGTCAAGTTGTGGACCAATTGGTTGGTGTCCATATGAAAGACCAATTGAAACAAGCTTTAGAAAAACATTTAGCTTAATTAATGGAGGATAGCAGATGGCAGATAAGTATGATGTGATCGTGATCGGGGCAGGGCCAGGCGGTATGACGGCAGCTCTTTATGCATCACGTGCAAATTTAAAAGTAGCGATGCTTGATCGTGGTGTTTATGGTGGTAATATGAACAACACTGCTGAGATCGAAAACTACCCTGGTTTTAAAACGATCATGGGACCAGATCTTTCTGAAGAAATGTATCAAAGTGCAACTAATTTTGGTGCTGAATTTGTCTATGGTAATGTTGAAAAGATCGAAGTGATCGATGAAAAGACGAAGCTCGTTAAGACAGATAGTGGCGAATTAGAAGCCCCAGTGGTGATCATTGCTACTGGTTCGGAAAGTCGCAAGTTAGGTGTACCTGGCGAAGAACAATATGGTGGTCGTGGTGTATCATACTGTGCTGTCTGCGATGGTGCCTTTTATAAAAACCGTGATGTTGTCGTGATCGGTGGTGGTGATTCAGCGGTTGAAGAAGGGATGTATTTAGCTAATCTTACTTCAAGCGTGAATGTTGTCCACCGACGTGATAGTTTACGTGCTCAAAAGATCTTGCAAGAACGCGCTTTTAAAAATGATAAGATCAAATTTACTTGGGATACTGTAGTTGAAGAGATCCAAGGTGACGAGCAAAAAGTTACCGGGGTCAAGGCTAAAAATGTCAAGACGGGTGAAATAACGACGATCCCAGCAGATGGTGTCTTTATCTATGTTGGTTCGATCCCAATGACAGCTCCGTTCCAAGGCCTTGGGATCACGGATGACAAAGGTTGGATCGTGACAAACGATAAGATGGAAACTACCATTCCTGGGATCTATGCGATCGGGGATGTTCGGCAAAAGACACTACGTCAGATCACGACCGCAGTTGGCGATGGTGGTATCGCCGGTCAAGAAGCTTTTAACTATATTGAAAGTCATAAATAGCAATAAAAGGACTACTGGATGCTACCAGTAGCCCTTTTATTTTTGAATCAATTATACTCGACTGAAAAGTTGCTATCGTATGGATCGTCAAAAGCATCATCTTCTAGTCCGATCTCAACGAAATGGTGCGTTCCTGTATGCGTGTACGAATAATATGCACACCAAAGTAGTAATAGGAGTGCGAGTAACGCGATAAAATAGCCCAGATATAGGGCACAATGTTTCATAATTAAAAGATCCCCTTTATCTTACCTAATGCTATTGTAAAATAGCATAACGTAAAGAATTATCGCATATTGAACGGATGCAGTCTATAAAGATTATAAAATAAAAAAATATTGTTCTAGTTTTTAATTTAGAAAAGGTATTCATTTGGGACGATATAGCGAAGTCAGGCACACTAGGTCAAGCATTTTAGGAATTTAATGAAAGATTAAACATGTGATAAACTGCGATAAGAATGTTATGATAGATAAAGTGTTTGACCTGAAGGGATGTGCTGATTTGGTAGCTAGAGCAAAAGATGTATTGGGGCGACCATTTTCCATGAACTATTTGAACCTGATCGTTCAAGGAGCGGTCGTGGGCCTGATAACGGGTGGGATCGTCAGTTGTTTTCGGTGGATCATCGATCATACATTGCAATTATTATTTTGGTGGTATCCATATCTTGAGAGACATTTGGGCTATGTGCTCGTTTATGTACTATTCTTAGTGGCGATCAGCTGGTTATTAGGCAAGATCCTCAAGTATGATCTGAATAACTTAGTCGGTTCAGGGGTCCCCCAAGTCGAAGCGATCTTACTGGGGCAAAATAGTTATGCACCATGGCAGATCTTGTGGCGTAAATTTGTTGGTGGTCTGTTAGCAATATGTCCTGGGTTGTTTCTTGGACGTGAAGGCCCATGTATCCAAATGGGGGCTTGTGTAGGGCAAGGCTTGGCAGAGGATGTTTTTAAAACTTCTAAAAAAGATCAGCAGACATTGCTATTGGCCGGAGTAGCAGCGGGTCTAGCAGCTGCATTTAGTGCACCATTAGCTGGGGTATTATTTATGGTCGAGGAGATCACAACGACTTTTAAACCACGGATCTGGTTGACGGCTTTAGCAGCAGCTTTGAGTGCCGATCTGATGACTTTGGTCTTATTAGGTCAACAGCCTAGTTTACCAATGTACATCACACCATTTGCGGGTGAGCCTAATTATGTATTTTTGTTCATCTTGGGCATTATTATCGGTATCTTAGCATATGGCTATCAATATGTTTTGTTAGAGCAACGTTATTTGTATAGCAAGCTAAGCTTCTTACCTCAGCGTTATCACAGCTTGGTCCCATTATTATTGACTATCCCTTTGGGTTTGTGGAATGCTAAGCTCTTAGGTGGGAGTCATGATTTTATCAGTTATGTGACGGACATGAGTTTAACGACGACTGACCCACGTGCAATTTTGAAGTTGCTCGTGCTCTTTTTTATCGTGCGGTTTATTTTTTCCATGATATCTTATGGTGCTTCGGTCCCAGGTGGTATCTTTATGCCGATCTTGGCTTTAGGTGCTGTGATCGGATGCTTTGCAGGGTTGTTGGGGGTAAATGCTGGGTGGCTTGCGCACAGTCAAGTCTTGGGGTTGGTCTTGATCTCGATGGCGGCTTATTTTGGAGCGATCGAAAAAGCTCCATTTACAGCGATCGTCTTATTGACTGAAATGGCGGGTTCATTAGCATCAGTTTTCCCATTAGTCTTTGTAACATTTATCGCCTATACGGTCGATACGCTTTTAGGGGGGCGTCCGATCTATACTGCTTTACGTGAAGAAATGCAATTTAAATAAAAATGACTTGATGTGTTTTCCATCAAGTCATTTTTATTATCGATCGCGTTTGATACAAAAGCTAGTGATCACGGCAATGACCGCACTGATCACTAGCCCTAAAAAGGCGGCTGAATATGAACCTGTCAGTTGAACGATCCAACCGATCAGTAATGGTCCGACAAAGCCTCCGAGTTGTCCGCCAAAATTAATGATCCCGATCGCTGAACCGTAGCTATCATCATGGAGAACTTGTGAAGCAAAATCAAAGATCCCAGTGAAAGCTAATGATTTAGCAAAATAAGTCAGGATCTGAAATGAAACGATCCAAAATAGACTTTGGGATCTGAATAAGCCAAACATGAATAATAAGGTCAAGACACAGGCGGTGATCAGCATCAAGACTTCTTTTTTCTTGAAGAGATGGACCATGAGATAACCACTGATCGCAGCGGCTATCCCACCGGCGATCGTTGGTAGTGGAACGAGCCAAGCTAATTTTTTAAGTTCCAAATGCTGTGAAGTCAAAAAATAGATCGGCATCCAAGTTTCTAAACCTTTCGTGATCACGTTCAACGCTAGTCCTAAGATCACAAATAACCAGACACGTGCATCAAGTTTTCGCCAATTTATCTTATGGGTAGTGGATTTTTTAGTATCGGTAGCTGCTCTGCGGTCACTCAAAGCATATAAGCTGACTAAGATGATCCCAAAAGCTCCGAGATAATAAAAGGCACTACGCCAACCGCTAGCAGCGATGACTTGAACGATAATGAAGGGTGCGATCGCAGCTCCTGCATAATTTGAAGACATCAATAAGGCAGTTAGTTGGGCGCGTTTTTTCTTGGGATGATCTTGGGCTACTTGCTTTAAAGCGGCAGCGGGGTAGGGGCCTTCCGCGACTCCAAATAAAAAGCGAATGATGACTAGAGCGCTAAAAGACCAAGCTAGCCCGGTAAAACCAGTCAGCAGTGACCATGAGATCAAAGTAAAGATAACGATCGCACGTGAGCCAAAACGGTCGGTCAAGTAGCCACCAGGGATCTGCATCAATGTATAACCCAGGAAAAAGGCACTTCCAGCAGCCCCTAAAGCTGCCGGGGACATGTTGAAGTCTTTGCCGATCCCAGCCAAAGCTAAGTTAAAGACTGTTCGGTCGGCAAAAAGTAACATATAGCCTAGGTAGATCACGCAAAAATTCCAAACTTTGTTGCGTGTAGTTTTATTATTCATTCAAAAAACTTCCTCTCAGTAAATACCGTTTGACTTTCCCACTAGCCGTTTTAGGAAAATCTTTGACCCAAATAAATTCTTTGGGGATCTTATAATGAGCTAAATATTTTTCACCGTAAGTACGCAGGGCAGCTTGAGCTAATTTTTGCCCACGGACAAAAGCTACTGGAACCTCGCCCCAGGTGGGATCAGGTCGACTTACGACAATGATCTCGGAGATCTCAGGTAATTTACGGTAGCATCGTTCGATCTCTTGGGGAAAGATGTTTTCGCCACCTGAGACCAACATTTCATCTAAACGACCATCGATATAAAGAAAACCATCGTGATCAAAGTGAGCGACATCACCCGTATGATACCAGCCAGAATCAAGCTTTTTAGCAAATAATTCGGGGCGATTCAGATAACCGCTGACCAAGGCAGGGCTTTTTAACAGTAGTTCATTAGTCGTAGGGGCAAGCTTGACTTGCGTAGTAAAAAGCGGTTTGCCGACTGAACCTAGTTTAGCAAGCGCATATTCACTTGATAAGGCTACGACTTGCGAACAAGTTTCAGTCATCCCGTAACATTGAACGACATTGATCTGAGCTTTTTTACTTGCCAACAGGAGCTCTTTAGGTGCACTGCTGCCCCCCAAAAGAACAAGCCTAAACTGGGGATTATACGGTGTAACATGCTGTTTTAATAGTTCCTGTAGCATGTATGGGACTGCCGAAATGATCGTAACAGGTTCACTGACTAAGATCGATTCGACTAAACTAGGCTCAAAGCGTTTGACCAAACGGACAGGTATTCCATAGATAAGTCCACGCATAAGGATCGAAAAACCGCTGATATGAAAGAGTGGTAAGGCACAGAGCCACTGATCAGTAGCACTCAAGCCAAGATTCAAAGCAGAAGCGATTGCTGAGTAGAAATGATTACCAAAACTTTGCATGACACCTTTAGCTTGCCCCGTGGTCCCCGAGGTGTACATGATACTTGCGATCGCATCAAGATCAACGGTCGCCATGAGATTCTTAGCCGGGGCTTTGCTTACTTCAAGCTTTGAGTAGGGTAAAAAGGGCTCAGTAAATTCGGGCCGCCATAGCTCATCAGTGACTAAACACAGATCAAGCTGGCTATCGTTTATCTGCGCCAACAGTTCGGTAGTTGATAAGCGAAAATTGAGCCAGACGATCGTTTTTTTCGAAAATAATAATGCAAGCGCTAAAACATAGGTCGTTAGCGAGTTATCACCCAAAAGACCGACACGGGGATTTGAGGTCACCTGGGCGATCTGACCGGCCTTTTTAGCGGCGAGTTTGGCTAATTGGGTAAAGGTCAGACTTTGTTCTTCAGTGATGACAGCTGGGGAATTTGGTTTTAAACTCGCTTGTTTTAAGAGCCAATTTTGCGTTTGCATCAAGGGAATTTTGGAAACTGATCGAAATCTGGTTTACGCTTTTGATTAAAGGCATCACGACCTTCTTTGCCTTCATCAGTAGTGTAAAAGAGCATCGTGGCATCGCCAGCAAATTGTTGTAAGCCGGCTAGGCCATCCGTATCAGCGTTCATGGCTGCTTTGATAAAGCGAAGTGCAGTTGGAGATTTTTCAAGTAATTCGTGAGCCCAAGCCATAGTTTCAGCTTCGATATCGGCTAGAGGTACGACTTTGTTGATCCAATTCATTTGGTAAGCTTCTTTAGCACTATAGAAGTGGTTTAAGAACCAAACTTCTTTAGCGCGCTTATGCCCGATGACGCGAGCAAGATAGCCAGAACCGTAACCAGCATCGAAACTGCCGACTTTAGGACCAGTTTGACCAAATTGAGCATTATCAGCAGCGATCGTTAAGTCACAAACGAGTTGCAAAACATTGCCACCGCCGACAGACCAACCTTTGACCATCGCGATCACAGGTTTTGGTATAATACGAATTAGATGTTGAAGATCTAAAACATTCAAGCGAGCGATCTTGTCTGGACCAACATAGCCCCCGTTGCCACGGATACTTTGATCGCCTCCAGAAGAAAAGGCTTTGTCGCCAGCACCAGTCAAAATGATCACACCGATCGTGCTGTCATCCCGACAGATGCTGAAGGCTTCGATCATTTCTTGAACGGTGACTGGAGTAAAAGCGTTTAACTTTTCTGGACGGTTGATCGTGATCTTAGCAACTTTATCATTGCGCTCAAATAAGATCTCAGAATATTGCTTGATGGTTTCCCACTTGATATTTGACATAAAATAACTCCTTTTTAGCTAAACGAGGTGTAGCTGATGAATTTATTAGAAAACTTAGGGATAAAGACGATAATTTTGCAAAAAGACTACGTGAAACTCGAACTGCCGATCACAGCTAAGCTCTTACAGCCATATGGTCTAGTTCACGGCGGGATCAATGCAGTCCTTGCAGAAACAGCAGCTTCTCTTGGCGCAAATGAAAACTTAGCGTCAGGGCAGGTCGCTGTCGGTGTCAATATTACCACACAACACTTACGCAAAGCCAGAAGTGGATCCCTATCTGCAAAGGCGCTCCCCGTGCATATAGGTACAAAATTGCAGACATGGGAAGTGCGGATCTACAACGAAAAACAGCTGACAAGCTTGAGCACTGTGACTTTGACAAATATTTCGCAAAATTAAAACTGGTATCAAGATCGTGCAAAATGAAATCTTGATACCAGTTTTTTGATCTAAATTTAAATGTATTTATGCGGTGGCGCACATTGAAATGTGTTCGGCGCCCCCCGCCTTGCCTCACACTTTAAATGCTAATGTTTCATATGGTTTTAGTGTGATCGTATCTGGCCAGTATGTTAGGTCGCGGTCGTAATTGGAAAGGAGAACTTTACCTGCTTTGCCAGCTAGATCAGCTAGCGCAACTGTAGTCTTTGTGCCATAGAAATTGTTTAAGACTAATAACTTGTCGTCGCTGTCATCTAGATAACGCTCAAAGGCAAAGACTTGTTTATCGTCTGCTAGATGTAATTTGAAATGACCTTCGGAGATCAAGCGCTCTTGTTTGCGGAGTGCGATCAGCTTTTGATAGAAGTTAAAGATCGCACCGCTCGCTAATTCGGCTTCTACGTTGATCTTGTCTTGTCCAGTTGGCATCAACCACGGCTCAACGTTGGAAAAACCAGCAAATTCACTATCATCCCAGTGCATTGGTGTACGTGAATTATCGCGTGCTTTAGCTAAGACGATCGCGAAAGCTTCTTTTTCACTATGTCCTTGGGCCAATAAACTTTCGTAAGCATTCAAAGCTTCAACGTCAACATAGTCATTGATCGTTGTATAAGTTGGATCGATCATTCCCAGTTCTTCACCCATGTAGATGTATGGAGTACCACGTAAAAGATGGATCGTTGCTGCTAACATTTGGGCGGATCTGATCCGATAGTTTAGAGGATCGCCAAATCGATTGAGCGCAAATGGTTGATCGTGATTGTTCCAAAAGAGTGCATTCCAACCACCACCTTGATCCATCTGAGTTTGCCAATCAGCTAGATGCTTTTTGAGTGCCATAAAGTCAAAAGGCATCTTGGTCCATTTTTCACCATCTTTGTAGTCGACTTTCAAATGGTGGAAGGTAAAGACCATGGAGAGTTCATGTTCTTTAGGATCGGAGTACTTGATCGAAGAAGCAAAATTAGTGGAAGACATTTCACCGACAGTGATGATCGTTTCGTCTTGCCCGAAGGAATTTTCGTTCAATTCTTTGATGTATTGGTGCACGATCGGCGTATCTGTGTAGAGCATCTTTTCTTGGACAGGATCAGTGGAATCAACAAGGATCTCGTTTTTTCCGATCACGTTTAGCACATCGAATCTAAAGCCTTTGACCCCTTTTTGACGCCAGTAATTTACGATATCTTGGGCTTCTTTACGTACGTCTGGGTTGTGCCAATTTAGGTCAGCTTGGGTCTTATCATAAAGGTGTAAATAGTAAAGCTCAGTGTCACCAAACTTAGCCCAAGCTGGACCGCCAAATTTTGATTGCCAGTTAGTTGGTAAAGAACCATCTGCTTTAGCTGGACGCAGATAGAAATATTTTTGGTATTTTTCTTCACCAGCAAGCGCACGTTTGAACCATTCATGTTCAGTCGAGCAGTGGTTCAAGACCATATCCAACATAACATCGATCTTGACTTCTTTTAGTTTGGCAACTAGTTCTTCAAAGTCAGCCATCGTGCCAAATCGAGGATCGATCTGGCGGTAATCAGCGATATCATAGCCGTTATCATTTTGGGGTGAGACATAAAATGGATTGAACCAGATCATGTCGATATTGAGTTTGGCTAGATAGGAGATCTTGTCGATGATCCCACGCAAGTCGCCAAAACCATCATTATTTGAATCGTAAAATGATTTTGGATAGATTTGGTAGATAACTTTTTCACCAAGGTTTGTCTTCATAACTTCCTCCTAGTTAGTGCTTAATTTCTTTCGGCGGGCAAAATCGATAAATTTGAATTTATCGGGACGATGATATGACGTTGTCAGCTGGAATAAAGTAGTGTCACTTAGGTAAGAAAGACTTCGCACGATCACAGCTGGTTCATTTGGCCCAAGTTCTAAACACTTTGCGATATCTTTAGGAACTTCTTCAACCGTGATCTCCTTGGTCGCATAGTCGATCTCAAGGCCTAATTTTTTTTCTAAATAGGCGTAGATCGAGTTAGCCGCGACCTCTGCTGGTAGTTCACTGATCGGTGGATCTAAGAGATAATCTTGATCTAACACGGCAGGTGAACCGTCAATGATCCGTAGGCGCTCGATAAAGATCGCTTTTTGAGCCGTGATCGGTGTCTTACCAAAGTATTCAGGGGCTTTGACTTTTTCTTGCCGTAAGACCTCGGTTTTTGCGTGAAGTCCTAAAGCTTGATTCAGTTCTTGAAAGCTAGTGATCCCTGAGATCGGAAAGGTATACTTTTGAATATCTAGCACTAATGACCCTTTGCCTTTTAACTTTTGGATCAGACCTAATTCTGTCAAATGGTTGAGTGCTTTACGCGTTGTCTCACGTGAAGCGCCATAGAGTTCACTTAATTGTTTTTCGCTAGGTAAAAAATCGCCTGGACAAAATTGTTGATGTTTGATCTTTTCGGCGAGGTCGTTAGCGATCATTTCATGTTTTAAAGCCATAACTTCACATCCTTAACGTAATTTTCTATTTCATTGTAGCATAGTTGTCCGTACATGTGCAAAATAAAAAAATGCTTATATTACCAGCTTTGTAAATGATTACAAAAAAATGTTGACAACATGTATAGACACCATGTATAGTTATTGGTGAAGTTAAGTGAAAACGTTTTTAGTGTTACGTATGGAGGGAAATAAAATGGCTAAGAACAAAGTAGTCTTAGGTGCACCTGCTACAGGGGCAGCCATTGCACTAGATAAAGTTCAAGATGAAGTCTTTTCGACTGGGATGATGGGTCAAGGATTTGGACTTGAGCCAACTGGTGAAAAGATCGTAGCCCCAGTTGCTGGGGAGATCACGATGATCGCAGAATCTAAACATGCGATCGGTATTTTGACTAAAGAAGGCTTGGAAGTCTTGATCCACATGGGGATCGATACCGTTGGCTTACACGGTGAACCATTTGAATTAAAGATCAAGACTGGAGATAAAGTCCAAGCTGGGCAAGAGATCGCTAACATGGCCTTGGAAAATATCCGTTTAGCTGGTCTTCAAACCACGATCATGGTGATCATCACGAATTCAGCTGATAAGTTAGAAGGTTTGGATGTTGAAGAATTAGAAGCAACGGCTGGTCAAACGGTCGCAACAGCTTATGTTAAAGAAGCTAAACAAAAAGCTGGCAAACGTGACTACGATGCACTAGCTGATATCATCATCGAAAATGTTGGTGGCAAGGAAAATATCAATAATTTGATCCATTGTATTACTCGTTTACGTTTTTATTTGAAAGATGAAAAGCTTGCCAACGATGATGTTTTACGCGAGACAGATGGTGTGATCGACGTGATGCACGCTTCAGGTCAATACCAAGTCGTGATCGGAAATGAAGTAACGAACGTCTTTGATGCAGTAATGAAGAAATTACCGGGCTTAGGTGAAGGAGAAACTGTTGAAACGACCACACAAGATGATGGTAAAAATCCAGTGAGCCGTGCTTTTAGCAATTTGATCGGGGTCATCACGGGTTCGATGAGTCCAGTAGTTGGTGTGATCGCTGCGGCAGGTATCATCAAAGGG
Source organism: uncultured Lactobacillus sp. (assembly GCA_910587695.1). GTDB lineage: Bacteria > Bacillota > Bacilli > Lactobacillales > Lactobacillaceae > Ligilactobacillus. The sequence continues at coordinate 16,481 of CAJUNC010000012.1, forward strand.
CTATTAGCTTTATTGACCTTGCCACAATTAGGTGGTTTGTTGAATGTTAAGGATACGGCTTATATCACAGTCAGTGCGATCGCCGATTCTGCTTTTTACTTCTTGCCAGTTCTGGTTGGTTTTGCTGCAGCTAAACGTTTAGGTGGTGATCCGATCGTAACAGCTGTGATCGGGGGCGTCTTGACCTATCCACAGTTAGTCGACTGGGGCCGTGAGTTTAAGGATATGTTTACGATCGGTGGTTTCCACTTCCAATTCTTAAACTACACATATTCGATCTTCCCGATGATCTTAGCAGCTTGGATGGCTAAGAAGTTAGGGGATTGGTTGAAGAAGACTTTACCAAACTATCTTCAAATGATCTTTAATCCATTGATCACTGTTTTAGTTGTTTCTGTGATCACTTTAGTTGTTACTGGTCCGATCATTCAAGGTGCAGCTAACGGGATCGCTGATTTCATCAATTGGTTAGTGCATGCTTCTGGCTGGGCTGGTGGTTTGATCATTGGTGGTTTCTATCAATTGCTAGTTATCTTTGGTCTACACTGGGGCGTTGTTCCATTGGTGGCACAACAGATCTCTGCTAGTGGCGAAAGTTCATTGAATGCGATCATCTCAGTTACCATGGTCGCTCAAGGTGCAGCTGTATTAGCTGTAGCGATCAAGTCACGTAAAAATGATATGAAATCATTAGGGATCGCAGCTGCTATCTCTGCTTTCTGCGGGGTAACAGAACCAGCGATCTATGGGATCAACTTACGCTATCGTAAAGTTTTTATCTCAGGTTTGATCGGTTCAGCTGTGGGTGGGTTCATCACGGGTCTGATGCACGGTTCGATGTTTGGATTTACAGGTTCGTTGATCGGTTTTCCATCATTTTTCAACCCAGCACATCCAACTGAGTTAAACAGTTTCTATGCCTTCTTATTCTCAAGTGCAGCCGCTTTGATCATCAGTTTCTTAGTGACCTGGTTCTGGGGTTACAACGATGAAATGGAAATGGGCAAAAAAGTAGAAAAGAAAAAAACTCCAAAATAGATCAGTGCGGACAAATGCGGGTAGCCCCGTAAAAATAACGGTGTCTTAAGAAAGATGCGCTTTTTGCATCGTTTTTAAGGCATCGTTATTTTCTAGGGGTTGCATTTGGGAGCACGACAAAATAGGCGATCAGGACACGAGGTGAGTGTCCTGATCGCCTATTTAAGTGGTTGAAAGCTCAACCTTGTTTTATGGTGACCTGAGCAAGAAGTTGCCCGTGAGTCACTTCGTGTTTGACATCAAGTTTCAAATTTGTGATGCGGTTAGGTTGTGTGAAAAAGACGATCACATTATCGCTGAGTCCGGCTGCCTTGATCACAGCTGGATCAAATTCTAACAACAGATCACCAGCTTTGACGGTTTGACCGTCAGTATAATGTGTGACAAAACCTTCGCCACGTAATTTGACCGTATCGATCCCCACGTGGATGACCGCTTCTAGTCCATTATCAGCAACCAGTCCTAAGACATGTTTAGTGGAGAATGTAAAACGGACTGTACCGTCAAATGGAGCATAGACTTTGGTATCAAGTGGAGCGATCACAAAACCAGTTGCATCAAAATCAGGTGCAGCTTTGCTTGGTAAAGCATTGGCAAAACCAGTGACTGGAGCTAAGACATTAGTTGTATCACTGACAGTTAGTGGAACGGACTTAGCTTCAAGTCCAAAAGTCTCATTGCCAGTAGCTAATTTATCCTTGAGTTTTTCAACGATCGCAGCGTGTTTTTTCTCGGTCAAGTTGACCTTAGTCAAAAAGATCAGCAGAGCCAAGATCGCTAAAGCAAGTGGGATGTAAAAGGCCATGCTTTCAAAAGTTCGGATATTTTTAGTGGTCATATCAGCAGCAGTAGCTGAACCAGTCATGCCAGCGGCGATCGCGATATAACCGACGAGCCCGTTAGAAAAGGCGCCTGTTAATTTATCTATCATCGGACGAACGGCTAATACGACTGCTTCGTTACGTTCACCCGTCTTTAACTGCCCGTATTCGATCGCATCTGTTAAGGTAAGGACTGTTACGAGTTGGGCAAAGGTAATGTTGAATAAGACGAGTCCGATGACTAAAAGGACCATATTTTCACGGGCAAAGATGAAGATCAGGTATGAAGTGATCATGCAACATTGTCCAAAGGAAAAGAGCCACTTTCTTGGGATGAACTTATTCAAGACAGGATACAAAGGTGAGGTCATAAAACCGACTAAGATCGCAATAAAGCCCGCCAAACTAAAGGTCTCTGGCTTACCCAAGACGAATTTGAAGAAGTAGTATAAGACACCGTTTGTGACCACGTTAGCAAAGGAGAACATAAAGTATGCCAAGCTAGCCCAAAGGATCTGATCGTTCTTGGCTAGACCGACAAAGACATCTTTGATCGTCGTTTTTTGCTTAGCAGCATTACGGATAAGATTATCTTTTTCTTCAGTCCCCCAAGCAACGATAAATGCACAGGCGATAGCTAAAAGCGAAATGATGACCGCAAATGCTAGCCAACCTTGAGCACCTTGTGTGTGCTTTCCGGTGGCAACATAAGTAAAATAGGTCACCACGGGTACGACGATGACGGTCAGACCGTTCCACCCGATCGAACCTGTCAAAGTTCCTAAGGCAGTGTAGACGCCCCGTTCTTTGCTATCTTCACTCAAGGCTGGTACCATGCCCCAATAGGAGACATCGGAAAATGAGTAAAAGACATCTAAAGTGATAAACAAGATCACAAATAATACGGCAAAGGCGATCCAATTGATATTGGCTAGGTTAAAGATACCAGTAAAAAGTATTACTAAGATCACAGCACTGACTAGGTTACCGGCAATGATCCAAGGTTTGAATTTGCCCCATCTAGTCTGAGTATTATCCACAATATTTCCTAACAGCGGATCGATCAAGATCTCAATTATCCGGATCACCACGATCAGACCGGTGATCAAAGCGATCAATTTATTAGCGATCGCAGGTGCTAGTTCACTGAACAATCCCGCCGTAACAAAGACGATGAACCAATTGCTCAGTAAGCCGTAAAAAGCTGCATGCCCCAAGTTGCCCATTGCAAATGAGAACTTGGAGATAAATGATTTTGATGCATGTTTTTCCATTGACGTTCCCCCTAAAAGCTAAGCAAATAGCTAAAAATATCTGTAATCGTTTACAGAAATCATCATACAACTTTTTACTTAATAAGTAAACTAAATTACTAAAATAATTACATAAAAATGGTAAAATAAAAATCACATCCTTGATAGAATGCGATTTTTTAGGGTTTATAAGGTAAAACTTTTACGGATCACTAATTCAGTATTGACGAAAGCATGGATCTTGGCGCGGTCAGGACGCTCTAAGGCATCACATAATAAATTGATCGCGGTCTGACAGAGTTCTTTTTGGTCGATGCTATAAGTCGTCAATGGTGGCGAAACGTATTGTGAGACTTCAATGTTATTGATACTGATGATCGCAGTATCATGTGGCAAGCGGATCCCAGCTTCGTTGAAAGCTTGTAAGACACCGATCGCTAGGGAATCAGAAGCAACGATAAAGGCATCTGGGAGATCGGGACCTAAGGTAGCAATGATTTTTTTGCCGAGTTCATAACCATTTGAGGTTGTAAATGAGCCGCCGACGAAATAATCTCTTTCATCAAAGATATTTAAACGCTTAGCCCAGTTTTCAAAGGCAAAAGCCCGCGGGTCTTGGCGATAGTTGTGTTGTCCCATGATCGAACCGACACCTCCGATAAAACCGATCCGTTTTTTACCAGCACGTTGTAATAAGTCGAGGGCATCTAAGATAGTTTGGGAGAGGTCGGGTTGGACGGAGTCAAATTTATCTGGATATGGATTGATATCTAAAAAGATCCCGATCGGTGTGACTTCATGGAGTTTAGCTAGCTTTTCTGGGGAAAGTTCATCTGCACCGATCCCGATAAAGCCTTCGTAATTTTTGCCCTTAGCTATCAAATGATCAAGATCATGAAAGATGTCGATCTCTAAGTTGGCATTTTTACTTTGTTCTAGGATAAGTTCTTTTAGAGTGTTGAAATAAACATCTTGAAGCTCTTCTTCAGCAGTGAAACTGGTCAAAAGTGCGATCTTACGTGAGATAAGAAATTTATTTTGGCGTTTACCATAGCCGAGTTTATTTGCCACTGTGAGGATCTTATTTTTAGTGGCAGGGGAAACGGATAAGGTCGGATCTTCATTTAATAGGCGTGAGACGGTGGCTTGTGAAAAGCCAGATTCTTCTGCGATTTGTTTGATCGTTACCATAATATTACCTGCCTTTGCTACATATTTATAGTTACATTTTACCCTATAGGCGTAATTTTTGCTAATTATGGTATAAGTTGGATAAAAAATAACTTAATGTTTTTATAATAATAGTTATGTTTGAATTAAGTCGAAGCTAAATGTAAGTGTTTTTATTGACCCAAAAATGCTTAAAAAGATAAAATTAAATCATTAAAAAGTTTTAGATAATTATTTTATTTTTGGATTTATGGAGGGTGAAAAGATGAATAAGATCGCATTGATGGAAGACGATAAGACAGTTAAGTTGAGTATCCCACGTGGTTACTATGTATTTGCTGAGATGTCAACGATGTCAGACTTTAACGTTAAGATGATGTTACGCGATGCTCAAAGTCAAAAAGTGTCATTTGAAGGTGAACGTCAAAGCAAGGATGCGTTACCACCGATCCGAGGTTTTTACCAATGTGATTATGACGAGACTGAATTACACATTCATATTGAAGAAAGTATCGATCTAGATCTACGTGTTGATAGCACAGATCTGTATGATCAAAATGAAGAATTGGCTGTACGAACAGTCACTGCAGTTGGGCGTGATCTAGCTGATGATAAATACAATGATTTTATGCTACATCTAACGATCATGCGTTGCAACGATCTTTAAAAAGCTTATTGGCTATGGTTTCATTTGCAAGTGGAACTATAGTCAATTTTTTGGAAAAAATATTAGTTTTTTATTAAATTGAAATGCAATTTAAGTAAGAGTAGTATGGCTTATTTAAGTATTAAAGTCCAAAAATGTTATTTGTGAGTGTAGGTATGTTTTACGAAATTTTATTTTTAAAAATAAAATTAAAATAATCTATATGTTTATATCAAAAAATTACCGAAAATAAATCTCTTTAGTTGTACTATAGTAAATGTTTATAGATAAATAGTAGAGGAGTATAGATATCATATACGCCCCCTATTTTTATACTTTTGAATAACTGAGGAGGTCTACTTTTAGTTTTGTTATCACGGAATAATAATAAATTGCTAATGCATAAATTAGAATCAAAGAAACAACGTTTTGCGATCAGAAAGATCAGTGTTGGAGTCGCTTCTGTCTTGATCGGTTTTACTTTTGCTGGTTTTAATGGAGTATCAGCTGATGAAGCGACAACGACGACCAAAGATCATTTAAAGACCGAGGCGACAACAGAAAGTTCAAGTGCACCAACTAAAGAAGTCGAGTTAACTTCAAGTACTGAAACTCAAGCTAAAGAAGCTGAGACCACAACAGTAGCTGACGATAAGTCTCAAGTTACTGAAGATGTCAAAGAACAAGCACCAGCGCAAACAGTAACTGCCAAAGAAACTAGTGAACCTACAACTAGCGCTGAAAAACAAACGATTGCACCAACTGATGAAAGCAAAGCCGATGAAACTCAGACCTTTAACGTTGAAAAACAAGCTGAGCCACAAGTAAATGTTGATCTAACTGATAGTAAAGTTGCTTATACCGCACCAACTCAAGCTCAAAACCAACAAGAAGAAGGCTTTAACGTTACTGATCCTGACTATGCTGAATATACATACAAGGGGACAAATCTGCAAAAACTGATCGAAGATTTTAAGATCGACTACCAAAATAGTGAATATGTTTTCCAATGGATCGCTTCGACCGATGGAGAAAGTGGGATCGTCTTTACCGTTGATCGTGGTAAAGATGCTGATGGTAATGTCATCTTGAAGGGCAATGGCAGTTTTAATGCATATGAATATAATACAGATCGGATCTGGGATGGCGGTTCATTATTGAATAAGCATTATAAGAAAGAAGTTAAGCGAAAAAAGTATGTTATCCATCATGGAGATAATAAACTTAATTTAGGGCGTATCATTAACGATGGCTCCAGAAATGCGATCACAGTAGATCATTTTTACTCTAATACCTATCAAGTTGGCTGGAATAATTATTACACGGAACACTATTTACCGATATTTGTTGGTGGTCATAGTGGAATCGAAAGCAATGAAGGTAATGGTTATACAACAGTAAGTATTTATACCCCACAAATTGTTGAACAAAAAGCCAAGATCGCTAACGGCAACGTCTATAAGACACAAACTGGTTTGACAGGGCAACACTACACGACGGGTGTTCCTAAGAATGCTAAAGTGGAAGAAGGTAAGTTCTTATACGCCGAAAACAGTCAAGGTACGATGTCTGAATTTCACAAGGGTATTGTTTTAATCAATAATTACCATGATGGCGTGATTGTTAAGTATACCGAATTAGATGACCAAGGAACTATGCAATATGAATTTCTAGATGATCAGGGGTTCGCTGAGAAATTGTACAATGAAAGTACTGGTTCTAATGAGACTGGAGGGACCTTGAATGTAGGTCAAAGCTTGTTATACTCTGGTGATAGAGCAACATATCATATCTCTAACCCATACGTCCAACAAACTACCGATATCACATATGAATATCGTAAGTTAGGTAGCGTTGAGCTTTATGATGAAAATGGCAAGTATCTAGGCCAAAAACAATATGTCAATGATACAAATGATGCTGCTAAGGCAAGCCTACCAACGATCCCTCAAAACTTTCCTCAAGGTAACATCGAATACACTTTGGTAAAGACCCAAGAGCTTCCTAGTGATCTAAGCAGATCGATCAAGTATATCTATCGTGGGATCGAAACAAAGGTGACCCCCGATACTTATACTTTAACGACGAAATTTGTTGATGAAAATGGCAAAGAACTTAAAGCCGCTGAACCACAAACGATCACTTGGACAACGATAACTAAGCGCGATATCCATACAAACAAAATTACCAAGCAGACTTCTCCAAGTAAAGATAGCTATGCTGCAGTAACTAGCCCAGTGATCGCTGGTTATTATGCAACAACAAAAAGCTTTAGCAGCAAAAAAGCTGAACCAAAAAATGTTACACAAACGATCATTTACCACAAGTTGGGCAAGATCATTGCTAAAGACAGCCAAGATAACAGGTTAACGACTGTTGACTATGAAAATGATGCTAACGATGCAACTAAGATCAAAGATATCGTAGCTCCAACGATCAAGGGTCATCATGTAAAAGATGAAGTTGTTCAACCAAGTGATCTAAGCCAGGATACAGTACTCAACTATGGTAAAGATACTCAAGTTGCGCAAATCAAGTATTGGGATGAGACAGATAACAAGTATATTACTGATGATCAAGGAAACGATTTGGAAACAGTTGAAACTGGTGTTCACAATACTGAGATCTCACATGAAAAAGTAGCTAAACAGATCCACGCTTTGAAAGATAAAGGCTATGAATATGACGTCAACGATCAAGGATTTCCAACGGTCGATTTTGATGATGATGATTCAAAAACACAGACGTTTACAGTCAAATTAGTTCATGGTAAGAATGCGGAAAGCGAATCTAAGCAGATCACACGTAAGATCTGTATCCACCATCCTAAACAAAAAGATGAAAATAAGTCGCAAACAGCTACTTTGACGCGAAATATTATACGTGACAGGGTAACTAATAAGATCATCCCAACTAGTGATTGGGTCTATGATAACTTTGATGAAGTAGCATTACCATCGTACAAGGGATATAAGATCGATGAAACACCAGCTGAGATCCAAAATGGTAAAGTTGTTGCTAAAACAGTCACACCTGATGAAGAAGATGGTAAAAAGATCGATGTTAAGTATATACCACTAGAACAACATGCTTTAGTCCAATATATGGATGATGATGAGAAAAAGATCTTAGACCAAGAAGACATCCAAGGTGTGACGGATGCAGCGATCGAACATAGTAATGTTGAAAAGATCAAAGCATATCGTGATAAAAACTATGAACTAGTCTCAGACGAATTAGCAGATGTAGTTGACCCACATTTCAATGCGGAAGATGCACCGCAAGTCTTTGTAGTTCATTTAAAACATAAACTAGAAAAGATCCCTGATAAGAAAACAGTGACTCGGACGATCACAGTTAACATGCCAAATGGGACAAAAAAAGAAGAAACTCAAAAAGCAACCTTTACCCGTACTGGTACTAAGGATCGGGTGACAGGTTCTATTGATTGGGACAAGTGGAGCCCAGCACAAGAATTTGACGCATACACCGTGCCAGTAGTGCCAGGTTATACACCAAATAAAACTACAGTAGAGAGAGCAACGGTGACAGCTGATGATGAAAACTCACCAGTCACGATCGATTACACAGCAAATGCTCAAGAAGTATTGATCAAATATATCGATGTAGATGACAATGGTAAAGAAGTGAAGAGTCAGCTTTTAGATGGTGTGACCGATCAAACGCTCCCTACAAAATATGAAGCCCCAGCTAACTATGAATTAGTAGCGAACCAAGATCTACCAGAAAAAGTTACCTTAAAGGCAAGCGACAACAACCCGATCATTGTGAAGGTACAACATAAGCATCAAGATGTGACAGATGAATATAGAAATGATGTACACAAGCAAGATAAAGTTGATCATGCAGTCACAAGAACCATCACGATCAAGCATCCACATGCTTCAGATAAGACGAATACCCAATCACTTCACTTCACGCGTAAGGTAACACGTGATATGGCAACAGGACAAGATACATTTGGTGAATGGATCCCAGAAAATGCTGACTTCTTTGAAGAGTTTGCAGTACCAACATTAGCGTCAGATAAGGGTTATACACCAGATAAAACAAAGGTCGAGCGTCTAGAACATATCACTGGTGATACAGCCGATAAAAATGATGTCGTTAAATTTACAGCCAATAGCCAAAAAGCACATGTGCACTACATTGACGATACGACAGGCAAGAAGTTAGAAGATGTTCATGTCACCGGTAAGACAGATGAACCGATCGACCATGATAGCAGATCTAAGGTACAAGATTACTTGGATAAAGGCTATAAATTAGTCTCAGATGACTTTGCGACAGCAGGTAAACCAAGTTACAATGCTGAAGATGAAGATCAACATTTCGAAGTTCATTTGCAACATGGTCAAAAAGATGTGACCGATGAATATAAGCAAGATGATAAACGTAAAGATAAAGTTGATCATACAGTTAAGCGTGAAGTTATTATCAACCATCCAAAAGAAGAGCCTGAATCACATGTTCAAACCGTACACTTCACGCGCAATGTAATGCGGGATATGGTGACAGGTGAAGAGAAGCCAGGTGAATGGATCCCAGAAAATGCTGACTTCTTTGAAGAAGTACCAGTTTCACTTAAAGATTCAGATAAGGGCTATACACCAGCAAAAACGAAAGTCGATCGTTTGGAAAATATTAGCGCCGATACACCAGATAAAAAAGAAGTTGTTGAATTTACACCAAATGAACAACATGCTTTAGTCAAATATGTAGATGACAACAACGGGACGCTTTTGGATGAAGAAGACATCCAAGGTGTGACGGATGCAGCGATCGAACATACAAATGATGAAAAGATCGCTGCATATCAGGCCCAAGGCTATGAACTAGTCTCAGATGAGTTGGCAGACGAAAGTGATCCTCATTTCAATGCGGAAGATGAAGCGCAAGTCTACACGGTTCATTTGAAACACGGTTCTAAAGTGGTCAAAGCCGATCCAAGTAATGCGGATAGCCAAAAAGAAGTAAAACGGACGATCATTGTGAATGCACCAGATGGAACTAAGACAACTAAGGTCCAAACGGTCGTCTTTACTCGTGATGGGTCAAAAGATCTTGTAACTGGTAAAATTTCTTACCCAGATTGGGATGAAATTGCAACAAAAGCCTTTTCAAAAGATGACGTGCCACAATATTTAGGTTATACTTCAATGGTAGCTGGAAGAAAACAAACGACAATTGCTGCCAGAGATGTTCATCCAACTGATGCCGACCAAGTGATCGAAGTCAGCTATGTTGCACGACCAAGTAAGCAAGTTATTACCTATCAAGACGAAAATGGTAACCAGATCAAGACACAAGTGATCACTGGTCAGACGGGTGAGACGGTAAAATTAGTACCACTTCTCCCTGATGGTTGGGAATTGCTCGATCCTGATAGCTTACCTGAAAATGTGACATTTGCACCAGAAGAAAACCCAGTATTAGTCATCACAGTTAAGCAGACTGTCACAAACGACAGTGCTAAAACTGAAAAGACCAGTGAAAATACTGAGCTAGCTAAGCAAGAAGTTGTAAATGACACAACTAATGAAAAGAATGAAGCAACACTTCCACAAATGGGTGAAAGTGATAGTGATAGTGAAGCCTTAGCTTTTAGTTTATTAGGTTTAGTAACAGCAGCCTTTTCCTTGTTTTATTTTGGCAAAGAGAGAAGAAAGACTGATAACTAAAAAGAAATGATCGATGGATAGAAGTATTTTTAGTTAGCCATCGGAGGGACCACCTTAGATGATCTAGTCATTTGTGGTGGTCTCTTTTAGTTTTAGGGGTTGAATTAGAATTTTTAGAAATTTTTCTGACGGTATTGCCGTCAAATACCAAAAAGTAGTGGCCACAGCGCAAACAACATTTGAATTCGTTGATCCACGTGATCTGGAAACACCAGTTGCAATGTATTCGTACAAGACAAAAAAATTGGTAACAAGTGGGGTATTGGTTGCTGACGAAGTTCAAGAATTTGAACAGGTCAAGATGTTAGTTGGGCATATGTATCATCGAACAAAGCGCCAATTTAAGGTGATCGATCCATATCGTAATGGGCCTTTAGAAAAAGAAAGTCTTGAATTGCGTGATGATCGGGGCAATATGTTGGGAGAAATGCCTTGTCAAAGGATCCCACACGGTCATGTGATCGTGATCCCAACGATCTTTTCCAAAAATGATGAGTATTATACTTTAAAAGAGATCACGACTTTATTAAGAGATGATCAAAAAGCAACGATCGCCAAATATGAACTAGCTAAAGTTACCGAATCGTTGGATAAGACAACCTTGACGACACGCTTTGTGACTAAAGCCGGCCAGCCACTTTGCCGAGCAGCTAAACAGACGATCACCTGGAAGACGCTTAAGTACCGAGATGCTAAAACCGGTCGTTGTTGGAGCGGTTCAAGTATTCCAGAAGAATCAAACTACGTAGCGGTCAAAAGTCCCTTGATCATGGGCTATGTGGCGCAAACAGCGGGCTTAGGACCAGCTAGCTTGAAAGCTAAAGAACAACAGATCATCTATCAAAAATTAGGTAAGATCATTGCGATCGATAATGGTGGCAATATTTTAGGTACGAAAAAATATTGCAATGATCGAACAGATCCTACGCGAGCAGCTGAGACCTTTTTACCATACATCAAGGGTTATCGTCGTGCGATCAAAGCTGAAACGATCTTACCTAGTGATCCAAGTTGTGATATTTTTATTAAATATCTAGCCAATTGATAAAGTAAACAAGCGTGTTTGTCAATGCGATCGGCACTGTATGAATAAAAGAACCTTGCCATGATTTTATCGTGGCAAGGTTCTTTTATCTGTAGATCATTTTGAAATCATCGAGCAATAGCAAAATATGTTGACTGATGCGTTCGCAAGCAGGGCGATCCATCGTCTTTAACTCATGAACGAGCTGCAATGAGCTAGGTGTTAAATGCGCCAATGAGATGTTGTTTTCTTCTTGGAGCAATTCTGAGATCGAGATCTCAAGTGCCTGACAGATCGCATTGAGTTTTAAAATGCTGATATTTTTCTTTTGACCACGTTCTAATTTAGAGATGAAATTGATCGAAAGGTCGCTATATTCGGCTAATTTTTCCTGTGTTAACTTAGCCTTGATTCGTTGTTTTCTGATTTTTTCACCAATCTGTAAGTCATTATCCATGAAATATTACCCCTTTACTGCAAGGAAATCATCTACATGGATAATAAAGATAGTATTAATATATTAACACGATTTATAGTAACTGAATTTCTGTATTTTAAATCAAATAATTGTACTATAATCTTATAAATTTATTTTTTGATATTAAAAAAAGCTGATATGTTCACTAAATACCAACTTTTTGTTATATTAAATATTTTTGACCATGATCAGGTCGGTCTGTTCGTCAGCTCCCATGAAAAATGAGTGTGAGCCGTGTTGAGTAAAGCCCATCTTTTCATAGAAAGCAAGGGCGGGATAATTTTTCTCCCACACACCAAGCCAGATCGTGCTGCAATTTTTTTCTTGAGCGAGCTTGAGCGCTTCTTGGAATAAAAAGCGTCCCAACCCATGGCGCTTGAAGGCTGATCTGATGTAGATGCGTTCGATCTCAAGGGCGTTAGGGGCAATATGTTCACTTTGGGCCTCGTTTAAGTTGATCTTTAAATAGCCAGCAAGTTGTTCATCCAAGTAAACAAAGTAAAATTGTGAGTTAGGCTCATTTAGCTCGGCAGTCAATTTATTGAGGTCATAGGCTGTCTTTAAGTAATCTGCGAGGTCTTTTGAGCTATTTTGGTCTTTAAAAGTATCGCTAAAAGTCTCAATGCTTATTTTTTGTAGTATTTCAACTTCAGCTGCAGTGATGCGTTTTAATGTTTTTGTCATGATCTTTACTCCTAATAATTTCGTTTTTGGCCTTTTTTGACGATCTCCCAATCTTTTTCGATGTTACTGCGCACTTGTTGCAATAGTTGTTGCAATTGTACTTGTTGTTTTGCAGTCAAATGTTTTAGCGCCGTTTGTTCTGAGTAGTTATGCTCAGAACGAAGCGTAGGATAGATCTGAGCTCCTTTTTTAGTTACAAAAAGGGGCTTATTTTTTTTGTTGTCAGGTTGAGTACGACGTTCGATCAAACCGTTGGCTACTAGTTTTTTGATCGCTCGTGAAGCCGTGGTCTTATCGACTTTAAGGCAATTAGCCAACTCTTCTAAGATGATCCCGGGCTGTTCGTAGATCCTGACCAAGTAGAGATATTGTCCCTTGGAGAGTCTTAGATCTTTGAATTCGACATTGCTGATCGAATCTAAAGCTCGGGCGATCGTGCCGATCTCACGTAAGATCTCTGTCATTTTGAACACTTCCTTTTGTTTTAGTATATTTGATTTTAGTTGTAAATGCAACTATTGTTGAGAACGGAAATGAAACCGTTAAAATGGTATAATAGCTCTTGAACAATTAGAAATGAAGGGCATGTGACGCACTAATGTCGCATGGTAGGTGAGCATTTTGGATATAAAGATGGTAGCGATCGATATCGACGGTACGTTGGTCAATGATCACAAGCAGATCGGTGAAAAAACTAAAGTAGCGATCAAACAAGCGCGCAAACAAGGTGTTTATGTGGTCTTATGTACTGGCCGACCATTGTCTGGAGTCAAGGATTATTTAGAAGAATTAGACTTGGCAGGAGAAGACGACTATGCGATCACCTTTAATGGGGCTAAAGCACAGGTCACAGGGACAGGGAAAGCGATCTTTGAAAATCTCTTATCTACTGAACAAGTAGCTCGCTTGGATCAAGTAAGTCATGAACTCCAGATCAGAGGTCAGATCGTCATGCCAAATTCTGAAGTTATTACGACCTTTAAAAATATCAGTCCATACACCGTACTTGATGCATTTTATACAAAAATGCCACTTTATTATTGTGAGCCAGAAAAAATAACCACACATCCGGCAGCTGCTAAATATATGTGGGTCGATGAACCAGAAGTGATCGCAGCTAAGATCAAGGACTTAGATCCAGAAGTGATCGCGGATAATTATACGGTTCGTAGTGCGCCGTGGTTCTTTGAGATCATGCATCCTAAAGCTCATAAAGGGGCGGCCGTGCTCGAATTAGGCAAGTATTTAGGCCTAACTAAAGAGCAGATCATGGTTTTAGGAGATGAAAACAATGATCTGACAATGTTTGAAATGGCTGGATTTGGAGTCGCGATGGGCAATGCTAATGACCAGATCAAAGACCTTGCTAGTGCAGTCACAGCTGATAATGATCATGATGGTGTCGGTGTGGCACTTGAAAAATATGTACTTTAAGAGCTAGAAAGGAAGTAGTGAGATGGGAATTGTTGGTGAATTTTTGATCCATAGATGGTATGTTTTTGTGATCGCCATCTTATATTGGATCGTGATGAAATATCTAGGAAAAGGGACACGCTTTGCCCGCGAAACAAGCCAAGTGTCGGCCACTTTGCAGATCTTGTTCTTACTTGTTTATACAGGGTCAGCATTATGGTTGTTAGCTTCAAAAACGGCTGCTAGTCAAGCCTTTACTTTATTTACGCTGGTGGTCAACATTGGCGGAGTCGTGTTAGTCTTACCGCTGTTTTTGTTGATCTTGTATCGTTTATGTACTGCTAAATTTTTAGCTGGATTTCCTGAATGGGGCAAGAATTTATTTCGCTTAGTTTGTTTTGCCTTATTAGGCTTTTTCTCTTACCCTATTTTGGCGATAGTCGTGACTTTATATTACGGCTGGTAAAATGAGCTTTTTAGTATCACCTTAGGCTTGTTTTGTGATAAACTACAACTGTAAACGATTAGAGGTGAGGTAGATGGGAAAAGATAATTTTGCGATCGAAGGGATGGTCTGTGCTAGTTGTGCGCAAACGGTCGAAAAAGCAGTAGCACAACTGCCGGATGTCACTGATGTTTTCGTCAATTTGGCAACGGAGAGCATGCAAGTTGAACATGGATCCCAGATCAGTGTGCAAAAGATCATGCAGGCGGTCAAAAATGCAGGTTATGTAGCGACCCTGTCCAATACTCTTGATCAAGCTGAATTTGAAGCAAAGCAAGCCCAGACTAAAGCTCGTTTAGTGCATAAAAAGCGACAAATGATCGGAGCTTTGATCTTTGCGAGCGTTTTGCTCTTAGTTGCGATGGGACCAATGATGGGACTAGGATTTCCGAAATTTTTAGATGTGATGCATAGTCCTAAAAGTGCTAGTTTGATCCAGCTTGCGTTAGTTTCACCAGTATTGTGGTTTGGCAAAGACTACTTGATCACAGGCGCTAAAGCATTATTTGCCTGGCATCCTAACATGGATTCGTTAGTCCTAGTTGGAAGTGGTGCGGCGCTTTTGTACAGTTTGGTAAATACTTATCTAGCTGTAGTAACAGGGCAACACTATGATCTCTACTACGAGGCAGCTGGAATGATCGTTGCTCTTGTCATGTTAGGCAAGTACTTTGAAGATCTCTCAAAGCAAAAGACTAATTTTGCTTTGACCTCGCTTTTGACATTGGTACCTAAAAAAGCCTTGCTAGTCGTAGCCAAGGGGCAGACCAAAGAAGTGCCTGTTTCAGAGCTTAAAGTCGGGGATACCTTTTTGGTTCAAGCAGGACAGAGCATTCCTGTCGATGGTATCGTCTTGGCAGGTGAGACGACTGTCGATGAATCGATGTTGACTGGTGAGAGCTTGCCGGTAGCCAAAAGCACTGGGGACCTCGTGAGTGCTGGGACGGTCAGCCAAGTTGGTCAATTGACCTGTCGTGCAACGCGGATCGGAAGTCAAACGGCACTTTCACAGATCGTAGCCTTGGTCGCTAAAGCACAGGGTTCAAAGGCTCCGATCGCACGGCTAGCCGATCAGATAGCTGGATATTTTGTGCCAGTGATCATGGTGATCGCAACTCTAGGCGCACTGGCGTGGCTTTTGACGGGGCATTCGTTAGGCTTTAGTTTAACGATCTTTGTTTCGGTTTTAGTGATCGCTTGTCCATGTGCTCTAGGGCTAGCGACCCCGACTGCGATCATGGTCGGGACTGGTAAAGCCGCCAAAGCGGGGATCTTGTTCAAAAATGGAACAGCTTTAGAACAGCTATCTCAAGTGACAACGGTAGTCTTGGATAAGACGGGAACGATCACTCAAGGAAAACCAGTGGTGACCGATATTTTGGCTAGACCAGGGATAGATCCAACCACGATCTTACAGTTAGCAGCTAGCCTAGAATTTTATACTAAGCATCCGTTAGCCCATGCGATCTTACAGGCGTCAACGGCTGAAACGCTACCTGTCAGTGACTTTGAGACCTTGCCTGGGCAGGGATTGACGGCTAAGATCGATGGAGTGATGTATTTTTTGGGCAACTATAAACTTTTAGTCAAACAAAAGCTCCCAACTGAAACACCACTATTAAAACAGGCCCAGGCTTTGACGCAAGCTGGTAAAACGGTGATGTTTTTGAGCACTGAAAAAGACTTATTAGGTGTGATCGCTGTCCAAGATCCACTAAAAAAAGATAGTCACCGTGCGATAGCACAACTGCATAAGTTAGGAGCAAGGATCGTGATGTTGACGGGCGATAATGAAAAGACTGCTAAAGCGATCGCCAAACAAGTTCAGATCAGTGAAGTTATCAGTGATGTCTTGCCGGCTGATAAAGCAGAGGTCGTCTTAGAATTACAAGCTAAGGGACAAAAGGTCGCGATGGTCGGAGATGGTATCAATGATGCGCCGGCTTTAGCTAATGCAGATGTCGGAGTTGCGATCGGCAATGGGACTGATGTGGCGATCGATTCTGCTGATGTCGTTTTGATGAATTCAGATCTCAGTTCACTAGCCCAAGCACTATTGTTGAGTCACAAGACTTTGGTCAACATCAAAGAAAATCTCTTCTGGGCCTTTTTCTACAACTGTCTCGGTATTCCAATCGCTTTAGGCGTATTGACGTTTTTTGGTGGACCGTTGCTTGACCCAATGATCGCTGCTTTGTGCATGAGTTTTAGTTCGGTATCAGTTGTTTTGAATGCTTTGCGGTTGAACCGCGTAAAATTAAACTAAGTGAGGATGACAGTAATGGAAAAACATACAGTAAAAGTTGAAGGTATGAAATGTGAAGGTTGCGCTAAGAAAGTGCGTGAAAGTTTAAGTCGCGTCGTGAAAAATGTTAAGGTCGATTTGGAAAAGAAAACCGCTGAATATATCGGCGATGAAACGATCGATGGCTTGAACCAAACCTTGGATGGAACGCCATATTCAGTCAGCAAATAGTTACTTGATAAGATGTTGGTATTTTTGCCAACGTCTTATTTTTTTTCTTGTATATCTTTTACGAGTAGTGGTTTAGAATAGAAGTGTGGGCGAAAATTTTAGTAAATTAAGAAAGGGGAATCTGCAGATGCATGATTATCGCAAAGAAGTACAACAATTGCTCGATGTGATGGGGAATAGTGAGCAGGAACTAACTCTTGGTGCTAAAGCGATCCAGTTGATCTTACAAATGGCAGCTAAGGGAAGTTCAGCTAAAGTGATCGAAGAAAAGCAAACATCAGTAACACCTGAAGTAAAAGAAGATGAAGAGGAAGGTCCGCAGGCTCAGCCTGAAGGAGAAATTGGATCAAGATCAAAACTAGTAGAAAAAGTTGAAAAGGAGTCTAAACCAGCGGCAAAAAAAGTTGAACCGCTGGTGGATGAACCTACCGAAGAGAGCAAAGAAAAGGCTAAAATAGATCGAACTTCGCAAACTTTGCAAACTTTGTTGAGTGAAAAAGGTGATAGTCAAGCGTTGGACAATTGGGTGCAAAAAGACCCAAAGATCTTTGAGCGACTATTTGATATGGTAATGGTCTATAAAGTCTCAACGCGTCGGATCGGTTTTAAAGCCTATAATAAAAACAATAAAGAATTGAGATTTAGAGAAACGATCCGGAATCAATTCAATCCTAAAAATGGCGATGCGATCTTAGTCAGCAACGCCCATACGGATTCACCTCGGATCACAAAATTGATCAGACGACCAGCTGAGTCGTATTATCCTAATACGGTGACCTTTGATCGTGGGGTAGTTGAGGTCAACACCGATAATGAACTGATCGTTAAACGCAATGTAAGTGGGAAAAAGCTTCGAGTCGATGGCGAATTATTTGAGTATAAGATCCCAGCTCAAGCATATAATATCCATGAAGGCAGTATCGTGCGGTTGCGTTGGTATGCCCAATTGCGTGGTGAACGTCAAAATGAAGATATCTCGCTAGCTTGGGTCTATCCTGAACGCCAAGAAAAAGTCGCCACGCCAGCTCCAAAAAAAGAGAAGGGTCCTAAACCACAATATCAACCGACGATCGAATTTGATCTAGAAGGTAAGACAGTCGGGATCGTTGTCGGGCGCGAATTATATCGTGATAAATACGAAGCGATCATTGAGGCGCACAATGGTAAGATGCTGATGGTCGATGCATTCTATCATCGCCGTGATCCAGAAAATTATTTCTCACGGCGCTTGAATGAAGCGGATTATGTGATCATGGTCCAAAACCAAAATAAACACAACACGAGTTATGCTTTAGCCAAGATCAAGGATCAATTCCAAGGTTTTGCGGTGGCTAAGAATTTGACGGGGATCCAAGTAGAACAAGCTATCTATCGGGCGGTCAAGGGTCTACCGGCATTTGTAGCTGGTTAAACGTCGTATAATAACACGGGACTTATCAAGATGTGTCTTTGCATCGTGGTGAGTCCCGTGTTTGCATTGTCGAACACGGTTGCTGTAAATAAGATAAAAAATGCACAAAGTATTAGGTGTTAGCTAAAAAAATTATGGTTTTTTGATGGAGTTGCCTAAAAAAATGTTTTTTGGAGTATATGAACAAAAAGTTAATTTTTACATAAAGTAAGCGCTGTTTCGGCTGGGCGTATTTCTTGTTTAAGAAAGAGTAAAATAAATTGAAATCGGTATCAATAAGGGTTAATATAGTTAGTGAAAGTATTCACGAAAAAGTTTATCGAGTGAATTACTAGTCACTTTTAGTTTAATTATTTTGGGAGGTTCCAGATAGATGAGCAAAGAAAAGCCAAAGAAAAAAGTATTAACTCCAGAAGAAAAGGAAGCAAAGATGCAAGCAGCTCGCGTTTATACCGATGGCTTGGTCGAAAAAGCGTTAAAGGCAGAACAAGAATATGCGACCTTTACGCAAGAACAAGTTGATAAGATCGTAGCTGCCGCAGCTTTAGCTGGCTCTGAAGCAGCTTTGACTTTAGCTCACGAAGCAGTCGATGAAACTGGACGTGGGGTAGTTGAAGATAAGGATACTAAGAACCGGTTTGCGACAGAAAATATTTATAATTTGATCAAAAATGAAAAGACAGTCGGTGTCATTTCGGAAGATAAGATCAAAGGCCAAGTTAAGATCGCAGCTCCATTAGGTGTCTTAGCAGGGATCGTACCAACGACCAATCCAACTTCGACCACAATGTTCAAGGCTTTAATGGCTTTAAAGACTCGCAATGCGATCGTCTTTGCTTTCCACCCACAAGCACAAAACTGTTCAGTACACGCAGCTAAGATCATCTATGAGGCAGCACTAGCAGCTGGAGCACCAAAAAATATCATTCAATGGGTCGAAAAACCATCGCTTGAAAACACAACTGGTTTGATCCAAAATCCAAAGATCGCATCTATCTTGGCAACTGGTGGTCCAGGAATGGTCAATGCAGCGTTACGCTCAGGTAACCCGTCAATGGGTGTCGGTGCAGGTAACGGGGCGGTTTTTGTTGATCACACAGCCAACTTAGACCGTGCTGTCGAAGATCTTTTGATGTCTAAGCGTTTTGATAATGGGATGATCTGTGCGACAGAAAACTCAGCTGTTGTTGAAGCTCCAGTCTATGACGCTTGGTTACAAAAGATGCAAGAAAAAGGTGCATATTTAGTACCAAAAGAAGACTATGCTAAGATCGAAGATTTTGTCTTTAATGATAATCACGGGGTAAATGGTCCAGTCGCAGGTAAGAGTGCACGTTGGATCGCAGAACAAGCTGGTGTCTTTTTACCAGAAGATAAAGACGTGATGTTATTTGAATTAGATGCTAAAAACATCGGTGAAAAGTTATCCTCTGAAAAATTATCACCACTCTTGTCTATTTATAAAGCTAAAGACCGCAATGACGGTGTTAAGATCGTTGGTGCTTTGCTAGATTACCAAGGTGCAGGTCACAATGCTGCGATCCAGATCGGTTCTCAAACAGATCCATTTATCAATGAATTTAGTGACAAGATCAAGTCAGCTCGCATCTTAGTCAACCAACCAGATTCGATCGGTGGGATCGGTGATATTTATACGGATGCATTGCGTCCAAGTTTGACACTCGGAACAGGATCATGGGGGAAAAATTCATTGTCACATAACTTATCAACAGGTGATCTTTTGAACATTAAGACAGTTGCTAAACGTCGTAACCGTCCACAATGGGTACGCTTGCCAGAAAAGATCTACTATGAAAACAATGCGATCTCATATTTACAAGATGAGACAGAAGATATCAAGCGTGCCTTTATCGTAGCCGATCCAGGAATGGTCCAATTTGGCTTCGTTGATAAAGTTTACGATCAATTAGCAGTGCGTGATACACCAGTGAAAACGGCGCTTTACGGAACAGTAAAACCAGATCCAACATTAGGTCAAACGATCGAGATCGCCCGTCAAATGGCGGAATTTAAGCCAGATACAGTGATCGCTCTTGGTGGTGGTTCATCCTTGGATGCAGCTAAGATCGCACGTTATATCTATGAATACTCCTTAGATCAACCAGCTGGTTTCATGGATGACTACGATAAAGTCAGCGAATTGTTCTTATTGTTGCAACAAAAATTCGTTGATATTCGTAAACGGATCGTTAAATTCCACCATGCAACAGCAACTAAATTATTTGCGATCCCAACGACATCAGGTACTGGCTCAGAAGTGACACCATTTGCGGTCATCACTGATGATAAGACACACGTGAAGTATCCTTTGGCTGATTACGAATTGACACCACAAGTGGCGATCGTGGATCCAGAATTTGTTATGACTGTGCCAAAACGCACTGTTGCTCTTTCTGGGATAGATACTTTATCACATGCGTTAGAAGCATATGTTTCAGTGATGTCATCTGAATTTACCCGTCCATGGGCGCTTGAAGCGATCAAGTTAGTCTTTGAAAACTTAGTTGATTCATACAACTTTGATCCAAAGAACCCAACGGCTGCTGGTGAACAAGCACGTGAAAACATGCATTACGCTGCTACATTAGGTGGGATGGCATTTGCTAATGCCTTCTTGGGTATCAACCACTCGATCGCCCATAAAACAGGTGGGGAATTTGGGTTGCCACACGGTTTATGTATCTCGATCGCTATGCAACCAGTTATTCGCTTTAACGGTGCGTCCGGTAAGGTAAAACGTTCACCATATCCACGCTATGAAGTGTATCGTGCCCAAAAAGACTACGCTGACATTGCCCGTGCTTTAGGGCTCAAGGGCAACAGTGATGCTGAATTAGTTGAAGCATTATGTGCTCGGATCGCACAGTTGTTCAAAGATCTCGATGTTGAACCTAAGTTATCCGCTAATGGAGTTACAAAGGAACAATTTGAAGGGGCCTTGGATGAGATGGTCGATTTGATCTACAATGATCAATGTACACCAGCTAACCCACGCCAACCATTCTTAGAAGAGATCCGTGAGTTATTGTGGGAACAATTTTAATTAAATAACGTCCAAGGGCGAGTTTCAGGCGACTGAAACTCGCTCTTTTTGTTGTAAATAAAAGCTTACCAATTTTTATATAAAATTATATAACGATTAATTTGCTTTGTTTTTAATTAAAAAAAGGTTTGAAAAATAAAATGTGGCGGTGTATAATTTGAAAAAACAAGAGGAGGGGCCGATGCATGAAAAAGAATGTTACTCTTTTTATTACTAGTGACTTTATTTCCCAATTCAGTGCAGGGATCGTTTTAGCCGCTTTGAATTGGTATATGATCGATGTGTATCAGTCTAACAGTTTAGTAGCAACGATCGCTAACATTAATGTTATTGCTGGGTTGATAATTTCTCTAGTAGCAGTTGGATTACTAAAAAGGATGAATTCAAAGCGTATTGCATTGATGTCATACTTCTTTAGAGTTATTTTCGTAGCACTACCGTTGATATTACTAAAGCTAGGTATCGATGATCGTCTAGCGATCTACCTGTTAGCTTTGAGTAATGGTATTGGCTGGAATCTATATTTTCCAGCATCCAAAGATATCTTGAATAGTTTTACCGCCGAAGAAAATACACTACAGATCAATTCTTTTGCTGAAATTTCGATGCAAGTGGGGCTATTTTCTGCAGCACTAGTTTCGGGGATCTTGTATCGATATATCGGTTTTGAAAATATTTTGCTTTTAGGGACGTCTCTCTTTTTTGTAGCACTTGTTATTTTTGCTTTGGTGAAATATCAAGAATCAGATAAGGTAGAAGCGATAGAACAGCAAGGTGTTTTTGCTTATCTGATCGGACACAAGTGGTTATTGATACTAGGGTTAGTTTTATACATACCATTTATTGGTGCTAACGTTATTAACACAACGCTTCCTGGCTATATTCAAGCGCATTTATCCGGGAATTCGATCAGTTATGGTTTTACAGATACGATGTATGGCGTAGGTGCTTGTTTAGCAGGGGTTTTACTCCCAGTCATTGCTAAATTTATCAATAAAGAACACCTTATTTTTCCGTTATTTTCAATTGCTGTGTTACTAGGTATCGTTCTCGTGTTAAATCATAGTTTAGCTTTAACTGCCGGATATATTTTTTTATTGGGATCAGTCGGTCCAGCGATCCGAACGATCATCTATACTAGAACGATGGAGATAGTTCCTAGCAAGCTATTGGGTTCACTTGTATCTGTTTGGAATTTTATCAATCTGATTTTTCAATTTGGCGCTAACTATAGCGTAGGTAGGGTGATGGATATAGTTGGTCCTCAATGGGGATTTATGATCTATGCTGGTACAATGCTTTTAGGGATATTATTGTTTATTGGGATCCAAAACAGATATAGGGCATAAAAAAGCTCTAAGGGCAAAATACACGGGTGTGCATTTTCTGGTATGGAATTATACCAGAAAGTGCACACCCGTTTTTTAGATCAAGTTTTTACTTGCAAGTGGGGTCGCAGTTTCTTTTAAGACTGTATTTAAAGCTTCGATATTTTCTTTTCCTTTTGTCTCACACCAAAGACTCGCTGCGCCAGCACCATCTTGAGCAAATGGAACGACGCTATCTTTCCAGGTCGCACGCCCACACAAGACACCGTTGAATTTTGAGCCAGCTTCATGGGCAAAATAAAGTGTATTTTGGAACATCTGCGCCGACACGCCAGCACTTAAGAAGATAAATGGAACGCCAGCTGCAGCTTTGGTCTGTTCAGCAAAGTAAGCTGCTGCTTGTTCTTTGGTGTAGACTGCTTCATTGTCTTTGGTAAACCCAGCAACATAAGCCATATTAACTGGAACTTCTACTTTCAAGACATCAACGTTATAACGCGGTTTAGCAAATTCACGCATCATTTCGATGACTTTATGCGGTTTGACGGCTGCGTATTCTTTGCTCTTGATGTCTTCGATATTAGCATCATAGGACATCAATTCGAGGAAAAACGGAATATCTTCAGCTACACACTCACTGCCGATCCGTTCGATGAAGGCTTGTTTTTTTTCGTTGATCGCCACTGGTTCATCGACATCATAATAGACCATGAACTTAACGGCATCAGCGCCAGCTTCTTTTAGGCGTTTAGCCGACCAATCGGATAAAAGATCTGGCATGCGCCCTGGTTCGCTGACATCATAGCCTGTTTTTTCATAAGCTAGCAAAAGCCCACAGTTGCTGTCACGGGCCAAAGCAGCAGGTAAACCATATTCTGGATCGAGTAAGATCGCTGATGAATGCGCTGTCATTTTTTGAGAGATAACTTTTTTGAACTCACTTAGATCAGAACTAGTCACGGGATGGTCAGCATTTTTAGCCAACATCTTTTTTAATGAACCGCGTTGATCGATCGCAAGTGCTGCAATAATACCATCAGAGTTAGAGAGGCGCTGTAAAGCTGTTGTTTTTCCTGTCATGATCTCGCATCCTTTGTTTTAAAATGTTTGTTTGTGTTTTTATAAGTTTAAATTACCACGAAAAAAATTATCAGTCAAATGATATTGTTTATAAATGTTTGGAAATGTCATTGAGTTGGGCTTTCAAGTTTGATCTTGTAATACTCCCAACGTTTGTACGAGCAGATGTATTCAATTATCTGTCCGCTGAGTGATAAAGTTGTTGTGCGTTCTTGTTTGACGGTCGGGGTCTCTTCACTGATCTCTAAAAGAGCAGCGATTTTTTTGGGAGTAGGTAAGATGATCTGATTGTATTCAACGAAAGGTTCGGTACTTAGATGGATCTTAAATTCATTTTTCATTTGGGTATAGATCGAATCGTAATAAGAAAGCTCTTGGGGATGGGTCACAAAGCGTTCGGGTAAATAAGTACACTGATAGATATATGGGATCTGTTTAGCCCAGCGCACACGTTCGATCGCATAATAAAAGTCAGTTGAGCTAAGGTCTAGATGTGTCAAGATCGTGGGATCATTATCTCGAGTGATGCTGATGACTTCAACGCGATCATCGGGGGGTGTAAAGATCTCTAGATCGCTGAATTTAACGGTCTTTGACTTGCGCGAGCGTGAGATAAAGGTTCCTCTACCTTGGTAACGCACTAAAAAGCCTTCAGCGACGAGCTCTTTTAAGGCGCGGATCACGGTGATCGAACTGACGTGAAAACGTTTGGTGAGTTCAGCTTCACTATAGAATTTGTCACCGTTTTCAAATTTACCGGATAAAATTTCATTTTTGAGATTATTTTTGACGAGTTGATGCTTGGGGATCTTCATGATAATTACACATCCTTTGTGAGGGGCACTTTGTAAGCAAAATAGCGTGAAGGAGCGGTCGTGATCGTAAATTCAAAGGGACGCTCGAAGATATCATAGGCGAGCCGTTGGATCTTAAGGCAGGGTGAACCCACGCGTAGATCTAGTAAGTCAGCTTCGCGTTCGTTGATGAGACTAGCAAAAAATTCCTCAGCACCATCTTTGATCTTCAGCTGGTATTTAGTGGAAAGTAGGTCATAGAGCGAGTTTTTGACCAGTTCATTACGTTTTAAAGCAGGAAAACGTTCAGCTGGTAAAAAAGTTTTTTCAAACAGAACTGGTCGATGTCCCAATAAGCGCAGGCGCTCAACACGATAGACTGGTTCATCTTGAGCTAAGTGGAGCATTTGGGCCACATAGTAGTTAGGGATCGTCTGGGTGAAAAGTAAGATCTCGGTCGTGGGTGCTTGCTCAGCGGGCATATCCAATTTGCTAAAACTGTAAAAATGTGCGTAATCATATTGAACCGGTTCATAGGTCACATAATAGCCGATGTTTTTAGCTTTGGCGATCAATTTTAGGTCTTCTAATTCACTTAGAGCAGCGCGGACGGTGGAGCGACTAACTGAATATTTGTGCGCTAATTCTTTTTCTGTGAAAAAGCGGGTATTCGTTGGCTGCTGGTTTTCTAAGATGTTTTTGATCAATTTGTCTGCTAAAACAGCATATTTAGGGCGTTTTGTCATCGCTTAACTCACCTACTTTGAAAAAATTGTACGTTGAAAAAAACGCAAGCTGATAACGTTTCATCCCAATTATACACTAAATGGTATGTAAATTAATACTGAAAAAGTATAGCAAAAAAGTTTAATTAATTGTGTAAATAAGCTAGAATTAAAGTGTAAATGATAGCGCATACAAGAGGTGTGCGACTAACTATTACAGGTATATACCATTTTCAGCTGAACCATTTTTTTGTAGCATTTATTTATTATTACCGTAACTTAGTATATTAATATAATGATTTTATTCAAGAGGACAGACGGATATGGATAATTTTATCGTACGAGAAGATGGACTTTATCTAAACGATGAACCGTTCAAGCTTCTCTCGGGGGCGATCCATTATTTTCGGATCCCACGTGAACAATGGTATCGGTCCTTATATAACTTAAAAGCATTAGGTTTCAATACGGTCGAGACATATACGGCCTGGAATCTCCATGAACCAAAAGAAGGTGTATTTGATTTCAGTGATCGCCTTGATCTCAAGGCATTCATTGAATTAGCACAGAGTCTAGGTTTGTATGTGATCGTGCGCCCGTCACCATACATCTGTGCGGAATGGGAATTTGGCGGTCTACCAGCTTGGCTCTTGACTAAAAAAAATGTCAGGTTACGCGCTAATGATCCTGTTTTCTTACAGGCTGTCGAGCGTTATTACCAAGAACTTTTTCAGATCTTGACGCCATTGCAGATCACACATGGTGGTCCGATCATCATGATGCAGATCGAAAATGAATACGGCTCATACAGTGAAGATAAGGATTATTTACGCCAGATCAAAGCTTTGATGGAAAAATACGGGGCTGATGTGACATTGTTTACCGCCGATGGTGCTTGGCAAGCAACATTACGTGCAGGGAGTTTGTTAGAAGACAAGATCTTAGCGACAGGTAATTTTGGTTCACATGCCAAAGAAAATTTCACAGCATTAAAAGAGTACCAAGAAAAGCTGGGAGTCAAGCAACCCTTGATCTGCATGGAATTTTGGGATGGCTGGTTCAATCGTTGGGGGGAACCCGTAGTCAAACGTGATCAAGCTGAACTTTTAGAAGCATTGCGTGAAGTTTTAATGCTAGGCGCAGGTGTCAATCTTTACATGTTCCACGGTGGCACTAACTTTGGTTTTATGAATGGCTGTTCAGCGCGAAGAGAACACGATTTACCGCAGATCACGTCATATGACTACGGTGCACCGTTAAATGAAGCTGGTGAACCGACTCCCACTTACTATGCGATCAAAGAGCTGATCGGCGAAATGTATCCTGAGCTTGAACAAAAAGAGCCAATAGTCGAAAAGACGATCAAAGTTTCAGATATCAAATTGACGGGGCAAATCGATCTATTCACCTGTTTAGACCAAGTCAGTGAAAAGTATGACAGTCAATATCCTCAGTCGATGGAAGAGTTGGGAAGTGGCTATGGCTATGTGTTGTATCGCACGCAGATCTTACGCGATAAGCTAGACAAAGAGCGTTTTCGCGTGATCGATGCTAGAGACCGTCTAAACTTTTATCTAGATGGCAAATATGTAGCGACCCAATACCAAGAAGAGATCGGAGAAGACATTGAGGTCAAGTTACCTAATGAAACTGGTCGACTCGATATCTTAGTCGAAAATATGGGGCGGGTCAATTACGGAAGCAAGCTATTGGCAAATACGCAACGCAAAGGACTCGGACGTGGTGTTATGGCTGATCTACACTTTATCTTAGGTTGGCAACAGTATGTTTTGAACTTTGATAAGCTCTCGGAAATTGATTTTACAGGTGAATGTGTCAAAGGGCGACCGAGTTTTTACCGCTATGAATTCGAGTTAGCAAAGACCGGTAACTGTTATCTAGATCTAAGTGGCTTTGGTAAAGGGATCGCGCTGGTAAACGGACATAATTTAGGCCGCTTTTGGCAAAGAGGACCGCAGTTAGCGCTCTTTATTCCCGCTGAATTTTTAAATCAAGGCCAAAATGAAATCGTTATCTTTGAAACAGAAGGCATTTATCAAACTAAGCTGAATTTGGTAGAAAGACCGATCTATAAACATATTGAGGAGGATGCGCAATGATTATTGCAGTACGGATCGATGGACGTTTGATCCATGGACAGGTAGCTAATTTATGGACGACTAAGTTAAATATCACACGGATCATGGTCGTAGATGATGAAGTTTCACAAAGTGCGATCGAAAAAAGTGGACTTAAACTTGCAACGCCAGCAGGAGTTAAGCTAAGTGTTCTCCCGTACGCGCGGGCAGCCGAAAATATCTTAGCAGGTCGTTATGACTCACAACGCTTGTTGATCGTGGCTAAAAAACCGCATTATTTATTGAAATTAGTTGAAGCCGGAGTCCCACTTGAAGAGATCAATGTGGGTAACATGTCACAGTCGGATACGACGATCTCGATCACACGCTCAGTGAATGTTGATGAGCAAGATGTTGCCGAATTCAAAGAATTGAACAAACATGGGGTCCATTTGATCCATCAAATGGTACCCGCTGATTCGGCGGAAGATTTTATGGAGCTATTAAATAAGAAAGGGTGAGCCTAAATGACAATTGCATGGTGGCAGATTTTACTACTTACGTTGTATGCCGGATACCAGATCTTAGATGAATTGCAGATCAATTCCTCGGCTGGTTCAGCTGTTTTTGCAGGCTTGATCTCTGGTCTTGTAATGGGAGATCTAAAGACTGGTTTGTATATTGGTGGGATGATGCAGCTGACGATCCTAGGGGTCGGAACTTTTGGCGGCGCTTCCAGAATTGATGCTAACTCGGGTACGATCTTGGCGACCGCATTTGCTGTCTCGGTCGGGATGGATCCTAAACAAGCGATGGCAGCGATCGCAGTGCCGGTGGCAGCTTTGATGATCCAAACTGATATCTTGGGGCGCTTTGCCAATACGTATTTTGCACACAAGATCGATAAAGATGTAGAAAACTTCGAATATAAGAAGATCGAACGTCACTTCTTGATGGGTGCGCTCTCATGGTCACTTTCACGGATGTTACCAGTGTTCTTAGCTTTAGCTTTTGGTGGTGGCTTAGTTTCCAAAGTTGTTGGCTACTTGAATGGCGATCTCAAATGGTTAGGTGACGGACTCTCAGTTGCTGGGGCAGTCTTACCGGCTGTCGGTTTTGCGATCTTACTTCGCTACTTACCAGTTAAGAAACACTTTGCTTATTTGATCTTGGGCTTTGTGATCACCGCACTTATGACAACGCTTTTTGGCAATATCCAATTGCTCGGAACAAGTGTTGCTGGTTTAGATAAGACTCTAGTAGCTAACTTCAACAGTATGCCAATGTTAGCGATCGCTTTGATCGGTCTAGCTTTAGCCTATATCTCTTACAAACACAGTAATGCGGATGCACCAAAAACACCGCAACAACCACAGGTAAATAATAACAGTGAGGGGGAAATTGAAGATGACGAACTCTAATAAACCAAAAACAACAGGTTACAAATTGACCGATGCCGACTTCAAGCAGATCAACAGGCGCAGTCTCTTTGGTTTCCAGTTAGGCTGGAATTACGAACGAATGCAAGCGTCTGGTTATCTGTATACGATCTTGCCACAATTGCGCAAGATGTATGGTGACGGGACACCTGAGTTAAAGAAGATGATGAAATTACACACCCAATTCTTCAACACATCAAACTTTTTCAATACGATCGTTACAGGGATCGACTTAGCGTTGGAAGAAGAAGAAGGGGCAAAATCAGCTGAAACAGTCAACGGTTTGAAAGCTGGTCTGATGGGACCGTTTGCTGCGATCGGGGATGCGATCTTTGGCGCTTTGATCCCTGCGATCTTTGGTGCGATCGCCGCTGATATGGCGGTCAAAGGCAATCCGCTTGGGGTTTTGATCTGGGTCTTGGCCTGCGTAGCGATCATGATCTTTCGTTGGAGCCAATTGAAATTTGCCTACAAAGAAGGAACCACTTTGGTAACAACGATGCAACACCGTTTGACCGCTTTGACCGATGCTGCGACCCAGCTCGGGGTCTTCATGGTCGGAGCGTTGGTAGCTACAATGATCAACGTTAAACTTGCTTGGACACCGATGATCGGGGATGTTAAGATCGATTTCCAAAATAACTTGGATATGTTATTACCTAGATTATTACCAGCAGTTATCGTTTTAGCTGTTTACTGGTTACTTGGTAAGAAAAATATGACTTCGACCAAAGCGATCTTCATCGTACTCTTTGTTTCGATCGCATTATCAGCTTTAGGTGTTATTTCAAAATAGACTCTTAACGGACCATGGTGAAATAGCTTCATTGTGGTTCGTTTACCATAGGAAAGGAAATGAAACTCATGAAATCATTAGTATTGATCAGTCACGGAGATATGTGTGTTGAATTGAAGAAAAGTGTTGAAATGATCATGGGACCACAAGATGATATTTACACAGTATCGCTATTGCCTAATGAAGGCCAATCAGAATTTTTAGCCAAATTTGAAAAAGTTGTTGCTAAGCTAGATGATTTTGTCGTGTTAGCCGATCTATATGGCGGAACGCCGTGCAATGTGATCGCCAAACAGATCATGGCTGGAGCTAATTATCGTCTTTATGCTGGGATGAACATGGCGATGGTGATCGGGTATTTGAACGCGGAAATGTTAGGTTCAAAGGCTGATCTTGTTGCTGAAGCGCGCAATGGTGTAACTGATGTCAATGAAGCGCTCCACGGCTTGATCGATGCAAATAGTTAAGAGGTGATCAGATTGTTTGAACAAAGTAACGCGAACTTGGAAAAATTAGGAGCCGTTATTACGACCCGTGAGATCCAGCAAGAACCAAAACTTTGGTTAGAGACACTAGCGATCTGTCAACAACATCAAGCTAAATTAGCTGACTTGTTAGCTAGCTTTGAGCTAAAAGAAAACCAAAAGATCCGCGTGATCTTTACTGGAGCTGGGACTTCACAATATGTGGGAGACACCTTAGTTCCTTACCTACGCCGAACAGGTGACACGAAACGCTTTGAGTTTGTGAGTTTGGGGACGACAGATATCGTGGCAGCACCAAAAGATTATCTTTTAGCTGATGAACCGACCTTGCTCGTTTCCTTTGCTCGTAGTGGTAATAGCCCTGAAAGTAAGGCAACTGTGAAACTGGCAAATAAAGTTGTCAAACAGGGCAAGCACTTGGTGATCACCTGTGCCGTTGAAGGAGCTTTGGCAGTTACAGGAAAGGCTGATGCTAACAGTTTAGTTGTTTTGATGCCAAAGCTTTCTAACGATAAAGGTTTTGCGATGACTGGCTCATTTACGTGTATGCTATTAGCAGGGCTCTTGTTCTTTGATCAGACTGACCAAGCTAAAAAGATCGATTATGTTAAAACTGCGACTAAATTAGGCGAGTATGTGATCCAACAAGAAGACCGGTTAGCTGCTTTAGTTGAACTTGATTTTGATCGGATCGTTTATCTGGGATCAGGCTCGTTGAGTGGACTAGCTCGTGAAGCTCAATTAAAGATCTTGGAATTGACTCATGGCCAGATCGCAACAGTCTTTGATTCTTCGATGGGCTTTAGACATGGGCCAAAATCCTTTATCAATGCGAATACTTTAGTGTTGGATTTTGTAGCTAATGATCCGTATACCCGCAAATATGATCTTGATGTATTAGAAGAAGTTTACGCAGATCAGATCGCTTTGCAGACGGTAAGTATCGGACAAGTGAGTGGCCATGAATTTACTGGTCAACGTTTCGATTATCCACCAAGTGAGATCTTACCAGAAGGCTATTTAGCCTTGCCCGATATTATGGTGGCTCAAGTGATCGCTTTATTGACTTCGCTTAAGATCGGTAACACACCTGATACTCCATCACCAAGCGGGACCGTTAATCGTGTCGTTAAAGGTGTTTTGATCCACGAATTTGAATAAAGAAGGCGAAATGACATGCATTATTATGTGAAAGCACAGACATTTTTAACTAAAAGTGGGGTAAAAACCGGGGGCTACCTAGAGATCAAGGATGGTAAATTTGGACGCTATATACCGTCAGAGACTGATCTTTCTTTTGCAACGATCATCGATAAAAAAGATGCGATCATTGCCCCTGGTTTAGTTGATACGCACATTCACGGTTATGCTGGACATGATGTGATGGATGCTGAGCTTGCTGGCTTAGCTGAGATCTCACAGGGATTGCTTTCGTGTGGGGTAACTTCCTATCTACCGACGACTTTGACCGCCCCACCGCAAAAGTTAGCCCAGGTTTGTCAGTTGTTAGGTGAAAAAGCCCATGAAATAGCAGGGGCTAAGATCCAAGGGATATATCTTGAGGGGCCTTATTTTACTCCAGAGCATAAAGGAGCACAAAATCCAGCTTATATGCGTGATGCAGATCTTGCTGAACTCAAACACCTGCAAGCTTACGCAAAAGGGATGATCAAAAAGATCGCCCTTGCCCCCGAACGTCCTGGTGCGATCGAATTTACCAAACAAGCTGTTAAAAGTGGTGTCAAGGTTTGTCTAGGCCATAGTAACGCTACCTATAAAGAAGCGATGGCAGCTGTTGATGCTGGTGCTGACATCTTTGTTCACACATATAATGGGATGAGTGGTCTAAATCATCGGGCACCTGGAATGGTCGGAGCTGCTTTTGCTAGCGATGCTTACACCGAGTTGATCTGTGATGGGCATCATGTTCATCTAGGGGCGATCTCAGCGTTGCTCAAGGCTAAACAAGAAAAGACCGTTTTGGTGACTGATTGTATGCAAGCTGGCGGGATGCCTGAAAATGAGTATACGTTAGGTGAATTTTTGGTCGAGGTCAAAGATGGGGCCGTACGTCTAAAAGATGGTGGCAGTTTAGCTGGCAGTATCTTAGAACTGTTTACTGCGGTCAAAAACCTTGTCGATTGGGGCTTATGTAGTATTTCAGAAGCATTTGAAATGGCAAGTGAGATCCCAGCTAAGAGTGCCGGGATCGCTGATGTCTGTGGTAGTATTCAAAACGGACGTGATGCTGATTTCTTGGTAGTCAGTCCAACTTTAGAACTCAAAGAAACTTATGTTGATGGTCAAAGTGTTTATCAAAAATAATGCTCTTTTTGATAAGAAAACAAGAACCCGCTCATGATGCAAGAACGCATCTTGAGCGGGTTCTTTTAATAGTAGCTGTTTTATACTCTACCAGATCTCTTTACCTGTTTCGACTACTAATTTGACCTTGGCCCATTGTTCATCTTCGGTCAATTCATTACCCTCTTCTGTTGAGGCAAAACCACATTGAGTTGAGATCCCAAGATTTTCTAAGGGTACTAGCTTGGCTGCTTGGGCTACTCTAGCCTTTAATTTAGCTGGATCTTCTAAGTCTGGGAATTTTGATGTCACTAAGCCTAAAATGATCTTGACGTCTTTTCGATCGTTCCAGATCCGCTTTAAGGCATCAAAATTGCCAGAACGTTCATTATCGTACTCTAAGAACAATTCATCATAGTTCAAAAGACTTAAGTATGGTGCGATCACGTCATAGCTGCCACTGAATAGGTAAGTCGATTTGAAATTGCCACGACAAATATGGGACGCGATCGTCATATCGGCTGGGACTTTTTCGAGCATCTTATTGATGACAAAGACACTATCTTTGGCTAAAGCTAAATATTTGTTGCGTTCTTCCCCCGTTGTTTCATTTAATTTGCTGATCAAAAAGGCCCAAGTCGTATCATCTAATTGTAGGTAACGACAACCTAGGTCATAGAAATGCTTGATCGTTTCACTATAAGCGCAAGCTAAGCCCTTGAGAAATTCTTCCCAATTAGCATAGAAGAGTTTGTAATTTTTACTGCGATCATCTCTAAAGAAAAGTGTCGGTGAAGGGATCGTTTGTTTAGCAACAACACCTTCAGGAACGATGCTTTTTAGATACTTGAATTGCTCAAAGAAGGGATGGTCGGGATCATATTCGATACGGCCCTCTAATTCAACATTGTCAGTTCGGGTCTTTTCACCGTGGAACTTATAACTTTGGCGATAATCATAGCGTTTGACACCCTTGAAACCCCAAAGAAAATCTAAATGCCACCAACTACGACCAAATTCACCATCGGTTGCATCCTTTAAGCCAAGTTTAGCTTGTTTTTCAACAACACGTTTGATCTCTTTTTTCAAGATCTCATCGTAATTGGCTTGATCGATCTTACCGTTTGCTAAATCTTCTTTAGCATGTTTTAATTTACTTGGTCGTAAAAAACTACCAACAATATCATAATGTGAACTAAATTTTTCACTCATAATTAATGCCCCCTTGGAATCGTGAAGTCAGCAACCTCACGTTACTTCAAGGATAACGCTAATTTTCCACTTATACAAAGAAAAGCAATTTTGTAGCTAAAATAAGTGAAAAAACTAAGGAAAATTTCAAGGATAAGATACCTATTAAAAATAACCAATTTTAGTTAGAATATTACCAAGAACTAGAGATAATGAAGGGATGTTAAGACGTGAAGTGTCCAAAATGTAATTCGACTAATCCAGCTGGCTCAAAATTTTGCCAAAGTTGTGGTGAAACTTTGCCAGATCCAACTGCTCAAGTACCAGGTCCTAAGCCAGAAAAGCTCTGTCAAACTTGTGGGACTCCAAATGATATCAAAAATGATTTTTGTGATCAATGTGGTGCTCCATTTGCGGGCACTGCCTCAAAACAACCAGTGCCAGAACCGACTTATTCGCGGACTCAAGGGCCATATGCGGGTGTTCCCCAACGCAAAAGTAATCTAGCCGGGATCATCATTGGTGTAGTCGCAGGGCTACTTGTTTTAGGTGTTGGCGGATATTTTGCTTATAATACACTCAATAAACCAGCTAATGAACCGACTTCTGTAGCTAAAAGTAGTAGTAAGGCTAAAAGTTCGCCTGTAAAAGAGAGCAGTAGTGTGGCTTCTAGCAGTAGTGAAACTCAAAGTTCAAAGTCCAACTTTGATGAAGCTAAAGTCAAAGAACTTGTAGCTAGTGATATCGGCGGGATCGCTGGTGATAAAACAGTATATGTGGCACCGATGAACGAAGATACGAGTTATTTATTGAACAATCAGACCCAAAGTGCAGCTTCGGTGATCAAGCTCTTTATTTTAGCAGCTGCCTATGCTCAACAAAAGATCGGTACGATCAATTTAGATGATACGTATACACTTTCTAATGCTGATAAAGTTGGTGGGACTGGTGTGATCCAAAACATGCCGGCGGGTAAGACCTTTACTTACCGTGAATTATTAGCTTATATGATCGATGAAAGTGACAATACAGCGGCTAATATCATGATCGATGCGTTAGGTGGGATCGATAAAGTCAATGCACAGATCGAAAAGATGGGTGCACAAGATACTAAGCTGCAACGTAAGATGATGGATACTAAGTCACTTGAAGCAGGCCGAGACAATATCACATCAGCTGCCGATGTGGGTGAATTGTTGAAGAAAGTTTATAACCACAAATTGATCAGTAAGAGTGACAGTGCTGAATTCTTGGATATTTTAAATAAGAATCGCGATCATGATAAATTAGTTCGGGACCTACCAACTGGTGCTAAAGTCTACAACAAGACCGGGATCATGCAAAATTACGGGATCTTAAATGATGCAGCGATCATTGAAAATGAAAAAGGTGCCTTTGTTGTCGTTGTCTTGACCCAAAATGGCGATAACAATGAAGAACAATCTGCTATGAATAAGTTAGGTCTGGATCTATACAATACCCTGTTACAATAATTTTGGAGAGCCATGAGGTGATAACATGAAAAAACATTTACGTGTTTTGGGCGTGTTTGTTTGTCTGTTACCCCTAATGACCGGGTGTTTGCCCCAAACTAAGGTCAAACAAGAAGCTAGTAGTAGCCATAAAACTAGTCAAACAACTAACAAGCAGACTAGTAGCTCTAGCGTTAGTTCTAGCAAAAGAAAAGTCAGTGAAACACCAAGCAGTCGAGCAGCGGCTTCACATGCCCCAGTGACAAAGGGTGTAACAAAAGAGCAACCAGCGACTACATCAAGTCAAGTCTCGACAGCGAATGATGATGTTGTTGGACAGACTATAATCGATGGGATGGATTTTTATTACCATTTAGCAGTACAAGCAGGAATATGTGATCAAAATGTTTCACCTGAAGATTTTTATCGTGAAGCAACTTGGGGTGACCAACAAGTTACTTATCGGGGACGTACGGTGACCGTTAGACTTATCCACAAGGGTGAGGGAGCATACGAACAAAACGGAAAAACAGTGATCGATAATTCCATTTACGAGATCGTTTCGGTAAATTGAGATAAAAAAGTACACAAAAGAAATCGGGTGTGTCGTAGCTATATGCTAAGGCACTACCCGATTTTTTGCACTGTTATTGTAGTCGTGCTCTGAATTGCAATGTCTAGCAGATAACAATGCCTTGCACATGATGCAAAACCCGCATCAACGCCTATTCTAGGCTATCCGTACGGCTCACCCGATTTCTTACGCACTGTGTTGTAGTCGTGCTCCAGAAATCTGAGCCTAGCGTATAGCTACGAATAGACAATGATGCAAAACCCGCATCAACGCCTATTCTAGGCTATCCGTACGGCTCACCCGATTTCTTACGCACTGTTATTGTAGTCGTGCTCCAGAATGCAACTCCTAGAAAATAACAACGACCAAACTCCGAAGACAAAACCGCCTCAAAGTTTGGCCACCGTTATTTTTACGGAGTTAGGCGCATTCTTGCGCACTGTTATAGTTTTTCGCCATTTGATGCGATCACTTGTTGATACCAATAGAAGGAATCTTTGCGGATCCGTTTTAGGGTACCATTTCCCTCATCATCTTGATCGACATAGATGAAACCATAACGCTTAGACATTTCTGAAGTTGAAGCACTGATCAGATCGATCGGGCCCCAAGTCGTATATCCCATTAATTTGACCCCGTCACCGATCGCCAACTTCATCTGCTCGATATGTTTGCGTAGATAATCGATCCGATAGTCGTCATGGATCTTACCATCGGAAGTGAGCTCATCGAGAGCACCCAGCCTATTTTCCACGATGAAAAGTGGTACTTGATAACGATCCCACATTTCGTTCAAGGCGATCCGAAGCCCGATCGGATCGATCTGCCAACCCCAATCACTTGTCTCAAGATAAGGATTAGGTCGTCCGAGGGAGAAATTCCCTAAAGCTTGATCAGTCGTATCTTTGGCAGAGCTGATCGTTGACATATAGTAGCTAAAGCTTAGATAATCGACTTTCCCTTCAGCTAAGATAGCAGTGTCTTCTGGCGCAAAGTTCAAAGTGATCTCATGTTCTTTAAAGAAGCGATTCATGAAGTTTGGATATTGACCCCGTACTTGGACATCGGTAAAGAATAGATTGAATTGATCATTTGCCTGAGCTACACGGACATCGGCAGGATCAGGGGTAGCTGGATAGGTTTGCATCCGTGCTAGCATACAACCGATCTTGGCGTTAGAGTCGAGCTTATGGAGTTGCTTGACTGCTAGTGCACTAGCGATGAATTGGTGATGCAAGGCTTGATAGCGTAAATTGAGCGTTTCTTTTTCACTTAACTCAGCATCGATCGCACCTGTGCCAACAAATCCCATCGAAGCAGCATTGATCTCATTGAACGTCATCCAATATTTGACGATCCCACGGTAGCGTTCAAATAAAACTTTTGTGTAGCGGGTAAAATGCTCGATCACTTCACGACTAGCCCAACCATTGTATTTGAGGGTAAGTTTAAGTGGCATCTCATAGTGTGAGATCGTTACGATTGGTTCGATATTGTATTTTTTACAGGTCGCAAATACCTTATCGTAAAATGCAAGGCCTTTTTCATTAGGGGGTTCTTCTAAACCAGTCGGAAAGATCCTAGCCCAAGCAACTGAGAGTCGAAATGCCTTAAAACCCATTTCGCTGAAGAGTTTGATGACTTTGGTCGTAAGTTCTAAAGTCTTAGCGCTGATATCTTTTAGTTGCATGATCGATTCTTGATCTTCTGCTGTGATAAAGCGCCGTTCGATCTTTTCTTGGTCGATCTGATCGCCTTTTTTGAGCCCAAAGCCGATCCCCTTGCCAATGACGATCTCTTCTTTTCCCTGCTCGTTTTCCACCAAAGCAACGCTATTGTTGTAGCTTTTTAGAAAACGCACTACTTCACCTCCTTGTAAAACAAAAAGCTGTTGTAATAGGACAAAAGAGCCACTAGCCCTCATCTGACCTATAACAACAGCTAATGCCTGATAAAATCAGTAACACGCTTAATTACATAAATAATGATAACGCTTTCTATAAAGGCTGTCAACGCTTTATTCGGTGAAACGAGTTGAAGAGTGACTTTTCTTATACAGTCAATCATTATAAGCTAAAAGAATAAGATGTTTGCAAAAAAGTTGTATGCGGTGTATCCTAGTATGAAATATATACGGAGGTGTTTTTCATGGGCATGCATGAATATTTAAAGAGTTTGAGTGATCTTGAGATGATCAATCGGGCCCCAGGTTATTTCAAATTTGAAGAACACAATGTGGCGGCCCACTCATTTAAGGTGACGCAAGCTGCGCAAATGTTAGGTGATATCGAAGAACAAGCGGGTAATGAGGTCGATTGGCGCTCGCTGTATGAGAAGGCTCTTAATCACGATTACACGGAACGTTTTATCGGTGATATCAAAACACCCGTCAAGTATGCGACCAATGAGTTACGGACGATGTTAGCCAAAGTTGATGAGTCATTGACAGAAAACTTTATCCAAACTGAGATCCCAGTCGAATTTCGCGCAGCCTATGAGCGTAGATTTGCAGAAGGTAAGGACAATACTTTAGAAGGAAAGATCTTGTCGGTCGCAGATAAGATCGACTTGATGTATGAATCCTTTGGTGAGATCCAAAAGGGAAATCCAGAACCGGTTTACATGGATATTTATCGCTCAAGTTTAAAGGCGATCATGAAGTTCAATGATATGGCAAGTGTGCAATATTTCTTGAAGATGATCTTGCCGGAATTATTGAAGGACAATGCGAACACAAATGCCCAAAATCAATTAGCGATCATGACGACTCAGATAATTCAACAATGACCGTAAAGACGCTGTTTAGGCGTCTTTTTTTGTTAAAAACATTAAAGTATTAATCAAGGACGATAAGTGTTATTCTATTTGTGGACAGGAGTGATAAAATGACAGAACAACGAACTTTAGTGTTAGTTAAACCAGATG
Source organism: uncultured Lactobacillus sp. (assembly GCA_910587695.1). GTDB lineage: Bacteria > Bacillota > Bacilli > Lactobacillales > Lactobacillaceae > Ligilactobacillus. The sequence goes on from CAJUNC010000012.1 coordinate 55,357, forward strand.
GCGTTAAAGGCCAACACATTGGCGATATCATCACACGTATCGAACATAAAGGCTACCATATCACAGCTTTGAAAGTGATCCAAGCGACCAAGGAGCAACTTGAAGCACACTATGAAGATAAGGTCAATGCACCATTTTTCCCAGAATTAGTTTCGTATATGCAAGAAGGCCCGATCGTTGGGATCATCGTGACTGGGACAAATGTTGTTCCTATTATTCATCGTATGGCAGGAGCAACTAATCCTGGGCAAGCTGATTGGGGAACAGTACGTGGAGACTTTGGGCGTGAGTGGCCCGATGGTAATTTACGTAATGTGATCCATACTTCGGATAGTCCAAGTGAAGCTGAAAGAGAGATCGGTATTTGGTTTCCAGAAGAAAGCAGATAAAGATGACAGCAAAGCAAGTAAGGGATTGTTTAAACATTGATCCGATCTATATTTAGACGTCACACAAAAATGCCACTCAAGGATAGTAGCTATCCTGAGTGGCATTTTTGTGTTATTAGTGGTTATTTAGTTTCTTTTTTACGATCAAAACCAACTAGAGTAAAGAGACTAGCTAAACCTAGTGCTAAGAGACCTAAAATCGAAGCTTGATGTTTTGCTTCACCTGTTTGTGGTAGGTCAGTAGTTGCTGGTGTAAAGGGAGTCTCGGTATTATCTTGGAGTACAGGAGTAACTGGTTTTTGGTCTGTGCCAGGACTGGTAATGTGATCCTCACCAAGCCCACCAGTATCTTGTGTTTCTTTTTCTTGATCTTCTTTAGTATCTTGATCATTTTGATCGTGTTGATGATGTTTTTTATCTTCTACTATTTCTTCTTTATTTTCTTCTAATTCTTTTTCAGATTCAGGTGTATAGACGTTCATCAAAGCTACCACATTGCCGTATTTATTAACTAAGCTATAGGATCCATCCGGATGGGATCTTTTTGGATCGATCTCTTTGAAGCTTTGCGTTTCTGGATCAAAGAACAAAAGAGTCGTCTCTGGATACTGTGCGACGAATGCATCAAGATAGTTTCGGTCAACATCTAAGGACACTGTAACGTTTGTCTTAGGCTGGTAGTAGACATAGAACTTCCGGGTCGTGTGATTACCAGTCACATCGAGTATATCTAAAGTATAGACGTGTTTTGTCTCACCATTTTCATCATTTAAGGTAAAGCTTCTTTCAAAGCCGTAAGGAGCGTATGGATTGCCCCCGTGGTTGATACCTGAATGGTGGAATTCACGGAACTCGTTATCTCCGTTAAAGAAGAAACGGTAACCGTCAAGATTATCGTGAGCTGTTCCCTTGATAGTGAAGGTCGGTTCGTTAGTGTAAACGTAATAATTTTCACCATCAAAGTCGTAGCAAGAGACATTTTCGAATTCCAGTGTTGGCAAGACTGTATCCAAGATGACTTGAACTGTTCCACGCGTCTTTTGACCATCTTTTGTGGTGTAAATATAGGCAAGTGGACGTTGTTGTGTCGGTTTGATATAGAATTCAAAAGCAAAGGTCCCATCTTCGTTGAATGAAACGTGATTTTGTGGATCTTGCTCATTAGCGCTATTGCCTAACATGATCAATTGCACTACATCTGGGCTAACTTGTCCAGTTACATGGAAAGTTTGGCTCTTAGGATCATAAACCCCATCAGTGATCGCTTGTGCTCCGATCCAATTGTAGTTATTATCTTCAAGGTAGTCAAAACTGATCTCTGGGTTAGGTTCGCTTCGTGTCGTTAGATCGCTCAAAGCATGTCCTGGTAAAGCACTTGGAGCACCTAAAGTAGTTGGATCAGCATTTTCTTGGACTAGATCAGTTTGTAATTCAGCTACATTGGCGAAGTTATAACGCTGTGGTTGGTTACTTGGACGTGCATCGATTCCAAGATAAGCTTTATTAGAAGCTGTGGTTTGGACCACATTAAAGGTCGGTCCAGTTACTTCGGTCCAACCTAATAAGACAGTCCGCTGACTTGCATTTTTGACTTTGACTTCAAAAGTTGCTAAGCCATCTTTGACACTTGCCTCATAGACATCTCCGGTGAAGTAGTCGCGTGCAAAGGCTTTGACCCCATTACCGGCTGTTACAGCAGCATAGACAAAGACGTGTTCTGGATCATTAGTTGTGACGGTGTCTAAGTCGATCCCAAAATTTTGTTTATTCGTGTGTGCTTTTTGCCAAGCAAAGGCGGCTTTTGGCGTTGCCGTGTTTAGTGTCAGTAGGACATCTTTGCCAGCTTGATCAGAAGTGAAGACGACTTTTGCAACGTCGGCGTTGACATTTAAGCTGTAAGTTGAATCAGCTTTTGGTTCAACTAACTGACCATTGTAATAGAATGGTTGGGTCGTCCCACCAACTAGAGTATAGGTATTAGTTTTAGCATCATAGAATTTGCTATCTTTATCAAAACTTAGTCCATCAACGGCATTCCAAACATTGATCGTTTGGGAAGTGGTCGCCACACCTGCAACTTCGCTAGTAAGGATGCCTACGTTATCGGCAGTATCAGTGACCATTACTGTGACTTGGTTTTGAGCTGCGGTAAAGGCGGCTAGTTCTTCTGGGCTCAATTCGAAGTTGGCAGTTCCACTTAACTTCGCATCATCGGTGAATTTTGAAGCACCTTCATTTAGTTTGTGTCCAAAGAGCTGACCATTGATCTGAACTACAGCATAGGAATAGTCAGTAAATCCCGCCCCAGTATCGGAAAAATCAAAGCTCAGCTGACCACTTGGTTTATCTAAAGTAGTGTTGAGCGTTAACTTATAGTTGCTGATCGTTGGAGCTGTTGTATCGATGATGACTGGATAATCAGCCGTTTGGACTTTCTTTTGTCCATCGTTATAGAGTGTGGCAACAAAGCGGTAAGTATATTGCCCGTCAGAAGCGACTTCAAATTCGCCAGTCTTGTCATTATAGACCATTCCGTCCCAATCAAAGGTATTTGGATCATTTCGCATGGAAACTGATAAACTCACATCTTGGTTACGATCGGATTGGTAAAATGACTTATCCAAGCCTTTTTCATCGGCAACGACTCGGACAACTTTACCATTTTGGTCAAAAACGACAACTTTTAGATCTTGTAAGTTTTGTTTGACAAAGGCAACTGGTTTTAAAAGATCACTCTTATTGTCATTGTTTGGTGAGAAGGCAACTTTTCCATCTTGATAGAGTTTAGCCACTTGTTGCCAGTTGTAATCACCGTCTAAGTTGACTAATTTCTTCAACGATTCTTCATCGGCGATCCCACGTGGGTAATTGTGTTCGTTGACAAAGTAGTTACCACCATAAACGTTTGTGGCATCATTAGCTTTTTTGTCTAAAACATCTTCATTAGTCATATCCCCAAAGTATCCAAGGAAAGGTACGACTAAGGTGCTTTGCCCGTTATCACCAGTGAAGCGGAGCCAGCCTTCAACTAATTGATCAGGTGTAAGTCCAGTTAGGTCTAAGGTGTACGGAACTGTCAATTTTTGTCCAGCTTTGACTACGACTTTGTTAGCACCATTTACGCGTGCGCCAGTCAATTGTTCTTCATAATAATAACCAGTAAAGTCATCGCGTTTTTCGGTGAAACCACCCCCAAGGTCATCGAAAGTATAGGTCTGATCGGTGTTGCTCAAGTTGGTAAAAGTCAAGTTGAATTTCGTGCTTGTCTTGATCTGGCGCAAGGAAAGTGAACTTGTCCCATCATCAGCTGTGATATAAACGGGGGATGAAACAGCAGCACCAACATTGATCTGTCCGGCACCTTGGCGTCGTGGTGAGACCACCACACCTGATATTGCATCTAATAATGGCTGTGAGGTGTTCATCAATAAAGCTTTAGTAGCTTGGACAAGTTCAGCATTTTTGAGTGATGTTTCCTTTTGTAATTTTTGCATAACTAATGCAGCTGAGCCTGCAGCAAATGGACCGGCCATCGAAGTCCCACTCATGGTTTTATAACCATTGTCATTTCCTGTCGAGACGATCTGGACTCCAGGCGCGGAGATGTCTGGTTTTAAAGTGAAATCTTGCATTGGCCCCCAAGAAGAAAAGTTAGCCATATTAGCACTAGTACCTTGTCCAGAGTTTGCGGCGGCAACCGTCAAAGCATTGCGCGAAGCTCCAGGATTAGCGACCGTACTACTTGAAAATGGTTCAAAAGATCCGTTTGCTCCACCTGGTGAGTAATGAGCATCTGGAGTTTCGATACTGCCAGCATGTCCGTTATTTGAAGCCGAGATCGAAACAAAAACACCGTGGTCGATAGCATATTGGACCGCTTTTTGTTCGACATCATTTAGATCTGAGGCAGCGACACCTTGGCCTAGCGACATTTGGATGACATTAGCACCTAAATTGACAGCATCGTAAATAGCTTGAGCGATATCATCAGTATTTTCGTCGGCAAATTGATCGTTAAAGACCCGTAAAGCTAAAATTTGACTTTCAGGTGCGACTCCAACGGCATATTTTTCATCCCCGTTTGGACGACCATTAGCTCCGATGATCCCAGCCACGTGTTGTCCGTGTTGAGAAGCGCCTGGGCCATCATCTTTGATCCAGTCATTGCTTTTTGAAGCGTAGTTATAGACGAACGGGAATTTTTCAGACGCATAACTACCATAGCCGAGCTCATTGATCTTGGTTTTTGCATCGGCTTGTGAAAGTTTAGGGTCTGTCGGTGCTTGTTGAAAATCTTTATGAGTCGTATCAGCACCAGAGTCAATAACAGCTACGACCATTCCTTGACCGCGATAACCTTGCTCCCAAGCACCAGCCACATTTCCCTTCTCGTGATCGGCTTGAGTCGTTGGAGCTGGTGTTTCATTGGCCGGTGCCTGTGTGGCATCAGTTGTTGTCACAGCATCTGTTGTCTGTGTGTTTTGCTCAGCTTCAGGCTGCTGTGTTTGGGTCGTTACTTGGAGTTGTTGCCCACTTTTAGCTACGGTAGTTACTTCAGTTGTAACTGCTTCGTCGGCTAAGGCGTGCGGTGCCCCTAAGAATAAGAGCGCTCCAGAAGCGGTAATGATCGCAGCACTTACCCATCTTTTCTTAGCTTTATATAATTTATAACGGCGCGTTTCTTCGTAATTGTGTCCCATGCAAGTCACTTCCCTTTTTTAGATTAAGCTAAATATAGCATAAATTCTTAGTGAAATATAGATATTTTTAATAAAAAATTACATTTTGTGTAATGCGATGTTAATTTTTTTAGGAGTTTATAACGAATTGAGGTAGTAAATGATCGTAATTTTTAGAACTAAAATGTTAAAATGATAGCTATATAATGCAATTAAGTAAACTAGGGGGAAATCATGGAAGATAAGGATCTAATTATCGAAACGACGCTGTTAGCGGGGAAGATCATGATCGAAAATGGAGCTGATATGGCACGGATCGATGATACTTTAAAGCGGATCGCTAAGAATTCAGGTGTAATTGAACCCGATATCTTTGAAACGACGACGGGGATCATGATGTCGATCAAGGGTGCTAATGCACAGGTCATTGCGATCGAAAAACGTCGGATCGATCTCGAGCGGATCGCCCGTGTCAATGATATCTCACGGGCTTATCAAGCTAAGAGAAAAACTTTAAAAGAAGTCTATGATTATCTGATGACACTTGATCAGACGACTCCTGATTTTAAGTTGCGGTGGTTGGTGTTAGCCGCTGGCATTGTTGGTGCGACCTTGGAGATCATGTACAACGGTTCGTGGCAAGATTTTTTGCCAACATTTGCGATCAGTGCTTTAGGTTATTATTTGTTCTATGTAGTCAACACGCGTTTTAAAGTTAAATTTGCTAGTGAATTTGTGGCTGCTTTAGCGATCGGAGCCTTGGCTGTTTTGAGTGTCAAATATGGCTTGGCTAAAAATTATAGTATCGTGATCATCGGAAGTGTCATGCCTCTAGTTCCAGGAGTTCCGTTGACTAACGCGGTACGTGATCTATTAGCAGGGCATATCCTAAGTGGGATCGCCCGAGCGACTGAGGCCTTGTTGACCGCTGTTGCGATCGGGATGGGCATCGCTTGTGTTTTACGCTTCTTTTAGAAAGGAAAATTAAGATGGATCTAACAACGATCGGGATTCACGTCATTTTCAGTTATCTAGCTACGGTCGGCTTTGCGGTCACCTTGAATATTCCGCGTTCAGCTTTGAACGTTTGCGGCTTGATCGGAGTTTTGGGCTGGATGACATATAAATTCTTATACCTTGGTCATACTGGGATGGTCTTAGCTAATCTAGTTGCGGCGGTCGTGATCGGGATCTGTTCGGTGATCGCAGCACGTATCGAGCAAAAGCCGATGATCTTGTTCAATGTCCCGAGCTTAGTGCCACTAGTTCCCGGGGGTCAAGCTTATCGTGCGGTCTACTATTTTGCCTTTAAAAATGATGAATTGGCATTACGCTTTTTAGTAGAAGCAGGGATGATCGCTGGAGCTTTAGCGATGGGCTTTTTCTTAGCCGAATTGTTGGCGCAAGTCTATTTCAAATTCAGTGAGCAAAAAAGAGCCTAGATATCCAGGCTCTTTTTGTTAAGTAGTATAATTTTGTAGCATCTCTTTGATCTCTTGTTCCATTTTAGCTTTAAAATTTTCAGGGCTTAGGACCTTGACTCGCTTTCCTTGACTTAAAAGCCACATCATTGCACCTTGATCGATCGTTTTTGCTTCGATCACAACAGCATCTGCTGATTTTTTAATGACTTTGGAGTTAGGAAAACGATCTAAGGCTGCTTCGATTGTTCCAGAGAATTCAAAGGTGATCGTGATCAGATCGCCTGGGGTCATGAATTGGATGTTTTGACGCAATTTTCCATCTTCATAGCGTAAATTTTGTGAGTGTCCCACTTTTTTCTCGAGCGGTGTGTAGTCAATGATCCGATCTAGACGGAAAAAGAGATCTTTCTCGGCATCTTGGCTGTATGAAACAACGTAAAAGTAATAATCTGAAAAAATTATCGCTTTTGGCAAAATAGTATGTGTTACTTGTTTTTTGTCTTGTCTAGTATATACAATATTTAAGAGCCGATGTTTAACGATATAGTTGGAAAATTCCCACAATATCTGAAGTAGTGCTTTGGTATGTTGGAGTTCGACGTAATTGCTCTGTTCATTTTTGATGATCCAGTTCAATTCTTTTTGTTCAGCTAGTGTTAAGTTATCGTTTAGAGCTCCTAAAAGGTGATCAGTTTCTTTTTTCGTAAAAGCACGACTGGCAAGGAGGATCTTACATAATGCCAAGGTCTCAGCTTTGCCCAATGTATTATTTTGCCCCGCTAGATGATGGCTTTTAGTATTGTGATTGTATTTTAGTTTAGCATCAGGGCGGTATTCTTCTAAGAAGAGTCGGATGTCCGCTAAGTCACGTTGGATCGTGCGGGGATCGACTTCATATTTTTTGGCAAATTCTTCTTTGGTGATCGAGGCACCATTGAGCAATTTGTGATAGATATCTAGTAAACGAGTTGCGCTAGATGACATAAAAACACCTTCTTTTTTTAAATGACAATATATGTCTATATAACTCTAGATAATAGAGGATGTCAAATGAAAACTACCTTGTGATCTGCAAGGAAAAATAAAGTGAGGATAACAAAATGACAGATGAAGTAGATAAAGAATTATTAAATGAATTTTATCAGGAGTTAGCTGACCTGATCGGGTTGGAGAATGCTTATAAGCTTCATGAAACTTACCGGGGGCTATCATATACGTTTCCGATGCGACTCTATGATCCTAAAAAAGTGGCGCAAAAGATCGTAGCTGAGTACAACGGTGAAAATGCAAGTGAGTTAGCGCGGCGTTATGGTTACTCAATGCGGTGGGTGTTAGAAGTTTTGCGCAAGGAACGAGAAAAAAGACACAAAGATTGAAATAAAGCAAAAACAAAAGTATAGTGGCAGTAAAGACAATTAGGAAGGTGAAAGCATGCCAGTTTTATTACCACTAGAGCAGGGAGTCAATTTTAGAGATCTTGGTGGCTATCAGACTAAGGATGGACATCAGATAAAGACAAATAAGGTGATCCGTGCCGCATCTTTAGGTAATTTATCGCCTAAAGACATGAAGTTTTTAGCGGATTATGGTTTGCGTCATGATGTAGACTTCCGTTCATCGGAAGAACAAGAAAATGCACCAGATAAGGTTCCAACGGGTGCGACTTACCATTTTGCCCCGGTATTTCCAGAAGATGAGACCAAGAGTACAGCTAAAGATCAGCGAGCAAAGCAATTTTTTACCGATCCCCAAGCTGGTTTCAACAATATGTTACGAGCTTACCATGATATCGTATTGACTGACAGTGCGAAGAAAGCGTATCGGCATTTCTTTGATGTCTTGTTAGAAAATAGTGATGAAGGTCGTTCTGTACTTTTCCACTGTTCAGCGGGTAAGGACCGTACAGGGATGGGTGCGATCTATCTTTTGACGGCATTAGGGGTCGATGAAGCGACGATCAAACGTGATTATTTAGCTTCAAACAAGTATTTAGCCCCTTGGCAAGAAAAGCAATTAGCCAAGCGCCAATTACCAAAGACGGGCCAAGAAATCTATTTGACTAATCTGCGTGCACTAGGTTCGGTCGATGAGACATATTTAGATACTGCGATGAAAGTGATGCAACGTGAATATGGCTCGTTAGAAAATTATTTACACAATGAATTAGCCTTGACCAAATCACAAGTAGCAGATCTAAAGAAGATATATCTAGACAGAGTGTGAGCAAAAGCGGGTAGTGCCGTATGGATAATGCACCCCAGCGGAGATGTGTATTTTGCATCATAGCTGGGGAGAATTATCCATACGGCGTTGCTTTTGGAAACACGTTTAGACAGAGTGTGAGCAGTAGTGCTATATCAAAAACGGAGGAAAGTTGAATTGCGTAAAGTTAGTTTATTTATCGCGCAAAGTTTAGATGGATATATCGCAGATAAGGAAGGTAGTGTCGACTGGTTGGGTGGTCAAGTAGCTGATCAGCCGATGCCTGATGTGTATAGTGAGTTTATCCAAGATGTTGATACGGTGATAATGGGATATAAGACCTATGAACAGGTAAGTACGCAACTTTCACCGGATAATTGGCCATATTCTGGGATGCAAACTTATGTCCTGACACATCGAGAGATCAAAACTCGACCAGAGATAAGTTTTTTAAAAGAAGCGTTACCAGAGTTGATCGAACGCTTGCAACAACAAGCGGGTAAAAAGATCTGGTTATGTGGTGGAACTAATTTAGTCAAGCAAGCACTGCAAAGTGATCTGATAGATGAGTATTATCTGTCTATCATGCCGATCATTTTAGGTGATGGGATCAGGCTTTTTGAGCAAGTAGCTCCATCTCAAAATTTAAAGTTACTTCAAACAAAGACTTATAACGGGATCGTAGACTTACATTACGTTAAATGCTAAAAAAGATAGCCACAATAAGGCTATCTTTTTTAGTTAGATCAGATCCAATTGGATCGGCGGTGGTGGTCCTAATCCGTCAAAATCGATCCCTAACAGCTCCTTTAAGGCGAGAGCATTTGGGACCGCATCGCCTGCGGAATTATTGTTAAAGATGATGCAGATCTCTTTGACCTCATTTTGCAGGCCGACTAGAGTTTGCTTGAACTGCTCAAGTTCAGAATGGTCGTAGCGATAAAGAGTTCGTTCCTTACGCCAATTGGGACCTTTTTTGAGCCAGCCTTGTTGATTACGTCCGTGTAAACGCCAAAACATCAAGTCAAGCGTCGTTACCACTGGATAAAATGGCACAGAACCCTCAGTTTGATGAGGTTCATCTGCCGCTGTTAAAGTAAATTGCTCTTGGCGACAAAAAGCAACTAATGACTGGAGCGCATTAGGCTGATACCAAGCTTGATTGCGAAATTCTAAGCATAGCGGTAGCTCAGGTAACCAGGCTCTGATCTGGCGTAGATAGTTGATGCTTTTTTTCGTGGGGATAAAGTATGGTGGAAATTGAAATAAGACGGTCTTCAATTGACCAGTCTCCACCAGTGGTCCTACCGCAAGCTTGAAGTTGGTAAAAGTCTCTTTCAATTCGGTCAAATTAGCTTTTTTATCGATATGGCCCGTCATCGAACGGTGAGCTTTAACAACGAAATGAAATGTTGGTGGGACTTGAGCTTGCCAATTTTTGACGGTACTTATCCGGGGGATCCCATAGAAGAAAGTATCGACTTCAACAACAGGAAAATTTGCCGCATACTCTGCCAGTGTGACAGGGCGGTCTTCTGTGATCAAAGCCTTGTGTTCGCTCCAAGTAGTAGCACCGATCGTGATCATATGTGGATTTCCTTTCTAGTATACAAAAATGAAATAAGGTAGCATACAGACTAAGTATTTAACATTTTCAGCCCTAAAGCCTAAACTAAAGATAGCTATAAAAATGGAGGCAGGAAAATGATTTTAGACGAAACGTATACATTGAGTAATGGAGTCAAGATCCCTAAGTTGGGTTTAGGGACATGGTTTATCGATGACCAAGATGTTGCTTTAGCAGTCAACGAAGCGGTAAATATCGGTTATCGACATTTTGATACAGCCCAAGCCTATGGAAATGAACGTGGCGTAGGCAAAGGGATCGCTACTTGTGGGGTCGCACGTGAAGATCTTTTCGTAACATCTAAGTTAGCCGCTGAGATCAAAGATTATACGATAGCCACACGTGCGATCGATGAAACGTTGAGTAAAATGGGCTTGGACTATCTTGATCTGATGTTGATCCACAGTCCTCAACCGTGGCAAGATTTCCGCGGACAAGATCCATTTTATGAAGGTAACCTAGAAGCTTGGTGTGCGCTGGAAGATGCTTATCGCGCTGGTAAAGTGCGTGCGATCGGAGTATCTAATTTCTTACAAAGCGATTTAGAAAATCTGATCGAAAATGGTGAGATCATGCCAATGGTCGATCAAGTATTAGTACATGCAGGCAATACACCTTTTGAGTTATTAGATCATTGTCAAAAACAGGATATCTTAGTTGAAGCTTATTCACCGATCGCACATGGTAAGGCTTTTGAAGACAAGACGATCGAACAGTTGGCCGCTAAATATAACGTAAGTATCCCGCAACTTTGTATTCGATATGCTTTACAACTAGGCACAGTACCCTTGCCTAAAACGGCTGATCCTAAACACATGGCAGATAATGCCAAAGTTGATTTTGTGATCTCTAAAGCTGATATGGATACTTTGAAACACGTAAAGTCTTTAGATTATGGTGATTCAAGTAAATTTCCAGTCTTTTCAGCTAAGAATCAAGCTAAAAACTAGATCAAGATCCCATTTAGGTGGTCGATCTCATGTTGGATGATCTGTGCGATGAAACCTTGGAATTCTTGTTTTTGTTTAGCGAAGGTCCGATCAAAGTATTGGACTGTGATCAGGTCATAGCGCGTCGTCTCTGTTGTCGTTGTAAGTGAGAGACAGCCTTCTGTTGTTTTATAGGGCCGAGCTTTTTTGATGATCTTAGGATTTAACATCGGAAAAGCTAGTGGCCCCATCTGACAGACGATGATCTGTTTATTTTCGCCGATCATGTTGGCTGCCATGCCAACGCAACGTGCTTGATTAGCTTGCAAAGTATCGAGTAGATCAGCGACGATCTGATCGTCTTTTGGAGTAGCAAGAACAGCTTTTTGACTTAAGAATTTAGGGTCGTGATTGATTTCACGGATCATAATAACACCTCTTGATAATAAGATAGCAGTGTGCCCAGACATGGACATACTGCTATTTTTGATATATTTTAACACCGATAGCTGCAATTAGAAAAGCAAGACTACCTAGAATGAATGGGCCTAAAACAGTGACATCATATAAAAGCCCAGCAACAAAGGCTCCGATGATCCGACCAAATGATTGTGAAGCTTGGTAAAAGCCAAGAACGGTCCCTTGTGTTGTTGGCGTAGCTTGTTTTGTGATCAGATCTTGGACCATCGGCACACTGATAGCATAAAAACCGTAAAAGATCAGATTTAAGGCAAAAAAACTGGTCAAACCGGGGGCTAGGCAGACCGATCCCATAAAGAAAGCACAGATGAACAAAATAATAGTCGTACTTTTGTTGAGATCAGTTTGTTTGACTAAATACATTCCTAACGTCATCGTAGCTATAAGTGATATCAGTCCGACCGCCCCTTTAAAGCTACCATTATAGCTCGTTGCGAGATCAAAAACATCTTTTAAGTAATAGTTGAAGCTTTGATCAAAGGAAGTATAACCTAAAAATGTTAGAGCTGAAACGCCTAATAAGATCCAAAGTGCCTGTGAGAGCTGAGTATCTTTAGTTGAAAAGTTGCTAAAAAAATTCAAACTGCGGACAGCTTCTTTGAGGTCTGGGGCTTTTTTTGCGGTAAGATCTGGACCTAAGAGTAGATAAAAGGCGACACCTGTGAAAAAGAGTTGCCCGATCTGTAGCGCAAAGGCCCAATAAAGATCGTATGTCCCAAGCATCCCGCCGACAAAATAGCCCAGAGCGCCAAAAACTGTTTGAACGGCAGCATTTAAGGTCAAGTTTGCTCCCCGTTCTTTAGTAGTGGAAGTATTGGCGATATAATTCAAAGCCCCAACAAAAAAGGCTCCACAGGCAAATCCTGCCAATAAGCGCCCCCATAAGATGAGTGCAGGGGTGTGTCCGATCGCAAAGAGGACTTGGGCTAATGAGTAACCTAAGCATCCCCAAGCCATCAAGACTTTAGATTGAAAACTCTCAGCTAACTTTCCAAAGAAAGGTGAGCCAAGAAACATCCCTAAAGACATCACGGAAAAAGCATAGCCAAACATGGCACTATCGAGTCCAAGTAGCTTGAAGTAAGCTGGGGTGATCGGATGAGCGTAGTTAGCCGCAAGATTAAATGAAGCGATGAGTGCTAAAAAGGTTTTCTTTTGTTTCATGCCTAACTGCGCTTATTTCGTCGAAACCAGCTAAAGAAGCCACGTTTTTTAGGCTTTTTTTCTTCAGTGCTGATCGCATTAGTCGTTTTATAGCTGACACCTTGGGTCGGATATAGGATCTGTTGGGCTTGGCTATTTTCGGGTAATTGGCGTTGAACTTCAGCCGCCGCGATCTTGATGGCCTCAGGATCGGTCTCTTGTAGGGCTAACAGATCATTTAACTGTTTAGTGGCGGAGAGGGTCAATTTTTGTTGATGGTCGATCAGTTGGTGTAATTCTGCGATCTGGCGGTCTTTTTCTTGTAACTGTTCGTTGATCAATTCGAGTTGATGCTGTAATTGGTCAAGGTGTTTAGCTTCAGTCGCAAGGGTAGTTTTTTTGCTAGTACTTGGTAAAAGCAATTCGCGTCTTGCTTGTTTTAAGGTGTCTTTGCTGTAAAGTTTAGAGCGTCCATTTATTTCAACTGGTTGGATCTGATTGACTTTTAAAAAGCGATAGATCGTTGACCGACTGACACCGATACTATCGGCAAGCTCTTGAGTCGTATAAAGTCTTTCGGCCAATATGGCTCATTCCTTTCGTTAAGAGGTATAGTTATAAACATTTTAACATACTCACTGTAAGTTGTTACATAACTTTAGTGATAAGAAATATCCCCCCACTTGATGATAAGTAGGGGGATAAAGGTGTTAGGCTTGTAAGTCTTCGATCTCAGGGACCTTGAAATTCTTACGCTCTAAGCTCGCCACGATCCGTTCCAATTTCTCATGTGAAACGTCGGATGGGAGGGTAAATAATGTACGGCGGACTAATTCTCCTTGTTGCACATCAAGTGTGATACAACTTGCGATCGAAGTGTATTTAGTGATGATCTTAGCCATATCGACTAGATCACCGCGTTCACCTGAGGAGACAACAGTCAAAACATAGCTACCAACATTAAAATTCCAAGATTGGGTCAACATATCTAACAAACGCGTATGTGTCAAGATACCATAGAAGAAATTATTTTCATCTAAAACTGTGATATATGGAAGGTCTTTGATCGAGAAAAATACATTAAAGAAGGCTGAATCGATCGGGATAAACTTGTTAGCATTCTTTAACAAATGGGTCACGGGTAAGCTCATATCACCTCCACGAGATTTGTGGCGGTAAATATGCATCTTATAGATATTTCCTCGGAAGATCTTACCAGTTTCATCCAAGATCGGTACACAACGGTAACCGGAATCTTCGAGCACTGTTAGGGCTTCTTCCAATGTGATATCTTCTTTAACTGTAACGAGATCTTTTTTAGGCTTGATCAATGTTTTCAGTAGCATAAATATCTCCTCGGCTTTCATTTTGTTTTCATAATATCCTAATACATAATAACATAAAAAACAAGTAATGGAAGCTAAAAATTGAATAAATGTCCAAAATTTTGCAAAATGTTCAATTTCAAGCAAAAAGGCCGGTCAAGACCAGCCTCAAAAAATCAAACTTGTTTTACTTTCACGACGAGATCGACAAAGTCTTTTTTAGGATGGAATTTATCATGCACGATAAAGGTGCTGCTGACAACTTCCCATTGAGTTTGTTCATCGCCGACCATGATAAAATCACCTTTATGGGGAACAAATGGTAACTCGGTAACGATCTGTCCTGAACCTTCGTTGATCGGCACATCTGCATTGATCTGTGTTTTAAACATTTTATTCACACCTTTCCTCTAGACTAGTGTACCATAGGAAAGGAACTTACGGGCATAGCTATTTGTGTATGAAACCATTTTAGAGCTAGGAGTGACCACTGGGCTACTGAAATGTATCATAAAAAATCACTAAGTCATGTTTTAGGGACTAGTGTTTAATTAGAGTATAAAAAAAGCAGTCAAGGAAAGGACCTCGACTGCTTTGAGAAAAATGCTAAGAGATTAGTCTTCTAAGCTCTTTAAGCCATTTGCAAGAACTTCTTTCAAAGTCTTAGCAGATTCTTGCATTTGTTTCAATTCTTTTTCGTTCAAAGGAACTTCAACAACTTGCTTGATACCTTCAGCATTAACAACGGCTGGTGTACCGATGTAGATATCATTCAAGCCGTATTGACCATCTAGATAAGCTGAAACAGGTAAGACTGTATCTTCGTCACGTAAGATAGCTTTTGAGATACGAGCAAGCGCAGCTGCAACACCGTAGAATGTAGCACCTTTGCGGTTGATGATCTCGTAAGCTTTGTTGCGGACATCGTCTTCCATCTTGTCAAGTGTTTCTTGTGAAACATCGTTAGCTTTAGCCCATTCTAAGAATGGCACACCACCGATAGTTGCTGATGAGTAAGCAGCAAATTCAGAGTCACCGTGTTCACCCATGATGTATGCGTGCATAGAACGTGGGTCTTTGATGCCTGTAAGGTCGGCCATAGCAACACGAAGACGTGCTGTATCCAAGGATGTACCTGAACCTAAAACGCGTTCTGTTGGGAAGCCAGAGAACTTCCATGTAGCGTATGTCAAGATATCAACTGGGTTAGCAGCAACTAAGAAGACACCTTGGAAGCCAGAATCAACGATAGGCTTAACGATAGAAGACAAGATGCGTAAGTTCTTGTTAACAAGGTCAAGGCGAGTTTCACCAGGCTTTTGAGGAGCACCTGCAGTGATAACTACTAAGTCTGCGTCTTTGCAGTCAGAGTATTCTGCAGAGTAGATCTTCTTAGGATATGTGTAACCTGTAGCATCGATCAAGTCAAGAGCGTCACCTTCTGTACGTTCTTTGACAACGTCCACGATACCAAATTCTTCAGCGATACCTTGTAAAGCCATAGCGTAAGCATAGCTAGAACCAACAGCACCGTCACCGACTAAAATAACTTTTTGATGATTTTGTGTTTTTGACACAGTAATTCATCCTTTCTTAAGTAACTTAATTGATACAACATAAGTATAACATGTTTTTCAGTAAATGGCGCAAAGTTTTCAAGAGTTTATAAGTTTTTTTCAGTAGAAATCGCAAAGTGTGGTATACTTAGTGAAATTAAATCAATTGTTAGAAGCGTCTTTTTAGGCGCTTCAATGTTAGATGTACGCTTAACTGTGCCCAAGTACGGTTTGAACAGTGTGCATTTTTTTTGGTAAGGTAAATTTTCTTTTATATGTGAAAGGTTTTGAATTTAAAGATGAAATTGATCGTAGGATTAGGTAATATTGGCCGTCAATATGAAAATACCCGTCATAATACGGGCTTTATGATCGTTGATCGCTTTGCAGATGTGAATGGTCTTTCCTTTAATAAGGAAAAATTTGACGCTCAACTAGCTGATGGAATGGTCGGGGGGAAAAAAGTTTTGTTGGCTAAACCGACTACTTATATGAATGAATCGGGACGCGCAGTTCGCCAGATCATGGATTACTATGATTTAGATCTTGATGATGTGATCATAGTCTATGATGATATGGACCTTGATTGTGGTCGTTTACGGTTGCGTCAAAAGGGCTCAGCTGGTGGGCATAACGGGA
This sequence comes from uncultured Lactobacillus sp., assembly GCA_910587695.1. Classification (GTDB taxonomy): domain Bacteria; phylum Bacillota; class Bacilli; order Lactobacillales; family Lactobacillaceae; genus Ligilactobacillus. Next base: position 71,750 of record CAJUNC010000012.1, read on the forward strand.
TCAAGAGTCTGATCGCTCATTTAGGCACCCAACGATTCGATCGGTTACGTGTGGGGATCGATCATCCTAAGCAAACTAAAGTCGTTGATTGGGTCTTAGGACGCTTCACTCCAGAACAACGAAAAAACTTTGATCTAGGAGTAGCTGATGCGGTAGCGGCGTTAGAAGAGTGGGTCAAGACCGATGATTTTGCGCAAGTGATGAATAAATTCAACCGTAACAAGTAAGAAAGGATACGCCATGAAGATGAAACTAAAGGAAGCCTTCCATAGTCTTCCAGAAGTCAAAGAGTGGTCACAAAAAGAACCAGGACGTCATTTGATCACGGGACTGACCGGATCAGCTAAGACGCTTTTTTTGGCTGAGCTGTTCTTAGAAAATGCAGGCTCAAAGTTGATCGTATGTGATGACTTGTATCGGGCACAACAGTTAGCTGATGATCTTGAAAATCTCTTAGATCCAGCTGATGTTTTGTTGTTTCCTGTCGAAGAGATGCTAGCATCAGAAATGGCAACGAGTTCACCCGAGTTTAAAGCACAACGTGTCTTAGCGCTGGACGCTTTAGCCAAGCAGGAAAAAAAGCTGATCGTGACTTCAATGTCTGGTCTACGGCGCTTTTTACCTCCAGTCAAACTTTGGCAAAAGAGCCAGTTAGAGTTGGTCGTTGGCCAAGACTATGAATTAGCGAAACTGGTGCAGTTATTAGGCCAAATGGGCTATACACGTCAAAAGCAAGTTGAACGGCCAGGCGACTTTGCACTGCGGGGTTCGATCTTAGATATTTTTCCTTTAGATATGTCAGATCCGCTCCGAGCAGATTTTTTTGATACCCAGTTAGATTCGTTGCGAACTTTTGATGCAGCCGATCAGCGCAGCTTGAAAAATATTGAACAGGTGCAGATCTTACCAGCGACCGACCTTATTTTTGATAAGGAACGTTTAAAAAAAGCTGCGTTAGCTCTAGATGAAGCTGTTAAAAAAGCTTCTACTGATCTATCTAAAGAAACAAAAGAACAACTGGATAAGAATTTTTCAGCTAAGGTCGATGCCTTTTTAAAGGGAGAATTGAGTGCTAAAGATCTGAGTTTAGTTGAATACATCTATCCTGAAAAGCTGAGTCTATTCGATTATTTAGCCGCAAATGGTGAGGTGTTTTTTGATGATTATCCTCGTTTACGCGAAAAAGAAAAACAATTAGTTCAAGAAGAACAAAACTGGATCGTTGAGCAGTTGGAAAAACAACAATTACTTGCTAATACTGTTTTAGGACACGAATTGAGTTCTTTAGAAAAAAAGCTCAAACAGCCCAAAAACTTTTTAGCTGCCTTTCCTAAGGGGATGGGACGGATGCGTTTTGTGCAGCATTTAGATATCAAAGCTCGCATGGTCCAACAGTTCTTTGGCCAAATGCCACTGCTAAAAGCTGAAGCATTGCGCTGGAAAGAAAGTGGTCAAACTGTTATCTTGCTTGTCGGGACTAAAGAACGCCAAGAAAAACTTCATCAAACGTTAGCTGATTTTGGGATCACTTCTTTACTAGGATCAGTCGATGACATTCGGGTCGGTCAAGTGCAGATCGCTTTAGGTCAGTTGAATAGTGGGTTTGAATTGCCAGAATTAAAATTAGTCGTTTTGACCGAACAAGAACTCTTTGCTAAACGTTCACGCAAACGACCTAAACGCCAAACGATGAGCAACGCAGAACGTTTGAAGAGCTATACTGACTTAAAGAAAGGCGATTATATCGTTCATGTCAATCATGGGATCGGGCGTTTCATGGGAATGCAAACTTTAGAAGTCGGTGGAAAACACCAAGACTATATGACGATCGTCTATCAAGAAGATGCACAGCTTTTTATCCCGGTTTCCCAGCTCGATCGGATCCAAAAATATGTGTCAGCTGAAGGTAAGACCCCGAAGATCAACAAGTTAGGTAGTAACAAATGGGCCAAGACCAAGAGCAAAGTTGCTGCTAAGATCGAAGATATCGCCGATGAACTGGTCGAATTGTATGCGCAACGTGAATCTAATAAGGGGCATGCCTTTCCACCAGATGATAGTTACCAACGCGAATTTGAAGCCGCTTTTCCTTTTTCAGAAACACCTGATCAGTTGCGGAGTGCAAAAGAGATCAAAGCCGATATGCAAAGAGAACGCCCGATGGATCGCTTGTTGATCGGGGATGTGGGTTATGGTAAGACTGAAGTTGCTTTACGGGCAGCCTTTAAGGCGATCGAAGACGGAAAGCAAGTCGCTTTTTTAGCTCCGACAACAGTTTTAGCGCAACAACATTTTGAAACGATGCAGGCACGTTTTGAAGGCTTTCCCGTCAATATCGGTGTTTTATCGCGGTTTAGTACTAAAAAACAAGTTGATGAAACTTTGGCTAAGCTAAAAAGTGGTGAGTGTGATGCCGTTGTTGGGACACACCGTTTGTTGTCTAAAGATGTCAAATTTGCTGATCTAGGCTTATTGATCATCGATGAAGAACAACGTTTCGGGGTCAAACATAAAGAGCGGTTAAAAGAACTCAAGTCGACTGTCGATGTTTTGACACTAACAGCTACTCCGATCCCACGGACGTTAAATATGTCGATGTTAGGTGTGCGAGATCTATCAGTGATCGAGACTGCGCCGATGAATCGTTATCCGATCCAGACCTATGTGATGGAACAAAATTACGGGGTGATCGTGGATGGGATCAAACGCGAGATAGCACGTGGGGGGCAAGTATTTTTCTTGCATAATCGAGTCGATGATATTGAAAAAAAGGTCGACGAGTTGCAGAGCTTAGTGCCCGAAGCTAAGATCGCTTATATCCACGGTCAAATGACAGAGACTCAGTTAGAAGGGATCTTGATGGACTTTATCGCGGGCCAATACGATGTATTAGTGACAACGACGATCATTGAAACTGGAGTCGACATCCCAAACGCCAATACGCTATTTGTGGAAAATGCTGATCGAATGGGCTTAGCGCAGCTCTATCAATTACGCGGACGGGTCGGACGGTCGAATCGTGTGGCTTACGCTTATTTTATGTATGAACCTGATAAAGTTTTAACGGAAGTGAGCGAAAAGCGCCTTGAAGCGATCAAGGATTTTACTGAATTAGGTTCAGGCTTTAAGATCGCGATGCGTGACCTCTCGATCCGCGGTGCGGGGAATCTGTTAGGTAAGCAGCAACATGGCTTTATCGATTCGGTCGGCTATGAGTTGTACACGCAGATGTTAAATGAAGCGGTCGCAAAGAAACGTGGCTTAAAGCCTAAGTTGCACACGGATTGCCAGATCGATCTGGCATTGGAAGCTTACCTACCACAAAGTTATATCGAAGATCCACGCCAAAAGATCGAGCTTTACAAGCGGATCCACCAATTGGAAAATAAAGAACAATATGAAGAGATCAAAGAAGACCTCATCGATCGTTTCGGTGAATATCCAGTTGAGGTAGCTAATTTACTAGAAGTTGGGTTGTTGAAATTATATGCTGATCATGCATTGTTAGCCAATATCACCCAAAGTAGTGCACATAAGATCACGTTGGATCTTGCGCCAGTAGGGGTGAAAAAATTCAATGCGCCGATGATGCTAAAAGCATTGGATGCAGCTGGATTAGATGCGACCTTTGAAACGACCGACAAAAAGACAGCTATCAAGCTGACCTTGCAACCAGCACAGCGATCAGAACTCTTGGCTAAGCTACAAAAATTATGTTTTAATTTAATGGCTGAGATCGATAACATACCACAGATCGAGGAAAACGCAGATGAAAAATGAGCAAGTCAAAAAGACGATGAAAGGGGCTTTGATCCTTTCGATCGCGTCTTTGATCGCTAAGATCTTAAGTGCGGTCTATCGGATCCCCTTTGAAAATATTGTTGGAAATACTGGTTTTTATGTCTATCAGCAGGTCTATCCGATCTATGGGATCGGTGTTGCTTTTGCCTTGACTGGTTTTCCAGTCTACATTTCTAAATTAGTTGCCGAACAACGCGATGAGGCGACCAAATTGCGCTTAGTTCAACAGGTATTTTTGATCTTGTGCGTTTTTTCGGGTGCGATCTTTGTCGGATTGCGGGTATTTGCTCCATTTATTGCACTTTTGATGGGGGATCCACAGCTGACAGTTTTGATCAAAAGTGTAGCTTGGATGTTTTTGTTCATGCCATTTTTGGCAGTCGGACGAGGATATTACCAAGGGACGTTTGATATGCTCCCGACTGCTATTTCACAGGTGACTGAGCAATTCATGCGAGTCGGGATGATCATCTTAGCAGCATGGGCCTTTACGCTTTTTGACTGGTCCTTATATCAGATGGGGGCCGTTGCGATGTTGGCTTCTAGTGCAGGGGCAGTAGTTGCCTGTTTTAGTTTTATAAAATTTTATGCTAAAAAATTTTTCAAAAAAACGACCGCACCTAAATTTAGTTACCTTTATCTGATCGAAAAACTCTTTAGCGATGGCTTGATCATCTGTTTGTTTGCTTCAACGATGGTCTTGTTGCAGTTGATCGATTCTTTTACGCTCGTACGCGGATTATTGCACAACGGGATCTCAGTAGCTGTGGCTAAGGATCTAAAAGGTATCTATGATCGTGCACAACCATTGCTACAGTTAGGAATGGTCCTTGCGATCGGTTTTTCTTCAACGCTCCTACCGACATTGAGTCAAGCGTTGCAAAAGCGTAAATACGCCGAATTTCGTCGGATCGCGCAAGTTATGTTGCGTGTCAGTGCGGCGATCTCGGTAGCAGCTTGCTTTGGGATGGTCGTTTTGATGCCACAGATCAACACTTTGCTGTTTGGGGATGCTGATTTGAGTGCCGAATTGGCTGTTTATGTAGTCAGCGTGATCTTTATCACTTTGATCGGGACTTATAATTCGATCTTGCAGAGTTTGAATCAGTTTTTGATCACGGTGGTCGGTTTGCTGGGAGCTTTAGTTCTAAAATTTGTGCTAAATATCTGGTTGGTCGGGCGCATGAATATCATGGGAGCTAGTGTTGCGACCGTACTTAGCTTGATCTTTGCGCTAGTCTTCATCCTGCTATTTAGTCCTGAGATCGTCAAGGGGCTGTTCAACGAAGGTCATTTTTGGCTCAAATTAGGCTTAGCGATCACAGTGATGCTGATCAGTGTGCGGATATTTACCATGAGCTATATGCATTTTATCGGTAATGAGCGTAGCGATACGCTCGTCATGTCACTTGGAGGGGCCTTTTTAGGAGCATTGGTCTTTTTGAGCTGTGCCTTAGCGTTCAAATTATTTAGTGTTCGTGAATGGCTCATGTTACCAGGGGGCAAAAAGATCTTGAAAGTTTGGCAAAAAATTATCAGAAAAGAGGGAATCTTATGAGATTAGATAAATATTTAAAAGTTTCACGTGTGATCAAACGGCGCAGTGTGGCAAAACAGATCGCCGACCAAGGCCGGATCACGATCAATGACAAAGTTGCTAAGTCCGCTAGTGATGTTGTAACGGGTGACACTTTAGTGATCAATTTTGGAAATAAAACTTTGACTTTGAAAGTTTTGGAATTAAAAGATACGACCAAAAAAGATGAGGCTAAAGGTATGTATGAGATCATCAGTGAAGAATATAAAGAAGATCTTAGGCTCTAAATTGAATCTTTAACACCAAGTTTGTTATAATCTTCGTAAATATGTAACGGTTTTGGATGATTTGGTGAGGTCTAACTGATGAAAGAAGATAAGCAAAAGATCAAGGTCATAAATAATGATTTTTATCGGGAAAAAACAGCTGCTAAAAAGCGTATGGTCGCCAAGAATCGGCGTTACTTGCAACACAAAGTTATAATGCGTTTGTTTGCAGTGATCGCGGTAGTCGTGACCGCTGTTTGTTTAGTCCAAGTCGGACGTAACTTGTGGCAAGCGCATACGGTCAAGCAACAGACGACAACTGCTCAAAAAAAACTTGATAAGATAAAAAAAGACAATTCTAGCTTGAAATTACGGGTAAAGCAGCTAAATGACGATGAGTATTTAGAGAAGCTGATCCGTGAGAAATATTACTATTCTCGCGACAATGAAACGATTTATAATTTGCCTGATGATAAGGCTAAAAGTGTCTTGGATTCAGAAAAATAAATTTTTTTGGTTAAACTACTAGTATCGTGATATACTTAGGTGTGTTTTATTAGAACTTTCTAGGAGGAAAAATTTTTTTATGTCAATTGAAGTCGGAGAAAAAGTCAACGGCAAAGTATCAGGGATCACTAATTTTGGTGCTTTTGTGGATTTAGGGGATAAAAAAACTGGCTTGGTGCATATCAGTGAAGTTTCAAATAATTTTGTCAAAGATATCCATGATGTGTTGACAGTAGGGGATAAAGTAACGGTCAAAGTGCTTTCGGTCGGTGAAGATGGAAAGATCAGTTTGTCGATCAGAAAAGCAAGTGACAATGTTCAAAAAGATTTTGGGAAAAATACCAAAGAAGAGCGCAACCAACGTGAAGGCGACTTCCGGAACAATGGTAAGGGAAATAATCACAGAAATAGCAGTAATGCGGGTAAGGGGCGTTTATTTGCTCCTCGCAAAACTGAAAACAAAAAGAAAGACTTCGACTCTTTATTGGCAGGTTTCTTAAAAGAAAGCGATGAACGCTTGACCTCTTTGAAACGGAATACGGAAGGTAAGCGCGGTGGCCGTGGTGGTCGTCGTAGCTAATATATAAAAGGACTGTGGCATTTTGTCACGGTCCTTTAGTGCTTTAAAGGAGGCATTTTATGCAAGCAATAAAACAGCAGTTTGACTTACAGTGGCAAAATTTACAGATCTCAGCTAAAGAAAAGATCTTAGTGGCAGTCTCGACTGGGGCGGACTCGATGGCATTATTGTGGCTGTTAGCGCATTTGCCAGTAGCAATACGCCCGCAGATCAATGTAGCGTATGTCGATCATCAATTACGAGACCAAAGTAAGGCTGAGACAGAGTTTATTCAGCGGTATTGCCAAGAAAATGGATATCCTCTTTTTACAAAGACTTGGGCTGTAGAAAAGCATCCACAAACAGGGTTGGAAGAAAAAGCCCGTAAAATGCGGTATGGATTTTTTGAAACGATACTAGAAAAACAACAGATCAAGTACTTATTGACGGCACATCACGGTGATGATCAAGCCGAGACTTTTTTGATGAAATTATTGCGTGGAGGCGACTTAGCACAATTGACGGGGATCAAAGCAAGGCGTAAGTTTGGGGCTCATGCCGAGTTGATCCGGCCTTTGTTAGGCTTTACCAAAGCACAATTGTTACATCTGGTCCAGGAACAAAACATCACTTACTTTGAGGATGAGACTAATGAACAAGATGATTACTTGAGAAATCGCTTGCGACATCACGTTATTCCCCAATTAAAGCAAGAAAATCCGCAATTTTTAGCGCATGTGGAAAATTATGCTACGCAGTTAAGTGAAGTCCTTACCTTAGCCAATGAAACGAGTAAAGAAAAATTGGCTAAATTACAGCAATATGATGGTAGTTATGCCTTAGAACAATGGCAAGCGTTGACTTCACCATGGCAAAATCAGCTTTTACGCCAACTTTTCCGGCAGCATAAGTTAGAGTTATCGGAAAAAAAAGTAGCTCAAGCCAACCGCTTGCTAAATAACACCACTAAGCCACAAGGACAACTCAATCTGGGACAAGGGTATTTTTTGGTCAAAGAATACCGTCATTTCTGGATCGCTGATCATCCTTTGCGGATCGAGAACTTAAATTTTCAGCAATATCTGTTATTAGGGGAGTGGCAATGGATATCCAATACAGAAAAGGTCGGGCTCTTTTTTCAAAATGCCTACCACCCGAGACCAGGCGATGAGGTCTTGGGCGTTTCTGAAGATGAGGCGCCCTTTCTTTTGCGTCATCGTCGGCCAGGCGATCGCATGAAAACTAAGATCGGGACTCAAAAAGTAAAACAGATCTTGATCGACCGAAAAATAGAGAAAACTAAACGTGAGCGTCTTTGGTTAGTTGCAGCAAAGGATGGAAACATTTTATGGGTCGTTAAAGTGAAAAAAACTGATTTGTCACCACGGCTCGTAAATGCTAAAATGCATTACATAATAGTTTTGCGAAGAGAGGTAAAAGATGATGAATAACGACATCAAAGAAATTTTATACAGCAAAGAAGATATTCAAGCAGTTGCCCAAAAATTAGGGGCACAGATCACCGCCGACATGAAGGATAAAAATCCACTTGTGATCTGCGTTTTAAAGGGTGCGGTCTTATTTATGGCTGATATCGTACGTGAGATCGATACATACTGCGAACTTGATTTTATGGATGTATCTAGCTATGGTGATGCAACTGAATCATCCGGTGAAGTTAAGATCATCAAGGACTTAGACGTTTCTGTCAAAGATCGTCATATTTTGATCGTCGAAGATATCATTGATACCGGTCGCACTTTGGAACGGTTAGTGGAGTTGCTCAAGCACAGAAATGCAGCTTCAGTTAAGATCTGTACTTTATTAGATAAGCCTGAGCGTCGGGTGAAATCTGTCGTGCCAGATTATGTTGGCTTTGAAGTACCAAATGAATTCGTGGTCGGCTATGGTCTAGACTACATCGGACATTACCGTAACTTGCCTTACGTAGGTATTTTAAAACCAGAAGTTTACGAGAACAATTAATAGTCAATATTAGTCAAATATGATATTATTGGTTCGATAGCTTTAAATTTTATGAAAATTACCTAAAAGGAGGAACTCCATGAATAATAACAAAAATGGACTAATGAAGAATAGTCTATTTTACATTGTGATCTTCCTTGGCATTATGGGTGCGCTCTATTACTTTGTTGGTAATCGTGGCGGTGCTCAATCACAACAGATTCAATCAAGCCAATTCATTACCGAATTGAAGAAAAACAATGTCAAAGATTTCACAATGCAACCAGCAGGTAGTACTTACCGCATCACAGGTACCTACAAAAAGCCAGCTAATGTGGAAAAGACTGGTGGTCTAACAGGTATTGCGGGTACCTCTACTAAAGTGTCGACCTTTACGACCAATGTGTTGACAAATGATACCTTAGTTAAGCAGATCGAAAGCTATGCTACTAAGAATAAAGTCAAATATGGCGCTAAAGAAGAGGAATCCAGCAGTATCTGGGTCCAACTCTTGATCTATGTCTTGCCACTTGTCTTCTTTATCTTCTTCTTCTACATGATGATGGGACAAGCTGGCCAAGGCGGTGGCAATGGTCGTGGGGTGATGAATTTTGGTAAGTCCAAAGCTAAGCCAGTTGAAAAGAAGAACAACAAGGTGCGCTTCTCTGATGTAGCTGGGGCTGAAGAAGAAAAACAAGAATTAGTCGAAGTAGTCGAATTCTTGCGTGATCCACGTAAATTCCTTTCTTTGGGTGCACGGATCCCATCAGGGGTGTTACTCGAAGGACCTCCCGGAACTGGTAAGACCTTGTTAGCCAAAGCAGTCGCTGGTGAAGCGGGAGTGCCGTTCTTCTCGATCTCTGGTTCTGACTTCGTGGAAATGTTTGTCGGTGTCGGGGCTAGTCGTGTGCGTGATCTGTTTGAAAATGCCAAGAAGAGTGCGCCAGCCATCATCTTTATCGATGAGATCGATGCTGTCGGTCGTCGTCGTGGCAATGGTATGGGAGGCGGTCACGATGAACGTGAACAGACCTTGAACCAATTGTTAGTTGAAATGGATGGTTTCGAAGGTGATGAAGGTGTCATCGTGATGGCCGCTACGAACCGTTCTGATGTTTTAGACCCAGCCTTGCTTCGTCCGGGACGTTTTGACCGTAAGATCTTAGTTGGTCGGCCTGACGTTAAGGGGCGTGAAGCGATCTTGAAAGTGCATGCTAAGAACAAGCCACTTGCAAAAGATGTTGATCTTAAGATGATCGCTAAGCAAACACCGGGCTTTGTAGGGGCTGACCTTGAAAACTTACTCAACGAAGCTGCTTTATTAGCTGCTCGGCGTAACAAAAAAGCGATTGATGCTTCAGATATCGATGAAGCTGAAGATCGCGTGATCGCAGGTCCAGCCAAACGTGATCGCGTCATCAGTAAGAAAGAACGCGAGACCGTGGCTTATCATGAAGCTGGTCATACGATCGTTGGACTGGTCTTAAACGATGCGCGGGTCGTTCACAAAGTTACGATCGTCCCACGTGGTCGTGCTGGTGGTTATGCGATCATGTTACCAAAAGAAGATCAAATGTTGCTTTCCAAAAAAGACATGCAAGAACAAATTGCTGGCTTGATGGGGGGACGTGCTGCTGAAGAGCTTATCTTTGGGCAACAATCCTCCGGAGCTTCCAATGATTTCCAACAAGCAACTCAATTGGCACGTGCAATGGTGACCGAATATGGGATGAGCGATCAATTAGGGCCTGTCCAATATGAAGGTCAAAGTGGTATGTTTGCTGGAGATGCTGTTCCTGGGCAAGCAGCCTTCTCGATCAATACAGCTAATGCGATCGATGAAGAAGTCAAACGCTTATCTGAAGAAGGTATGGCTTTAGCTAAGAAGATCATCGAAGAGCATAAAGAGCAGCATGAAGTTATTGCAAAAGCCTTGCTTGAATACGAGACACTCGATGAAAAGCAAATTTTGAGCTTGTATAAGACAGGCAAGATGCCTGCGCAAAATGAAGATGAGTTCCCAAGTGAAAAAGCAACAGCCACGACTTTTGAAGAATCAAAAGAAGCTTTGGAACGTAAAGAAGCTGCTAAACGTGAAAACAAAGCAGCCGATAAAACAACATCTTTCCCAAGTGAAAAAGATGCAACTGCTGATAAAAATAAAACCACAGTCTTCTATCCAAAAAAGGATAAAAAAGACACAGACTCGGATAAAGATTAGTCTTTGAGCGAGTGGTGGAATAAATTTTAATAGGAGGAAGTAAGTTGGCCTATGTGCCGCCCGCTTGCTTCCTCCTTGTTTGTTGAAAAATATAAAGGAATAGGTGAATTAAATGTCTGATTATTTAGTTAAAAGTTTAGCCTATGATGGGCAATTACGTGCGTATGCGGTCGATGCGACTAAAACAGTTCGAAAAGCACAAGAATATCACGATACTTGGAGTGCAGCTTCTGCAGCTTTAGGTCGGACCTTAGTCGCAACTTTGCTATTATCGGAAGCTTCATTAAAGGGTGAAGGCAAGATGACAGTGAAAGTTAATGGGGATGGACCACTGGGGGCGATCGTCGTTGATGGTAATGCTAATGGAACAGTGAAAGGCTATGTTCAACATCCACATATCCATTTACCGTTGAACGATAAGCACAAGATCGATGTTAAAGGTGCAGTTGGAACGACAGGTTTCCTATCGGTCACTAAAGATCTTGGTTTAAAGGAACCATTTACTGGACAAGTACCGCTAGTTTCGGGTGAATTGGGTGAAGATTTTACGTATTACTTAGCTAAGTCCGAACAGATCCCATCAGCCGTTGGCTTGTCAGTTTTTGTCAATGATGATAATACTATCCAAACAGCTGGGGGCTTTTTGATCCAAGTTATGCCAGGAGCAACGGATGAAGTTTTGACTAAATTAGAAGAACGTTTAAAAGACTTACCGCTAGTTTCGGAAATGATGCGTGAAGGTTTGACCCCAGAAGATATTTTAGTCAAATTATTTGACAAAGAAAATGTTGAGATCTTGGATAAAAAGCCGGTAGCGTATGAATGTGATTGCTCTAAAGACCGTTTTGCAAAAGCAATGGCAAGCTTACCTGAAGCTGACATTGAAGAGATGATCAAAGAAGATCATGGTGCGACTGCCTTATGTCATTTTTGTAATCGAAAATACCATTTTTCAGAAGATCAATTGCGTGAGATCGCAAAAAATGCAAAAGAAAAGTAGTCGTTTAAATAAAAGTGTGCTATTATCTACAAACGAAGTAAAGAATGATTTTATGAGGTGAAATTGATCCATGGAATGGAAAATTGGAGATATCACGATCCCAAACCAAGTTGTGGTAGCCCCAATGGCTGGGGTGACCAATGTGGCCTTTCGGATGATCTGTAAGGAATTTGGTGCAGGGATGGTCGTATGTGAAATGATCTCAGATAAAGGGATCCATTTCCGCAACAAAAAGACACTTGAGATGTTATTTGTCGATCCAAGTGAACATCCAGCAAGTGTGCAGATCTTTGGTGGGAGCAAGGAAACTTTAGTCGAAGCAGCACAATTTGTGGCTGAAAACACAAATACTGATATTATTGACATCAATATGGGGTGTCCTGTGCCAAAGGTCACTAAGACCGATGCTGGGGCAAGATGGTTGCTTGATCCTGATAAAGTATATGAGATGGTCAAAGCAGTTTCGTCATCAGTTGAAAAACCAGTTACCGTAAAAATGCGGACTGGTTGGGATGAGGATCACATTTTGGCAGTCGAAAATGCGTTGGCAGCGCAAGAAGCTGGGGCCAGTGCGTTAGCGATGCATGGGCGGACAAGAAAACAACTTTACTCAGGTCATGCAGACTGGGAGTTATTGCATGAAGTAGCTAACAAGTTGACGAAGATCCCATTTATCGGTAATGGGGATGTCCGCACGCCTAAAGATGCTAAGACGATGTTAGATGAAGTTGGAGCAAACGCTGTGATGATCGGTCGGGCGGCTTTAGGGAACCCATGGATCGTTAAGCAAACGACACATTATCTAGAGACTGGTGAATTGTTAGAAGAACCAAAACCAGCTGAAAAGATCGCAGTTGCTAAAGAGCATTTGCATCGTTTAGTTGAAGCTAAAGGTGAAGTTGTGGGACCAAAAGAGTTTAGATCGCAAGCAGCTTACTATCTTAAAGGGATCCCACGTTCAGCAAGGACCAAAGCAGCTTTGAATTCGGCTGATACAGAGCAAGAAATGCAAGAGATCTTTGATAATTTCTTGGCTGACATGATCGCTCAACCAATTCGGCGTTAATTATGACTTTTGAGTATGCTATAATTAAAAAATAGTAAAGATGAAACGTGTTCGAAAAGGCATCACCTTTTCTCACACTCTAAAGAAAGGCGAGGATTTTTAAATGGGTAACCAACAAAACATGAATGACCAATTGCGTGTACGTCGTGAAAAGATGCAAGAATTGCGCGCAGAAGGTATCGATCCTTTTGGTCATCGGTTTGAACGTGATTCAATGAACCAAGACTTGCATGATAAGTATGGTGAAATGGATAAAGATGAATTAAATGGCTTGGAGATCACAGCGACGATCGCTGGACGTATGGTAGCTAAGCGTGGTAAAGGTAAGGTAGGCTTTGCTGATCTACAAGACCGTACTGGCAGAATGCAACTTTATATCCGTAAAGATGAAGTAGGCGAAGATATGTACCATATCTTCAAACGCTCAGATCTTGGTGATTTCTTAGGTATCAAGGGTCACGTTATCAAGACAGATATGGGCGAATTGACGATCAAAGTGACAGAATTGACTTTCTTATCCAAAGCTTTGCGTCCGTTACCAGACAAATGGCATGGTCTTCAAGACGTAGAACAGATCTATCGTCAACGTTATTTGGATCTGATCTCTAACAAAGAAAGTTACGATCGTTTTGTAAACCGTAGCCGGATCATTTCAGCTATTCGTCGCTATTTAGACGGCGAAGGCTTCTTGGAAGTAGAAACACCAGTGTTACATACACAAGCTGGTGGTGCTGCTGCACGTCCATTTATCACTCACCACAATGCTTTAGATATCGAATTATATCTTCGGATCGCACTTGAATTGCACTTGAAGCGTTTGATCGTTGGCGGGATGGAACGTGTATATGAGATCGGTCGTGTCTTTAGAAATGAAGGTATCGATACACGCCATAACCCAGAATTTACAATGCTTGAATCTTATGCTGCATATTTTGACTTTGAAGACGTTATGGATGAAACTGAAGGTATCTTCAAGGCTGCTGCTTCAGTAGTGTCAAATAATAATATCGTGAACTATCAAGGTAAAGATGTTGATTTTGATAAGCCATTTAAGCGCGTGCACATGGTCGATATCATCAAAGAATATACTGGTGTCGATTTCTGGGAAGAAATGACTTTAGAACAAGCTCGGGCTTTAGCAGATGAGCACGGTGTTCATTATGAACAATACTGGAAAGTCGGTCATATCATCAACGAATTCTTCGAACAATTCTGTGAAGATAAGATCGTTGACCCAACATTTGTTTATGGTCATCCAGTTGAAATTTCACCGTTAGCTAAGAAGAACGTTAAAGATCCACGCTTCACTGATCGTTTTGAATTGTTTATTTTGGGTAGCGAATATGCTAATGCCTTTACTGAATTAAATGATCCGATCGATCAACGTGAACGTTTTGAAGCACAAGTGGAAGAACGTCAAGCTGGTAACGATGAAGCTGAAGGTATCGATGAAGACTATATCGAAGCCATGGAATATGGTATGCCTCCTACAGGTGGTCTAGGCATCGGTATCGATCGTTTGGTGATGTTGTTGACAGATGCACCTTCGATCCGTGATGTCTTGTTGTTCCCAACGATGCGTCCGATCGAAAATAACTAAAAAATTAAGATATTTTTCAATGCTGTGGCTATGTAGTCGCAGCATTTTTTTGTCATACGTAAAAATGGGTGATCAAAGTCGCAAAGCTATTTTATATGAACGTTTGGAAGGGGTGAGTGGTGGGGAGGCATCACAGCGCATGCGTCGTTAACTGTACGTCAATTTTTTGTACAAAGGAGTATGTCTAGTTGTAATGGTGAAAGTAATTGATAGTTGAAGGTGTAAAAAGAATTTTCATAAAAAGTAAAAAAGTTCTTGACGCTTAAATACATTCCTTGCTATACTATAAAAGTTGCTGATACGGAGCAGTTAAAAAATATAATTTAAAAATTATGTTGACATAAAGTTGTGATACATGATATTATATAAAAGCTGATTTGTTACAGCACAAAAAAATGATATAAAAAATTGTTGACATATTTCAATGGTTTTTGTTAAAATAATCTAGTCGTTGAAAAAAGCGACAGGATAAAAATAAAAAAGTTGTTGACATGAAATTTCTAATATGTTAAAATATTGATGTTGATTGTATCAACTGAGTAGGTCTTTGAAAACTGAACAAAGTTTCGATAAGCAAATGTGCAGGGTCTCTTATCTAA
>CAJUNC010000013.1 GCA_910587695.1 uncultured Lactobacillus sp.
TCAAATGTAATCATTTGATATATTTGATTACGTTTGTTCACGTTTTATATAGCAGAAGATAAAAATGGCATCAATTAGCAAATATAAAACAAAGAAAGGCGACTTCTACCGCATTCAGCTCTACGTTGGTAAAGACGCAAATGGAAAACGTATCACGAAAACAGTCAGAGGCTTTAAGACAAAACGTGAAGCAAAAATGGCAGCTGATAAACTTTCAGCAGAGATCGCAAGTGGCAATTTTTTGGAAAAGACTGATCTAACGTTCTCAGACGTGTATGAGCATTGGTTGGATACTTATAAGCTAACTGTCCGTGAACACACCTTGATGTGTGTGGAAAGTCATTTTAGAACGCATATATTGCCAGCTCTGGGCAATACCCCTATCCAAAAAATCACAGCGCGTCAATGTCAAACAATGGTCAATGACCTTGCACAAAATAATTTAACCGCTATAAAAAATTATGCGATCCAAGCTTCACGAATTTTTGAATTTGCAATATCAATGGACTACATCAACAAAAATCCTTTCGACAAGGTAATTATACCTAAGATAAAAAAAGCACCAAAGCCCCCCAAATTTTATACTCGTGACGAGTTGGAACTTTTTTTGGATACTGCTCAAAAAATGTGTCCACCAAAAATTTATACGTTATTTCGCTTACTAGCATTTAGTGGTATGCGAATTGGAGAAGCTTTCGCTTTGACTTGGGATGACGTTGATCTTGCTTCAGAATCAATTGCCATAAATAAAACAGTAACGTATGCAAAAAAAGGTAAGGCAACTATCTCAGAACCTAAAACTCAAGCAAGCAAGAGGACTGTATATATTGATAAAAAAACACTTTTTATCTTACAGCAATGGCAAAAGATTCAACGGATAAAATTACTTGAGATCGGTTTTAATGCAAATAGTCCTCAGCAACTTGTTTTTGCTAATTCAAACAATTCTTTTATTTCAGGCATTGTTCCTAGATATTGGATCAATGAAGTCAGAAAGAAAATTGATCTTCACCCGATCTCACCACATGGCTTCAGACACACATATGCCACCTTAGCTATTCAAAGTGGTATAAATCCAAAAGAACTTCAAGCTCAGCTAGGACATAGTAATATTCAAACAACATTGCAGATTTACACAGCTATCACAGATGAGCAACGAATAGCAACACCAGACAAGTTTACCAGCTTTGTAAATTTCTGACTGATTCGTGACTGACTTTTTGGGTAAATTATGATTAATGTTGATTAATCACATATATAAATAAAGAGCACCAAAACAACTAATGATTAGTGTTTAGTGCTCTTTGTTTATTCAGGTAGTATTTTTAAGAAAAAAAGAATATAATTGGCACTAACTTATATTTAGAAGGTGATATTATGCATTTTGCAACAACATTCAAGCCAGAACACTACGATCTTTATTTTGACTTGGATCGCCAACAAAAACATTTCTTTGGTAAAACGACGATCACTGGTCTTGCTTTAACTGAGACTGTTTGGCTCCATCAAAAAAAGCTCCAGATCAATGAAGTCTTGGTCAATGGGCAGTCCCACGCTTTTAAACTTGATGACACAAAAGATGCTCTTTACTTAGAGCTTGGTTTTACTGGAAAAGTTACTTTAGAAATTACATATACTGCAAATTTGACTGATACAATGATGGGGATCTACCCTTCTTACTACGAGCTAGAAGGGCAAAAAAAGCAATTGATCGGGACCCAATTTGAAACTGATGCAGCCCGAGAAGCTTTTGTCTGTGTCGATGAACCTGATGCCAAAGCGACTTTTGACCTTGCTGTAAAATTCGATGAACAGCCAGGTGAACAAGTTTTAAGCAATATGCCGGAAAAAAGTGTTATCGCTGGTGTCCATTATTTTGAAACGACCCCTAAAATGTCAACTTATCTTGTCTGCTTTGTTTTAGGAGAACTACAAAGTAAAACCACCATGACTGCTTCTGGGATCAAGGTAGGTGTGTTTTCAACTAAAGCTCATCAACTAAAAGAGTTAGATTTTGCTTTAGATATCGCCAAACGTGCCCTTGATTTCTTTGAAGACTACTACCAAACGCCCTATCCACTCCCACATTCTTGGCAAGTAGCTTTACCAGATTTTTCAGCCGGTGCGATGGAAAATTGGGGGATCATTACTTATCGGGAAGCCTATCTCTTACTAGATCCTGACAATACGACTTTAGAGACCAAACAAAAGATCGCAACTGTGATCGCACATGAATTAGCACATCAATGGTTTGGCGATCTAGTAACGATGAAATGGTGGGATGATCTATGGTTAAATGAAAGTTTTGCCAATATGATGGAATATGTTTGTATCGATGCGCTAGAGCCAAACTGGAAGATCTGGCAAACTTTTCAAAGTACTGAAGTCCCACTAGCTTTAAATCGTGATGCTTTAGCTGGAGTCCAATCCATCTATACGCCAGTCGAAGATCCAGCTGAGATCGATGCACTCTTTGATAGTGCGATCGTTTATGCTAAAGGAGCCCGCATGCTCGTTATGGTCCGCGCCTTGATCGGTGATACTGCCTTACGCCTTGGTTTAAAACACTATTTTGCCAGCCATGCCTATAGTAACGCTACTGGGGCTGATCTTTGGCAAGCTTTAACGCAAACAACAGAGCTTGATCTTCCAAAAATAATGGATACTTGGCTCAATTGCCCTGGTTATCCCGTAATTAGTGTTAAGAAAATAGGCAATGATCTTTTGCTCGAACAGCGGCAATTCTTTACTGACCCTAGTATGGCATCTAGCCAGCTATGGCCGATCCCCTTGATGAGTAATTACCCTGAATTACCAGCTTTAATGACTCAAAGACGCTTGATCATCAAAGACTATACTAGTCTCAGACAAAAACATGGGGCTGCTTTACAATTAAATGTGCACAATAACGCCCATTTTATCGTTGATTACAGTCCTGAGCTATTACTTGATCTCCTAAAAAAATCATCCCAAACAGATGCGCTCACACGTTTTAGTTTACTGCAAGATCTAGTTTTATTAGCTCAAGCTCAAGTTGTTTCATTGCCTCAAGTCCTTGAATTAGCGGCTAACTTCAAAAATGATCATAGCCAATTAGTTACTCGAGCTTTACTGCAATTATTAGACCTCTTAAAGCCCTTTGTTGCCTCTGACAGTACTGCGCATAATGATCTGTGCACTTTAGTGGTCAGTTTTACAAGTGTTTTAAAGACAAGTCTTAACCAAGATCCGGCTGGTTTTTCTCGGCTAGACCAAGAGCTGTTGCAACCACTACTTTTAAAGGCTGAACTTTACGCTAAAGTCAAGCATGTTATAGATGAACAATTATATTTTCCTCCAACTAAGACCGACTGGGCTAAACTACCAGCCAATATCCGAGGAGTTGTGCTTAAAAATATGTTGGTAAATCACAATTCAGCTGCTTGTTTCATTGAATTTTTCAGGGAATACCAGCAAAGTGTCGATCCCAGCTATAAGGTAGATCTCAGACAAGCTTTGACTAGTTCTCCTAAAGTAGCGCAATTGACCGAATTATTAGCTAATTTCAAAGATCCAGCAGTCATCAAGCCCCAAGATCTCAGAGCTTGGCTAGAAGAGATCTTAGCTAATCCGGTCGGGCAAAAACTTGCTTGGAATTGGCTCAAACAAAATTGGACTTGGTTAGAGGAAACTGTAGGTGGAGACATGGAATTTACTGCCTATATCACCGTGATCGGCAAAACGCTCAGTTCACCCGAACTCTATGCCGATTTCAACACTTTCTTTGAACCTAAATCAGCTGATCTTGGTCTAGCCCGCGAGATCAAATTAGCTAAACATGCGATCTTTGCTCGAGTAAACTTACTTGAAGCACAACAGACAAACATGGCGCAAGCACTCCGATCACTAGCTTGGTACCAAAAACACTCGTAACCAGATAGAGTCTTCTATTGGTCTTCTATTGGTCTTTTATAGCCAAACAAGGCCCCCACGATGAAAATGCATCGTAGGGGGCCTTGTTATTTATATAGCGCTGATCGGCATCGTCTCACGCTTTATTTTTTAGTATATGATAACTGGTTCACTTTGACTCAAATTGTTGAAAACATTAGCTGCTTCACTTGGTCTCATATTGACACATCCTAAAGAGCCTTCTTTAAGATAAGCTGTGTTTGACCAATTTTTTCGCCAGTCTGCATCATGGAAACCACAACCATCTAAAGTAAATGGTACCCAATATTCTACTGGGCTAGCATAAGCTGATCCATCAGCTCTTGATCCCCGTAAGGTCGTTTTTGTTTGTTTATACATAACATAAAAGACTCCCTTAGGTGTATCATTATGCGTACTTTGAGTCCCCGTCACCACATCGATGGAAGCGACTTGTTGACCATCACGATAAGCCCACAAATGTTGCTTTTCGATCGAAACTTCAACATAGGTGTTACCGATCCCACCATTAGTTGTTGTGTCATAGCCAGTTCCGCGTGTGTCATAACCTTCACCATAGATATCACTCTTGGCATCAACTTTTGTTTCACCATTTTCCAAAGCTTTTGTCAAAGTCTTTTCAGCTTTATTAGCACTGATCGCCCAGCCATAGGTACCAGCCGGAACACTTATCTCATTTCCTTCACTTGTCTTAAAGGCCAAGCTCTTATTTAAAGTTGCTTGTTTTTGATTGATCTCGACCACTTTATTCTTTAACGCTTGCGTGTCGAACTGATATTTTCCCGCTTGATATCGAGCTGATGTTAGAATATCTGCCGTCGTTAATTCATATTCTGTTTTTTGTACAGTGTATGTGATCTTTTTACCGGTCAATTCTTTGAGTTTCTTTTCCTCTTGCTTAACAGTTGCACTATTTGCTTTGACTGGCTTTAAGTACTTAGCTGTCAGATAGATATCTTTATTACCTTCTTTTTGGCTGAACTCTTTTAAGATCGCTGAAACATCGTATTTGTTTCCCGCTTGTTCTTTGACGACCTTGACTTTATCTCCTTCTAAGATCGCATAGGCATCAACTGGTGCTTTTCGTGACTGATCAGCCTCATTTAGTTTTGCTTCTACATTTGATTTTAGCGAAGCCACCTTTTTGCCATCAACATTAGCTGGAGTCAAAGTATAGTTGACCTTTTTATCATTTGGTAAAATCGTGGCTTGTTTTTTCAATGTAGCTTCAAATTTTGCTAGATCTTTCGAGCTAAACTCTGATTCCGTCGGCTCTGCCGTATAGAGCAATTGCTTGTTGAGATAGACTTTCTTTTCAACTTTAGCTGCAGTTAGCTTTTCTTGTGCTTCTTTAGCGTTTAAGCCACCAACATTGATCCCATTGATCGTAACATTTTCATTGAAATGAGTCCGCTGTTGGTAGATGAAATAAGCACCACAAATAAGAGCTGACATTGCAATTCCAACACAGAGTATAACTTTGGTTTTATATTTCATATCGCACCTCTAATTAAATTATTACAATTATGTTACAACGTTTTACAAAAAAATACAATTATTTTTTAAGTTTTACACAATTAAGTCAACTTTTATCGCTTACCCACGTATTTAAATTTTTTTAAGTTATGTTATAATTTAGCCTATGAGTAAGTAAGGATCAGGTGAATATTTTATGGAAACAAATAGTCTTTTGACATTCAATCGTAGTATCGGTAAACAAAAGCGGATATCAAAAGCAACTGAGCCCAGTTGTCCTTTTTGTGACGTTAAACATTTAACTGATATTTACGACCAACAAGGTGAGATGATCTTTTTAAAAAATAAGTATCCTACACTCGAAAAGACCGATCAGTTCGTTTTGATCGAATCTGCTAAACACGATGGCAACATCTCTAATTATGAACCTGAAGAATGGCAAAATATTCTAGCTTATGCGATCAAACAGTGGAAAGTATTTTATAATGATCCTAAATATAAAAGTGTTTTACTGTATAAAAACTATGGCAAACTTTCAGGTGGTTCACTTTCACACCCGCACATGCAGATCGTTGGGCTTTTAGAGGCCGATGGCTACCGTGAGATCGCTCCAGCTTACTTTGGTGGTGAAACGGTCGCAACTAAAGCTTCGGCAACGCTCAATATCTCCGATCACCCCATCATGGGCTTCTTGGAATTTAACATCAGCTTTGATGAACAAAGTATCGCACCTGCGGCTGACTATATCAAAGAAGTCGTTTCATATTTACTCGCTGAATTTAATGATGGACACTGCGAAGCTTACAATCTCTTCTTTTATAAATTAGCCGATAAACTCTACTGTAAAATAGTTCCGCGTTTTATCGTATCACCTTATTTTGTAGGTTATTTTATCAGTCAAAAATTCGATGCTGAGTTTACCGCTGAAGTCGTAAAACGCCTCAAAGAAAAATATCTAAACTAGCAAAATGAGGGACCTATCACGATGCAAACGCATCATGATAGGTCCCTCATTATTTATATAGCACTGACTGCATTGTCTTATTCAAAACTAAAACGTAAGCCCTTAGGGAAGAAATTTTTGACCGTACCATTGACGACCTTGCCAAAGGCAAAGGGTTTATCATCACAGATCAATAAATACCACCCATTCTTATGCGACGTGGCCACAGTCACTGTGTTACCTGTAACATATTGTTGCCATTGTTCTTGGGTCAACGCTAGTTTTTGCTCTGTCTCAGTTGCGCTTAAAGACAAAGCTAGTGTATAGCTAGGCTCAAAGCGCTTTTTCTTAAAGACACCAAGCAATAAGCCCGGACGCATGAACTTTAAGCGTGAAATATCAGGCCAATTTTTATTGTAATAATAAAGATGGTCGCCGTAGCATTGCAATTCAGTTACTTTGAAGAGATCTTGCTTTAAGAAGTTAGCTGAAAATTCTTTCCATAAAGCAATTTGCTCTTGAGTCAAACCTGCTTTATTTTGCTTTTTATGCTTGTTTTTCTTAGCTTTTACAACTTGCGCTGGTCGCGTATCACGTAATTTAGCGATAAAATGCCCCTCACCTTTAAAGTGATGTGGCATCAAGCGAACCGTCCCAGTTAGTGCGGGCTCATCATTGCCCCAAGCTGGGACTCCACTGTCCATGCCAGTATACTTTTGTAAAGGGACGATCTCAAAGTAAGGATATTCTTGTAATAACCAGCTGATGATCTGTTCGTCTTCTTCAGGAGCAAATGTACAAGTCGAGTAGATCAATTCACCACCGACAGCTAACATTTTTACCGCTTCATCTAAGATCTCACGTTGCCGCTTAGCACATTGCGCTGGATAATTGGCATGCCAATATGTGATCGCATGTGGGTCTTTACGAAACATTCCTTCACCTGAGCAAGGCGCATCAACTACGATCTTATCAAAATAAGACTTAAAGTTTTGAGCCAATGTGGCTGGATCTTCATTTAAGACGATCGAATTTCGTGCCCCGGTCCGTTCCATATTCTCAGCTAAGACCAAAGCCCGTTTTTTATTGATCTCATTTGAAACTAATAGGCCTTGATTTGCCATCTTTTCAATGATCTGCGTCGATTTTCCCCCGGGTGCAGCACAAAGATCCAGGATCTTTTCGCCTGGTTTAGCTTCGACCACTTCACCGACATACATTGCGCTTAGATCTTGACTGTATATATACCCTGCTTGATGTTCCAACGTCTTTCCACTAATTTCTCCTACATAACCAGTTGCAACATATTCAACCGATTCATCCAGTGGATTAGCAACTTTTTTATAGTTATCTTTTAATGGATTAAGTCGAAACCCCTTTTGCACCTCGCCAGATAAACTTTCAAAGAATGCTGGGGCTTGAGCACCCAACAGAGCTTGATATTTTTTCTTAAAATCTTCTGGTAACTTCACTTCTTAAAAAAACCTCTCCTACTATATAACATAGCTTTTACTTTCATATTCTCTTTGACATTTCGTTATCTATAACTTATTTTTGCATTAAATACTCACTCTTTTTTCAACCTTGAATTGATCAATAGGTAAAATAATAGACTACTTCCCAAATAGATCGACCCCATCGTCAGTAATAGAGAAGTATACGTCGTCATTTGGAAGATAAACATCCCTGCCATGCCCCCAATGATCGTACCTAGACCTACCCAGATCGAATATGTGCGCCATTCTTCAAAAGCAAATTTAGCAGGATTAGCTTGCAAAAATACAGCTTCGTTATAGCGACGCCGTGATGATATCAACCAAACAGCCATTTGCGCTAGAAAGCCGACTGCTGCCGCAAATAATCCCAGAACTTGTACCCAATGTGAGGCTAACCACGATTCATCAGAAATGATGAAATTTTTTTTGACTAATCTGGTAGCTGATAGTAAGCCTAGGTCTTTTTTTAAAGCTTTAGCATCGATCGGGGTCAAACTATCCAAAACGATTCGATAATCATTTGTCTGAGCTGTCGTCAATTTTTGGGTCGAAGCTGCAATAAATATCTGATCATCTAGATCTGAGTGATAGTTGTCTCCCATTACACCGATCACAGGCAAATAATTACCATCTAGTTTCAAATATGCCTGGTCTTTAGGTTCATATAGTTTTTTTTCATAATTTTTTCCAACAACTGCCAACGGAACATCCGATTCAAAGTCAGCACTTGAAAAGAAATGTCCCGAAAGCAATGGCGGCTGCGTATAATTGCCCTTACCGTAAAAATATGTCACATTTTGCTGATCTTTAGCTTGATAATGGAGCTGGACATCAGTTAATTTATCATTGCCCTTTACCTTTTGATCAAGTTCTGCCAGTGATATATCTTGTTTGAGCGTGATCTTATACGCATCTAAAGAGAGGTTGTTATTATTCAATTGAATGATCAGATCACGTTCTTGGATCTTAAAAAATAAATAGACACAAAAAAATGAGATCAAGGCAATATATATCACAACAAAAATCTTTCTTTTTAACACAAAAACGCCTCCGTTAGTGGATCCCTAGCGCCATCTTAGCATAGCTAGTCATGCGGTCCATTGTCCAGGCTGGTTCCCAAACAAATTCAACTTCGACCTTTTTAACTTCAGCGATCCCATCCATCGAACGTTCGACCATATCAGCCAATAAGTTCGTCAAGGGGCATCCCATCGTAGTCAAGGTCATCTGAACGATACATAGACCATCTTCTTTTAGATCAACTGAATAGATCAAACCTAAATTAACGATATCCACCCCTAATTCTGGATCGATCACCGTTTCAAGGGCATCTAAAATATCTTTTTTTATCAATTCACTATTTCGTGGTTCCATCATCGATTCCTCCAAAATACTCTTCAAATTTTTCTGCCATCTCGACTGCAGTTGCATAATTTACCTTATGCCCTTGCCCTGTGGTCGTCGTAAATGATGTATTTCTAGCATAATTTTTCCCTTGGATACTGTCAAAAAATGCTTTATCTGGCGCATATGGCACCATTTGATCGGTAGTATCATGCCAAAAATGTACTGGTCGCCCAGCGATCCGTTTAGGGTGCTTTGATAGGTCGATCAGCTCAAGTTGTGCTAATTGCTGATCGATAAAACTAGCTGGAATATCTGTTAAACCCGGTAACTCTTCCAGTAGTTGACGGGCAAACGCTGTCGGACAAGGAGAGCCCATCAAACTTACACCAGCTTTGATCCAATCATACACAGTCAATAAAGCACAAGTCGTGATCGCTCCCATCGAAAGGCCACTGACACCAACTAGGTCATCTTTTATCCCGCACGTTTGGCGATAGTAATTTACCAAAAATGGTAGCTCTTTGACTGAACTAGCTACGATCTGCCAAAATTCTTGGCGGTGACTAGTGACAGGTCCGATTTGTCTTTGACCATGAAACTTAGCATCTGGTAAGACCACTCTAAAGCCACGTTTGGCTAGTTCGTAACCTTCTGTTAAGACTCGTTCTTTACAACCAGTCCAACCGTGATAAAAAACGATCAGCGGTAAACTTTGAGTGCGATATTTTTTAGCCACGACTTCTAAAACCGGTAAGCCCTCGATCTGTTTTGCAATGATCTCGATCATCATAACTACTCCCTTCTTGATCTTTCCCTTAAAATTATACACTATTATCTTCAAAATGATCGCAAAATTAATTCCTTATCCGTTGTTTTTTATTTAAGTTTGTGATAACTTTAAGCAGATATACTACAAATTTTTAAGGATTGATTCTATGGAACAAAAACTGATCGCGATCGACCTTGATGGCACGACATTAAATGAAAATAGTCAAATAACGTCTAAAACTAAAGAAGTTTTGACCAAAGCTGCAGCAGCAGGACATATCGTTTCGATCGTAACCGGACGCCCTAACCGGATCTCAGAAAACTATTATGATTTTTTGGGCCTTAAATCACCAATGATCAACTTTAATGGTGCCCTGGGACATATTCCACATCAAACTTGGGATAAAGAATATGCCTTGACCTTTAACCGTGATATCGCTTTTGAGATCTTAGCTGCTAAAGAGCAACTTGGGATCAAAGTCGTTGCAGCTGAAGGTAAGAATATGGCCTTAGCCGATGTCCCCAATACTGTGATCGATGATTTCTTTCCAGTAACGTTGAAAGCTAATGAAGTTTTAAATAAGATAAACTTACAAGAAAATCCGTCAGCAATGACGATGTTAGTTGATAAACTTCAATTGCCTAAAACTGTCTCTGCCCTAGAAGAAAATTTTGGCGACAAGATCAACGTTGGGGTTTGGGGTGGTCCTAACCCGATCCTAGAACTATCACCTAAAGGCGTCAATAAAGCTCATGGGGTCAAATTCTTAGCTGATACCTTTAAGATCGACCGTAAAAACATTCTGGCCTTTGGTGATGAACACAATGATGCTGAAATGATCGATTATGCCGGCTGGGGCGTAGTCATGCAAAATGGGACTGATAAACTCAAAGCTTTGGCTAACGATATTACGCCTTTGACCAATAAAGAAGATGGCTTAGCACATTATTTAGAAGAATATTTAAAGTTAGCTTAGAGTAAATAAAAAGGCTGTAACAAAAGTATTTTTTAGTATTAACTACCACTAAAAAATTACTATGCGTTGCTTAGTTGTTACTTGGCACTGTAAAGCCTTAAAAACTAATATTTCCAGAGACAAGCAAAGACATCTTCAAAATTCCAACATTTGGAATTGAAGATGTCTTTTTACTTATGTTACAGCCTCTTTTATTTTAGTTTTCGTCGCTCTTTAACACACCGCCAACAGCGTAACGATCTTTTTGCATTTCATTTAATACAACGTGAACATGTTCAGCTGGAGCACCAGTGTTTTCAACCACTGCCTTAGTTACGTCTTTGACTAAGTTCTTGAGTTGTTCTTGGCTACGACCTTCGATAAGTTCGATATGAACTAATGGCATTATTGTCATCTCCCTCTTGATTGATATGTTAATTATGACAAAGTTTTAGTACAAGTGCAATTGTTTTTAGTTCTATTGGTCTGCTAAAATAAAACTAATCAACTGATGAAAGGACGTCTCTTTATGACACTTTACAAAACTTTCGAATTTTCTGCTTGCACTAGCATCTTAGTCGGAAAAAAAGCGATGGCTGATGGTTCGACTGTGATCGGACGCAATGAAGATGCCAAAAGCGCTTGGCCCAAACACATGGTCATTCATCCTCATCAAGAATTTGATACCCCACAAGAATTTATCTCAAAGGATAACGGCTTTAAAATGCCACTACCACAAGTTCGTTTTAAATACAGTGCCACTCCAGAATGGACAGCTGAATTTGGCTTATTTGAAGAAGATGGTATCAACGAATATGGAGTAGCCATGAGTGCCACTGAAAGTGCTTATGCCAACGAACGCGTTTTAGGCTACGATCCACTTGTCAAAGATGGGATCGGCGAAGAAGCCATGGTCACCGTCGTTTTGCCATATGTAAAAACAGCCCGCGAAGGTGTAAAACGCCTAGGTCAGATCATTGAGAAATACGGTACTTGCGAATCTAACGGGATCTTATTTGCTGATCAAGAAGAAGTTTGGTATTTAGAAACAGGGTCAGGTCACCACTTTGTTGCTCAAAGGATCCCCGATGATTGCTATGCTGTAGTGGCTAACCAATTAGCGATCCAAGAGATCGACTTCAACGATCCCGTTAACTTTATCTTTTCAACCGGGATCCAAGAATTTGTAGCCACTAACCATTTAAATCCTGATCCGACATGCTTTAATTTCCGCAATATTTTTGGAACACACGAATTGTCCGATGAGATCTACAGTACTCCACGAGTCTGGGACGGTCAACGTTACCTGACCCCTAGCGTCAAACAAGATCCCATGAGCGAAGAATTACCATTTATCCAAAAGGCTGACCGCTTATTGTATTTAGATGATCTAAAATACGTCTTAGGCTCGCATTTTCAAAATACACCTTACGATCCACTAGGCAAGGCTCCAGAAAAAAACAAATTTAGACCGATCAGCTTAGCTAAAACGCAGGAATCTCACTTGCTCCAACTTCGTCCAAACTTACCAGTCGAGATCGCTGGTCTTCACTGGGTCGCAATGGGCGTTACGGCACAAAGTGTTTTTGTCCCCGTCTATGCAGGTAGCACCGATGTCCACCCCGCTTACAAAGTCGGACAAAAGACGTATTCTAACGACTCAGCTTACTGGGTCTACAAATTACTTGGTGTCTTAGTCGATCCTCACTATGCGCAATTTGGACCAAAAGTTTTGGATCTAAAAAAAGAACTTGCTGTCAAATTCACCCAGATCATCAAGCAAACAGATGAAAAAGCATTGACTGTAAATGATCCGCTTGCTTTAAGTGAGTTGTTGACCAAGACATCCCTTGAGATGCAAGAATTAGGTTTAAATGAAACTCAGAAGCTGACCGCTGAATTGATCACTGAAGCAACGGATCTTTCACCACTGAATTTCAAGACTGACGCTAATTTATAAAATGTATTTTTTTCTGTTCTTTGAATAAAACAAGCTCCCCGGTAGAAGTCATATACCAACTTCTATCGGGGAGCTTTATTCGCTTAAATACCTTTTACTTTAGACGATAGATACTCTTAACTCGTCTATCGTAGTTAGTCAATAAATTTTACGGCAGTACCATAGGCAGCAACTGATTGCATATCTGCACTGATCGAGCCCGAATCAAAGCGCATCATGACAACCGCATCAGCTCCCATAGCCTTGGCTTCTTGTTTTAAACGTTCGACAGCTTCGTGACGAGAATTATTTAGCATCTTGGTGTAGCCCTTGATCTCACCACCAACGATGCTCTTTAGACCTGCACCAAAGTCACTGGCAATATTGCGCGATTGAGTCGTCACCCCAAACGCTGTACCGATCACTTCATATTGTTTGCCTGGAATATGTTCTGTTGTTACAACTAACATTTACTACACCCTTTCTTATGAAAAACTAACTATTTCGGTCAAAGGTTCGATCACCTCTAGTGTCTTTTCACCATAGCTCAAACACTGAGCCGGTGCGATCACATGCACGACCTCTTTTAATTCGCTCTCACTTTGATCTGCAGCAATCATATCAATGTCTCTAATACTATCTTTATTATAAACGATGGTATCTCGCTTAGTCATTTCTGCTTGAATTATGAATTTTTCTGGTTTTTCCTCGGCTGATTTTAAATTAGTTGGCGTCGTAGCTGTAAAATCGTTAAACGGGAATAATAATTTAGCTAAAATAGCAAGATCTGGTGCAAGCAGTAAAGTTCTGCCTGCTTGTTTAGCAATTTCTTGATATTCTAGGATCTCTTCTGGGGCTAATTCTGATAATTTTAAAGCTGGTAAATCTGTCTTCGATAGATTTGCTAAGAAACGTTTGAATTTTTTGGTGTTTGACACAAAAACTTCACTGGTCTGTAAAGCTGCACTATCTAACAACAACAGATCTAACTTAGCTGTCTGAAAAGCTTTTTTCCATTTTTTGATCCGCTTCTTATGTGCCCCACGCGTAATAAATCGCCCTGTATAGCCAAGCACTTTGCCTTCATGTTCAAGTAATAAACTGACTGCTCCGTTCAAACCATCATCACTTGGAAACGCAGTGACCCAGAGATCTGATATCTGAACGGGATAATTATAAGGATAGCACTTTATTTTTCTAAAATTCAAAGGTCTGATGAAACCTGTTTGAACTAATTTTTGAAGCTGTTTAAGTAACATTTGTGGCAAATAAACAAGATTTTTGCGTCGCTTATCAGCTAAGATCTGCAAGAGATCAGTCGATAAATGTGTGAACAGGTAAATATCTCCCGTTGTGGAAGTTACTCTTTCTTTAGGATCGAGTATGATCGTTTGCTTAGACTCAAGGCAAATACTACCTTCATTTTTAATGATCAAGGACATATTATCACCTGGCCTTTCTTAATTTTTCTAACTAATTCAATTATAAGCGAAGCATGTAAATAATTCTATCTTTATACAGCTAACTTTTTGTAAGCATATATGTTGTAATCAATTAGCAAGTGATAGATAATATACATATCAGTTAAGGGAGGTATTTTAAAATGAAATTAACCATTACAGATGAAGCAGCTACTAAATTGCGTCCATTTTTTGAAGATCAAAATGCCATTGTTCTACTTGATTTTGATGATGGTGTCGGTCCTTTTTCAAAAGTAGGTGTATGTTCTTTAAATCAAGCCTTTCAATTAGTGATCGTTGATAAGGATGAAGACATCCACGATTATAACGAAAAGATAACGACTGATCTTGGTGATGTATACTACAAAGGCTATTCTGACATGTACTTAGATCAAGTCATGCAACTAAAATTAAATCCGCAAAATATGACTTTGCGCCTTGTAGGTAACAGTTCGGGTGAATTGACCCCAGTATTAAATATTATCGATCTACGCAAAAATAGTTAGATCTAATAAAATAGCCTAGGAGTTTCAACTCTCCTAAGCTATTTTTTATTTATACAAAGGCTTTGATCAAGTAAATGATCCAAAGGTGAACTGGATAAAAGATATAGAAGAACGATTTTTCAGCTTGACTACCACTTCCACCACGTTTGCCATTATATAGCCAGATCAATGGAATGACGGCTACCATCATAAATTCACTAGCAAATGTCAAATGTTCATAGAGTGAAAATGAAGCTGTCGCTCCGCTACTGTAACTGTAATAAGCTTTAGCAAATAACAGAGCACACCAGAGAAATGTTGCCCAAAGCATTGGCGCTTGCTTGTGATACTTACGACCTAAGAAAAAGATCAATGCTAACGGCAAGAGATAGATCCCACCTTCTGCAAAAGCAAACATCAAAAGAGCACTTACGATAAATGTTGGCCATGATGCCTTACGTCTATGCTTATTTAAGATGTTATCCAATGACCACATCATGATCAGCTGTAAAGCTAACGTCAAAAAGATATTATGTGGCCCGAGGAACAATAAGTAATTGGGCTGATGATCAAACGGATCGATATATGACTTAGTCAAGAGATTATAGATAATATTACCGATCCCTACGACTAACGCTCCGATCAATAAACGCTCCAAATACCGTCGTTTATTGCGAGTGTGAAAATATCCTTCGACTAATAAAAATGAAAATGTTGGGGCCACGAAACGTCCTAAGAAATTGATCCATAAAGGCCAATGCAACTCTGGTCCAAAATACATATTCAAATGGTCTACCAACATAAAGATCATTGCTAAAACTTTTAACTGATAACCAGTTAAACCTTTTTTAAGAAAACTCATCTTCTTTCTCTCCTAAATTTTTACTACTTAACGTTCAACTAGACGGTAATAGACCCGTGCAGTTAATTGATACACAATATAATACAGAATACTAAAGATCAGTGCAACCACGAGCGTAACTACTAAGAACAGTTGCCAGTTGGTGATCCCAAATAAGACCAACATCTTTTTGATCAGTGGGAAAGCAAAAGCAACGTGTAACATTGCAAAAGCTAAAGGGAAGATAAAGACCATCATGATCTGACTGTGGATCACACGTTTGACTTCAGCTTCATCCATCCCAACTTTTTGTAAGATCACAAAGCGCTCGCGGTCGTCCATTCCTTCAGACACTTGCTTGTAATAGATGATCAATGTCGTAGCTAGTAAGAAAGCTATCCCTAAAATGATCCCTAAAAAGAAGAATCCACCATCAAAGCGTTTGACACTTTCGCGATAGCTATCCTTGTCCTGAAAAAAATACCATTGTTTATCCGCAGTTTTAGCAAACTCTTTGCTTAGTCCACGGATGAACGCTTTACGTTTAGCTTGATCTTTAAGTTCAATGTTGAAATTTAATTGATAAGCAGGATCTAAGTAGGCTGCTGTTTCTTTAGTTTTGTATAATTCTTTTAATAGTCCCTCGATCTGTTTTTGATCTTTCATAACTACAATGTATGAATCAACTGGTGATGCATTAAGTAATCCTGTATCTTTTAATTTGTTGACCTGTTGCTTGATTTGATACTTATGTCCATTCAATATCATTGTCTTTTCAGGATAATTCTGCGTAGTAGTATACATAAAGATATCATTTGGTTTAGTTAAAGATAAATTATCTTTTGTCAAAGCATTATATTCACTCAAGCTGATCAAGACCACATTTGCAGCTCTATCAATATCTGAGACATTATAACTCACACGGTCAGAAGCTTTGAAATCGTTAGCTTTTTTTGTAAACAATAAAGATTGACTAGTCCGGATATATTGCATATCACTTAATTTAACATCTTCTTTAGTAGCATAGTTTTTAGCTACTTGTTTGAGTTTTGACAGTGGCTCTGCTGAATTGATCATGATATCACGTGGAAACATCTGTTGAACTTGATCATTTGATCCAAAAAAGAGCCCCGCTGTTGTTGAAACAGTGACTAAGACCATCGTTGATAAGATACAGATGCTAGCCAACCCGACCGCATTTTGTTTCATCCGATAGATCATCCCTGATACAGGAATGAAATGTTTAACATTGTAGTAGTAGTTTTCATTTTTACGCAATAATTTTAGAACAACGATGCTTCCGGCTGTAAATATCAAGTAAGTCCCGATGATCACTAAAAGTACTGCTATAAAGAAATTAGTGACCGCTGAAACTGGAGACTTGATCGTAAGAGCGATCCAATAACCCCAAACTAAAGTGACTAAACCGACTAAGGCCAAGAACCATTTAGCTTTAGGCTCTTTTTCACCTTTTTGATCAGCATGTAACAACTCGATCGGATCACTTTTAAAGATATTAAAAGCGTTGATCAAATATAACCATGCGTAAATGCCAGCGATAAATAAGATCGTGAGCGTCAAGATCGAAGTGTTCAAAGTAAATTTGAATTCATTACCGATCCCCATCAATTTCTTGATGATCAGGTACGCCAGTCGGGAAAAAATCACGCCACTTGTGATACCTAAAACAACTGTAGTAACTAAATTGATCACTTTTTCAAAGAAGGTCAACTTATATAATTCACGTTTGCCCATCCCCAAAACATTGTACAGACCTAGTTCGTTTTTACGTTGTTTGTTTAGTATCGTTTCTGTATAAGTAGCAAATACCACTGAAAAGATCAATACGATCACAGAACCAAAACCAAAAAGTTGGGTGATCGCTTCAGCCCCTTGGAGTTTAGCTAAACCTGGGTCATTTGCGACCATCAACATCAGAGTATTTAAGGCCGTCAAAAAGATCATCGACAGTAAAAATGGTACAAAAGCCTGTTTATTTTTACGAATATTTTGGAAAGCTAATTTAGCATAAAACATACAGATCCCTCCTGACTAACGTGGCAATAACGATGCCATCGTCATATTGATCTTTTCTAAGAAAGCTTTAGAATCAAGTTCACCCCGATAAAGTTGATGATAAACGATCCCGTCTTTGATAAACAAGACCCGCTTAGCCCGACTAGCAGCTAATGAACTGTGTGTGACCATCAAGATCGTTTGACCATTTTGATTTAACTGTTCAAAGATATCTAACAACTGATCTGAGGTCTTTGAATCTAACGCCCCAGTCGGTTCGTCGGCTAAAAGTAGCGCTGGATCGGTAATGATCGCCCGAGCGACTGCCACACGTTGCTTTTGTCCGCCAGATAATTCGTACGGATATTTTTCTAATAAAGCAGTGATCTCTAATTTTTCTGCTAATTCTTGTAATTTAGGCTTAGCTGCTTTGATACTTTTACGTGATAAAACTAATGGTAGTAAGATATTATCTTTCACAGAGATCGTGTCCAATAAGTTAAAATCTTGGAAGACAAATCCCAAATGTTCGCGTCTAAATGCCGCTGCTGCTTTTTCTTTGATCTGTGTCAGATCGTCACCATTCAAATACAATTTACCTGATGTTGGTTTATCCAAAGTAGCGATCATATTCAACAAGGTACTCTTCCCAGAACCGGATTCACCCATAATTGCTGTATATTCGCCCTCATTGACTTCAAGTTGGATATCTTTTAAAGCTTCAACTTGAACGCCCTTAAAACGACTCTGATAAACTTTGCGTGCGTGTTCGATCTTTAGTAATTCATTCATGATCATTT
Source organism: uncultured Lactobacillus sp. (assembly GCA_910587695.1). Lineage (GTDB taxonomy): Bacteria > Bacillota > Bacilli > Lactobacillales > Lactobacillaceae > Ligilactobacillus. Next base: position 18,458 of record CAJUNC010000013.1, read on the forward strand.
CCTCCGTTGTCTTAATTGATATATTAATCATAACAAGCACGGTCATTTATGCCTACTTACAAAATAAATGGCAACCTTACAAAATTGTAAGGTTGCCATTTTTAAATAACATTAAAGTTAAAGTAACAATTTATTTATAATATTTTGGGAAATAAACTTTGACCGTCGTTCCTTGACCAATTTTAGAAGTCAGTTCGAGTTTACATCCTAATTTGAGCGCAACTTTTTGACTCAAATATAATCCTAGTCCACTTGCTCGTTGATCTTGACGTCCATTATAACCGGTAAAACCTTTTTCAAAGACACGGGGAATATCTTGTGACTTGATCCCGATCCCGGTATCTTTGATCGCCAAATGATCGCCGTTAAAAATAAACGTGATCGTTCCAGTATTGGTATATTTGATCGCATTGAAGATCAATTGTTCTAAAATAAAGATCAACCACTTCTTATCGGTCGTGACTTTGGTATCAAGGTCGACAAATTCCACCCGTAGCCCTTTTTGAGCAAAAAAGAGTGCATACTTTTTCAAGACTTCCTTGATCACTTGATCTAAAGCAACTTGCTCAAAAACGAGATCAGAATTATCCAGCTGTTGGCGCAAATAATTTAACATCAGCTGAAGATACTCATTTATTTTGAACAACTCAGCTCGCATCTTTGGATCGTTTCCTTGCGCTTGGATCAAAAGATCTAAAGCCGATACTGGTGTTTTGACTTGATGTAACCAAATGCCAAAATCTTCTAACATCTCCTGTTTTTTCAAACGGCTATGTTCTAATTCTGCTACTAATTTTTGCTCTAATTCTTCAGCGATCTGCTGATAAAGCCTTTCTACTTGACTGCTACTTGAGGGTAAAAGCTCATGTGAAAAATTAGTTTGTAAGAGTTGTAACTGCTTGAGCTTTCTTTGCCACCGACTAAAAGCAACTAACGTATAACTAAAAATGATCAAACAGCTAAACAATAGCGTGTCGCCTAAGATCGCTTGAGTCTGATCATATAGGTATAACACCAGACTTTGTGTTCCCAGTAATAATAACCATACTAGATAGATCGCTTTATGCTCCCAGATAAAAGCTTTGGTCAATTTAAGCACTTGTTTCATTCTCGATCAAATACCCCTTTCCCTTGACCGTTTGGATCAGATCCTTGATCCCGACTGAGGCTAATTTTTTACGGATCCGAGTGATGTTGACCGCTAACGTATTACTATCGATAAAGTCATCGGCTTGCCATAGTGCTTCGACCATCTGCGTCTTTGAAACGATCTGACCACGTTCACGTAATAAAATAACCAAGATCTTAGTTTCATTGGGTGATAGATTCAACTTACTCTCAGCATTTGCGATCATGTTTTCCTCGGGCGTAAAAGTAAACCCTTGTAAAGCATAGGTATCGACTGTCTGTACCTGATTGTACTGGTAACTTCGCCGTAATAGTGCTTGGATCTTAGCCACTAATAAATTGAGATCAAACGGTTTGACGATAAAATCATCGGCACCTAAATTGATCGCCATGATCTGATTCATTTGATCAGCAGCTGATGAGATAAAAATGATCGGCACTTGCGAATGTTTTCTGATCTCTTGGCACCAATGAAAGCCATTAAAATAAGGCAATGAAATATCCAACAAGACCAATTGTGGAGCAAGTTCTAAACATTCACTTAACACATTTTGAAAATCAGTCACACCTTTACAATCATACCCCCAAGAATTCAATTTTTCACTGACAACTTGAATGATCGTTGCATCATCTTCTACCATAAAAATAGTCTGCATATTCCCACCTCATTTTATGCGTTTTAAGATCGTCACTAACAGTCCGATCGATAAAAACATACTGATAAAAATAATTATGAGCCAGCCAAATGGACTATCTTTAAACGGTAATAAAACATTCATTCCAAAAAAGCCTGTCACAATGGTCGGGACCGTCAATAATAATGACCAGATCGTCAATAAACGCATCGTGTCATTTAAATTGTTATTCAACAAGTTATTATATGTCTCCGAGATCTGGCCTAAGATCTGATCGGATAAATTAGCCATCGCCACCAACTGATCAGCTTCGATCTCAACATCTTCCAGCTCTTCTTGTTCATTTTCTGTCAGATAGCGATAAAGTGAGAGCTTTTTTAATTGTGCCAGTAGTAATGAATTTTGTTGTGTTGAATTGACTAAATAGACTAAGCCCATTCCTAGATCTGAAAGCTCCAACAAATTACGGTTAGTCGTTTTAGTTTTTAATTTTTCTGTCAAAGCTAAACGTTTTTTATCGATCTCTTTGATCACTGGGAAAAATACTCCCACGATCTGATAAAGCGTCTTAAAGATCAAACTCAAGCGACTGAGATTAGGCTGACGTGTGATCAACCCTTCAATGAACTCAGTCACATAAGCTGTTTTAGCTGTCGTAAAACTGTACAACTCATTTTGCTTGACGATAAAAGCCACAGGTGTCGTTTCATAGCGTTCACTGTGTTTTTTGATCACATTAAAAACGATCAACAATAGCTCCTCTTCAGCATCATATTCCACGTGAGCATTTTCGTGTTCATCAAGAGCATAACCCAATAGTTCTTTATCGAGCTTGGCTTGTTTTTTTAACTCCTGGACCACATTTTCATCATCTTTTTTGATATCGATCCAAATAAAATCTTTTTTTGGACCAAAAACGATCTTCTTGCTCATCTTTCCAACTCCTAGCAATTATATATCTACCACAAATAATTTTAGCATAGCACAAAAAGCTAGCTGGATAAAGTTGATATATACTTTCTAATTCTGCATATGTTATTCCTAAAATATAGGGTTGGATCATACTACTGATATCTTCTGCTAAAATTTTATCTGCAACGTCAAGTTAATCGACGATCTCAGCTAAACCGCTGATATAAGCCACGCTTCTTGATCATTATATTTCTCCAAATTTTTAAGTACAAAAAAGACCCGCCTCAAACGAAGCGGGTCCGATAACTAGTTATTTATCTTAAATTTAAGCGTTCGGCTTAAAGTGCATTTGAAGCACCGTGGTAAACGATACCACGACGAGAATCAACTGTTACAACTTCACCGTCAGCGATCAATTCAGTTGCGTTTGTAGCGCCAACAACAACAGGAATACCCATTGAGATACCTACAACAGCAGCATGTGATGTTAAACCACCGTTTTCAACGATCAAAGCAGATGCCTTTTCGATAGCTGGTAAGTAGTCTTTGTCAGTTGTCTTTGTTACAAGAACTGCACCTTCAACAGCTTTTTCATTAGCTTCAGCAGCAGATGTAGCTACAACAGCTTTGCCGATAACAGTTTCGTCACCAACACCTTGGCCTTCAACTAATTTAGAACCGATCAATTGGATCTTCATAACATTAGTTGTACCCTTTTCACCAACTGGAACACCAGCTGTGATCAAGATCAAATCGCCTTCCTTAGCAAAACCAGCTTCTTTAGCTTTCTCTGTTGCTAAGTTGAACATTTCATCTGTTGAACCTGGTGTTTCGGCAACAACAGGGAATACACCCCAGTTTACAGACAAGCCACGGCGTGTACGTTCGTCAAATGTAACTGCCAAAATGTCAGCATCTGGACGGTACTTGGAGATCATACGAGCTGTGTGACCAGATTTTGTAGCAGCAACGATCGTCTTGATGTTCAAGTTGTCAGCTGCTTCAGCAACGGCACGGCCAATTGCTTCTGTAACATCTGTCTTGTCAAATTCATTCAATGAGAATGACTTGTGTTGACGTAATGCATTTTCAGCTTTAACGTCGATACGAGCCATTGTTGCAACAGCTTCAACTGGGTAGTCACCGTTTGCAGATTCACCAGAAAGCATTGTTGCATCTGTACCATCAAACACAGCGTTAGCAACGTCAGAAGCTTCAGCACGTGTAGGACGTGGGTTTTCTTGCATAGAATCAAGCATTTGTGTAGCTGTGATAACAGCTTTACCAGCAGCGTTACACTTCTTGATCAATGATTTTTGTACCAAAGGAACGTTTTCTGCTGGGATTTCAACACCCATGTCACCACGAGCGATCATCAAACCATCAGAAACTTTCAAGATTTCATCAAAGTTATCGATACCTTCTTGAGATTCGATCTTAGGGAAGATTTGAACATGTTCCATGTTCTTTTCTTCTAATAATTCACGAATATCTAAAACGTCTTGAGGCTTACGTACGAAGGAAGCAGCGATAAAGTTGATTTCGTTATCCAAACCAAAGCGAATATCGTCAGCATCTTTTTCTGTGATACCAGGTAAGTTGATGGAAACACCAGGAGCGTTAACACCTTTACGTGAACCAAGTGTACCTTCGTTAAGAACTGTACATACTAATTCACGGTTTGCTTCGTCTTTCTTTTCGATCTTCATGTCGATCAAGCCATCGTCAAATAATACGTGGCCACCTTCATGAACATCATCGTATAAGTCAGCATAAGTAACAGCGATCTTTTCTTTTGTACCTTCAATAGAAGAATCCATAGAGATACGAACTTCGTCGCCGATGTTGAAGTGAAGCTTGCCACCTTGTTGAACAGTTGTACGGATTTCAGCACCCTTTGTATCAAGCATGATACCAACCATCTTGCCAGTAACCTTTTCAGCTTCACGCACAAGGTTCATACGGCCTAAATGTTCTTCATGGTCACCATGAGAGAAGTTGAAGCGGAAGACGTTAGCGCCTGCTTCGATCAATTTGCAAATTGTATCTAAATCTGAACTAGCTGGTCCAAGTGTACTTACGATCTTGGTCTTTTTCATGAGTTAATTCTCTCCTTTGAAAATCTTAAATGCTCTGCATTTTACGTTGAAATATCAAAAGTTTAAACAGTTACCTGTTAAGGTAGTTTCAACTCCACCTATAAATTGCTACTTTAGAAGCTCAAACGTTCGTTCAAGTCAAGCAATGACACGTCTGTCACATGCTTGTGGTTTTCTAAAGTATCAATGATATCAGTTGCGACAAGTTGGTTGTCGCGAATACCGATAGCTAAACCACCCTTGCCTTCAAGCAATAATCGGACAGCATAATCACCAAAGCGACTAGCTAACACGCGGTCTTTAGCAGTTGGTACGCCACCACGTTGAACGTGGCCCAAAGTAATTGCACGACTATCAAAATCACCATGCTTATCAAGTTCTTCTTTGAAGTCTTTAGCAGACATCACACCTTCAGCCAAGACGATCAAGCCGTGATCTTTACCTTGTTCACGGTTCTTAGTCAACTTATCAGCAATTGCTTTGACGTCATAATCGCGTTCTGGAATAACGATTGCATCTGCTCCGGCTGCGATCCCAGACCATAATGCAATATCTCCAGCGCCACGACCCATAACTTCAACAACAAAGACACGTTGGTGTGATGTTGCTGTATCATTGATGCGATCTAAAGCATCAGTTGCTACGTTGACAGCCGTATCAAAACCGATCGTGAAATCAGTTCCTGGAATATCGTTATCGATCGTTCCTGGAACACCGATCGAGTTAAAGCCATGCTTTGTAAGTTTCAAAGCACCGTGGTAAGAACCGTCGCCACCAATAACAACTAAAGCATCGATCCCAAACTTTTTAAGTTGTTCGATCGCTTTTAATTGTACTTCTTCTTCTGCAAATTCTGGGAAACGTGCAGAGTAAAGAATAGTGCCACCACGATTGATGATACCGTCCAATTGGGAAGATTCCATCTTGAAGATGTTACCTTCAACAAGACCCTTGTAACCATAGTTGACACCATAGGCTTCAAGGCCCGCATTCATAGCGGAACGAGCAATCGCACGTACAGCAGCGTTCATCCCGGAGGCATCGCCACCGCTTGTTAAAATACCAATGCGTTTCATTTCTTCACCTCAAGTAATAATTGTAGTACTACATTCTCCAAATGTAATCTTATCACTTTTGAGCGCCGTTGTCTTGTAAAAAATTGTATTTTCACCAATAATTTAAAAGCAGTTTTCATAAATTTTCATTACTTCAAAACGACATTTTTGCTACCTAATAAGGTTGTTAGCGCTTCTTTCGTACTTTCATCTGGGCGTAACCATAAATTTTCTTGCAAAATTATTTTCCTATTCTCATTTTCTTCGAACAAGATCACAGGAACATCTCCATGATGGGCCCGCAAGATCCGCCAAAGTTGCTGGCGTGTACCCTTTGCTAATGATCTTTCTAAACGTAAATAGTAATATTGCTCTTTGATATCAGTTGCAGCGACCATATCTGAAACTAAGATACTCTTTCTTTCATTACGCAACTCAACTTTCCCACTTACTAGTAAGATATTTTGAGGTTCACATAAAGCAACAAAACGTCGATACTCCCGCGGAAAGATCACCAATTCAGTTTCACCACTTTCATCAGCAACTTGCAAAAAGGCCATCTGCTCGCCTTTTTTAGTTCGGATCACTCGCTTATTTCTAATGTAAACGATCGTCTTGACATTTTCATTTGGTATAAGTTCCGCTAATAATTTTGCGTGTTGCCTTTGACGTAACCAAGCATATTTCTCGACTGGATGTCCCGACAAATACGTCCCTAAGTAATAAAATTCCTTTTCTAAAAGCTCAGCCGCTGAGAACGTTTCAGCCACTTTTTCTTCTTTAGGCGCTAACATCTCAAACAAAGTCTGATTTTCACCACTCAAAGCGATATTGCTCAACACCATCGGTAATTGTGCTAATAGCTTGCTCCTATCTGGTTCTATTTGATCGAGGGCACCAGCATAGATCAAAGCTTTGAGTTGTTCTTCTTTTAAGAGCTTTTTATCCAAACGACGAATAAGATCGGCTAAGCTCTTGAAAATACCGTTTTGTCGGCGCTCTTGTAAGATTGCTTTGACCAGATCACCTCGTAAAGTTTTGATCGATCCTAGACCAAAGACGACTTTTTTGTCCTTGAGTGAAAAATAGAGCTGACTAGTGTTGATATCTGGACCAGCAACTTGTAACTTGAATTGGCGCATCTCGCCTAGATATTCTTTTAACTTGCTATCATTTCCGATCACTGAATTCAATAAAGCAGCAAAAAAAGCAGCAGGATAATGGCTCTTAAGATAAGCCAACTCAAACGCCATTTTAGAGTATGCAACTGCGTGTGACCGGTTGAAACCGTAATTACCAAAGCGTTTCATGTACTCATAGACCTCTAGCGCACTAGCAACTGCATACCCTTTGGCCTTAGCTCCCATGACAAAACGCTCTTGCAATTTATCGATCTTCAATTGATCTTTCTTACTGATCGCTCGCCGCAAGAGATCGGCTTCACCTAAACTAAAGCCCCCCATCGCTGAAGCAACTTGCATGACTTGTTCTTGGTAGACCATGATCCCATAGGTTTTAGCTAGGATCGGTCTTAAACTTTTTTCTGGATAGCTAACAGGATTTGCCCCATGTTTACGCGCAATAAATTCATCGATATTTCCGATCGGTCCTGGACGATATAAAGCATTGACCGCAGCAACATCTTCAAATGAAGTTGGATGTAGACGCCGTAAAACATTTTTGATCCCCGTCGATTCAAATTGAAAGATACCATTTGTCTGTCCTGCTTGAAAGAGTCGTAAAGTCAAAGGATCATCTAAAGAGATCTGTTTTAGATCTAAGTTTTCTTGGTAACCATTGCGGACAAATTTAAGCGCATTATCTAAGATCGTCAAATTCCGTAAGCCTAAAAAGTCGATCTTCAATAGACCAGCTTCTTCAACTTGACCTTTAGCAAACTGTGATAATAAGATCTGATCGGTCCCTAATTGAACCGGGATCAAGTCGCTCAAGACCTCATCACTCAAGATCACCCCTGCAGCATGCGTCGAATAATGACGCGGTAGCCCCTCTAATTTAAGCGCTGTTTTGAACAACAATTCGTTTCTTTGACTATCAGCGATCAAATTTTTGACCTTTTGTGATCCCTGATATGCCTCTTTTAAGGTCAATTTGAACTTATGAGGCAATGCTTTTGACCATTCATCGATCTCAAAACTCGTCAACCCCATGACGCGGGCAACATCGCGGATCGCTTGGCGTGCCCCCAAAGTTCCAAAGGTTATGATCTGAGCCATATGTTCGTGTCCGTACTTTTGGTGAACATATTTGATGATCTGATCACGTTTAGCATCTGGAATATCTAGATCGATATCTGGCATTTGAGCTCGTTCTGGGTTTAAGAAACGTTCAAATAATAGGCCATACCGTAAAGGATCGACATCAGTGATCTTTAGAACATATGAAACCAACGACCCAGCTGCCGATCCTCGCCCTGGCCCGATCCTGATATGGTTGTTGTGCGCATAATTAGTTACGTCCCAAACGATCAAAAAATAATCATCAAAGCCCATCGCATCGATCACAGCTAATTCTTGCTTCAACCTATCAAAATACGGCTTGGTCTCGGTTATCTGATCAGCTACTAATCGTTGACGCAACCCCTCTTGACAAAGTTTTTGTAAATAAGCTTTAGCACTCATCCCATTAGGCGTCTTAAAGTGAGGCAATTTAGTCTTAGGAAAATCTAGTGTCACTTGTGCCAGATCACACAGCCTAGCATTTACATCTAATGCTTCTTTTAATCCTAAAGTCTGATATTCTTCGTGATATTGACTGATCTCTTTGAGATAGTTTTTGCCTAAAGTATTTTTCTTATTCCAGGCTCCACTTAACTTCTCTGCTTCTCCGATCGCCCGCAAAACTTTGACTTCAAAATAATCGGCTGGTTCTAAATAGTGAACTGCACTGGCAGCGATCAAGGCTGTCTGCGTTTGCTGTGCTAATAATTTGATCGCTAATAATTCTTGTTTAGATAAGAGCGGATCGATCCCTAAGTAGATCCCAGCAGTCTTTGTCTGTTTCAAGTTCTCCAAGATCTCACCAGCTTGTTCGTAGTATTTTAATAATAAGCTTTCCTTAGCAGGTGAGATGATAAAGAGATCTTGACTATAGGTCATGACCGCCTTTAAAAATTCTTCTAAATCTGGGAGTTCTTGCTTGAACGTGGTCATTTTTAGCGAAGACAATTTGAGTAAATTGTGGTAGCCCGTGTTATTTTTGGCGATCAATAACAGTTTTGCATCATTTTCAAATTCTAATGTTAACCCAAAAATTGGCTTGATCTGGTATTTTTGACAGGCATGATAAAAATCAAGGACACCATACATCACATCGATATCACTTAAAACTAAACTTTGGTATCCTAAATCGGCAGCACGTTTGACATAATCTTCGATACGCAAAGTGCTCTTTAACAAACTGTTAGCACTGATAACTTGTAATGGAGCAAACAAAACGACCGCCACCTTTCTAAATAAATATCTTTGCTTTAATTATACAAATTTGTCCGTGTCTTTTCAAAAATACGTTCGCCTTTTTATCTCAGTGTGGAAAATGCCGTCCAGATAACTGCGACAGTCTATAAAAATTGCCCCCTAGCCATCCGTTGTAAATTAAAATTCTTTGTGCTAAACTACTTAGTGAGAATGCGAGGTGTTGTCAAATGGCTAAACAACTTACAATTCTTTTTTGGGGCTTTATCTACGGTGAAGTTATCGGTTATGTGCTCTCTGCACTTTCTGGTAGTCCCTTTGAACCACTCCAAAGCGGTCTGATCGCAATGGTCGGTGGCTTTATCGCCGTAAATTGCCTACTCGCTTTTGTTAAAACCCCAAAAAAGGCACCAAAAACTGATAAGTAATAAAAACCGAGACTATTTGTAGCCTCGGTTTTTTTGTTATTCAATAACTGTCTTATTAAAGACTAATTTCCCATCCTTTAGATCGATCTCAACTTTACTGTGTGGTAAGATCTCACCTGAAATGATCTCACGTGCCAATGGTGTTTCGACTTGGTTAGTGATGAATCGTTGCAGTGGACGGGCCCCATAAGCGGGATCATACCCTTTTTGAGCCAACCATTGCCGTGCACTATCACTGATCGTCAAACTGATCTCTTGTTCTTCAAGGCGTTTTGATAGTTGCGCGACGAATTTATCCACGATCTTTCCAATAGCATTTAACGACAATGGTGAGAACATGATGATATCATCGATCCGATTGAGAAATTCAGGCTTAAAGTGGGCCTTAGCGACATCTAATACTTGTTTTTTAGCCTCAGGTGAGATCTTATCGTCAGCTTCTAAATCATTCAATAAGATCTCTGAACCTAAGTTAGACGTTAAGATCAAGATCGTATTTCTAAAATCGACCGTTCGTCCCTGTCCATCAGTCAAACGTCCATCATCTAAAACTTGCAACAAGATATTAAAGACGTCGGGATGAGCTTTTTCGATCTCATCAAATAATACGATCGTGTATGGATTACGGCGAACAGCTTCGGTCAATTGTCCACCTTCTTCATAACCGATATACCCTGGAGCAGCTCCGACCAAGCGGGAAACATTGGCTTTTTCCATATATTCTGACATATCGATCCGAACCATATGCTTATCGGAATCAAAGAGATCTTCAGCTAATGCTTTAGCCAATTCAGTTTTACCGACTCCAGTTGGCCCTAAAAACATAAATGAGCCCAAAGGTTTAGATGGGTCTTGTAACCCAGCACGGGAACGCAAGACCGCATTTGAGACCGCATCAACAGCTTCATCTTGCCCGATCACACGCTTATGCAGATTCTTTGCTAAATGTAAGAGCTTTTGCCGTTCACCTTGAACTAATTTAGCTACAGGTACGCCCGTTAACCGACTGACGACTGAAGCGATCTCTTCTTCGGTCACTGACTCTTCGACCAACCAATTATCGGGACGCTCTACTTGCTCTAGTTTAGCCAATTGTTTCTCCAATTCTGGGATCACAGCATGTTGTAATTTAGCAGCTTTTTCAAGGTCATAGTTGTTTTCTGCTTCTTCTAGTTCATGCTTAGCTCGATCAAGTTCAGATTTTTTATCACTTATCTTTTGGACGTCTTCTTTTTCACTTTCCCAGCGCATCTTTAACTGATTAGCTTTCTCACGCGACTCAGCTAATTCACTTTGCATTTCAGCTAAGCGTTTCTTAGAAGCGGGATCGGATTCTTTTTTCAATGCAGCTTCTTCGACTTCTTGACGCATCAATTGCCGCGTGATCTGATCAAGTTCGGTCGGCATCGAATTCATTTCTACTCTGATCTCAGCACATGCTTCGTCGACTAGATCGATCGCTTTATCTGGTAAGAAACGATCAGTGATGTAGCGATCAGATAAAGTCGCTGCTGCCACTAAGGCACTATCATGGATCGAAACACCATGGTGGATCTCGTAGCGTTCCTTTAACCCACGCAAGATCGAGATCGTATCTTCAACAGTTGGTTCTTTGACCAAAACTTTTTGGAAGCGGCGTTCTAAAGCTTTATCTTTTTCCAAATACTCACGATATTCGTCTAAAGTCGTCGCCCCGATCAAATGCAATTCGCCTCGAGCAAGCATTGGTTTTAACAGATTACCGGCATCCATACTGCCCTCTGTCTTACCTGCACCAACGATATTATGGATCTCATCGATAAATAAGATGATCTGTCCTTGACTCTTTGTAACGGCTTTTAAAACAGCTTTCAAGCGCTCTTCAAATTCACCACGGTATTTAGCTCCCGCGATCAAAGAGCCCATATCTAAAGAAAAGATCGTCTTGTCTTTTAGATTATCAGGAACATCTTTTCTAACGATCCGTTGAGCTAATCCTTCGATGATCGCTGTTTTACCGACCCCAGGTTCCCCGATCAAGACGGGATTATTTTTCGTCTTTCGCGATAAGATCCTGATCACATCACGGATCTCTTCATCCCGACCAATGATCGGATCTTGTTTACCTTGGCGTACTTGTTTGACTAGGTCGACCCCATATTTTTCCAAAGCTTGGTATTGTTCTTCTTGATTTTTAGAGGTCACCCGTTCGCCAGCACGCATCTCAGTGATGGTCTGTTGTAACTTAGTGACAGTAGCACCATGCTCGGTCAACCACCGTGCTAGTGGATCATAAGTCTGTTTCATCAAAGCTATGATCAAGGTATCTAAAGAGATATATTCATCGCCAAATTCTTGCTTGATCTCATCAGCATCACGCAATAGTTGCAATAGCTTCGTACTAAATGCCTGACCATATTGGACACTACCAGAAATGACTGGTAACTGATCTAAGACACGGTCGATCTCTTGTTCAAAAGCTTTAAGATCAACACCTGCTTTTTTATAGATCTCACCAACAAGTTCACCTGGTTGCACTAAAAATTTAAAGAGGTGAACAACATCGATCTCTTGTTGCTTGCGCGTTATCGCGATCTGTTGGGCTTCACCCAATGCAGCTTGAACTGCCGAAGTCAAATTATCTTCATTATTCATCGTAACTACCCCATTTCACAAATAAGCGCGACTTACTTGTCACGCTTTAAAATTATTTAGTTGCTGCCAACTTGATGATCTCTAAGATCACGTCAGCTGCTTGTTCCATAACTTGCTTAGAAACGTATTCATAGCGGGCATGCATATTTTCGCCTCCCGCAAAAATATTAGGTGTTGGTAACCCCATAAATGAGATCGTTGACCCATCTGTGCCTCCACGGACGGGATAGATCTCTGGTGTGATATCAAGATTTTCCATCGCTTGTTTAGCAAGTTCAACGACGGTCATATCTTTTTCGATCACTTCACGCATGTTGTAGTATTGATCCTTTAATTCAAGAACAACACGCTCTTGTCCTAATTTTTCATTTAATTTAGCTGTAATATCTTTCATCAATTGTTTACGTTGTTCAAATTTTTGATGATCGTGATCACGAATGATATAAGTCAAACTAGCTTGATCGACTGTCCCTTGCATATCAAGCACATGGAAAAATCCTTGGCGCCCTTCTGTTTTTTCAGGAACTTCCTCTTTAGGCAATAAAGCATGGAAATCCATTGCTAGCTGGATCGCATTGACCATGATCCCCTTTGCGGTCGCCGGATGAACATCTTTTCCGATAAATTTGACCTTAGCCTGAGCCCCATTAAAGGTCTCATACTCTAATTCTCCTAAAGGACCACCATCGACCGTATAAGCGATATCAGCCCCAAATTCAGCCACATCAAATTGCCGTGAGCCAGTTCCGATCTCTTCATCTGGTCCGATCCCGATCTTGATATCGCCGTGTTTGATCTCAGGATGAGCCACTAAATATTCCATGACCGTAATGATCTCAGCTACCCCTGCTTTATCGTCAGCTCCAAGCAAAGTCGATCCATCAGTTGTGATCAAAGTATGCCCTTGATATTTTTTCAAACTTGGAAATTCGGCTGGTGATAAGATATAGTCACCAGCCAGATCCAATTTGATATCACTTTTTCCGTCATAATTTTCAATGATCTGTGGTTTTACATCAGTCGCATTAAAATCAGCCGTATCCATGTGAGCTAAAAAGCCGACCTTTTTTACACCTGTATCATCGGCTAAATTACTCTTCAATTCAGCAAAAACATAACCACTTTTAGCCGAGATGCGGACATTTTCTAGACCGATCGCAGTCAATTCAGCCGCTAATTTTTTAGCAAACTCAACTTGTGACTGCGTAGATGGGATCGTCGTCGAATTTTCATCGGAACGTGTTTCGACTTTAACATAATCTAAAAAGCGCGGTACTAATTTATCATATTTTGTCATTAAAATTCCTCTTTTCTGCTAGATGAATGTGAATGGATCTGTATTTAATTTAGAAGAGACGACCTCGATCTGCCAAGCATTTTGCTCATTCCAATGAGTAAAGAGTTGTTCTAAGTGGGGCTTACAGATCGCTTCAAAATGATGCCCTGGATCGATCACTGCCAGCCCACTTTCATACATATCATGAGCTGTATGGTAAGAGACATCACCTGTAACATAGACGTCGGCTTGAGCATTTAAAGCAAATGGATAAAATTTAGCGCCTGCCCCCCCTAAGACCGCGACCCGTTTTACTGATCTTGTAGGATCTTTAGCTACCAAACGCAAGCCCTGAAGCCCTAAAACTTGTTTGCAAAATACCGCATATTCACTTACTGTCATCGGCGCATTCAACTTCCCGACGCGTCCCATCCCCGTACTTTGACCTAGGCCTTCGACTTGATATAGATCAAAAGCGATCTTCTCATAAGGATGTGCAGCTTGCATTGCTTGTAAAACTTTTGCTTTTATTTTGGCCGGAAAGACCACTTCGACTTTTTCTTCAGCTACCTCGCTTACTTGGCCAACTTCACCTAAATATGGAATAGCACTTGCTTCTGGTCTAAAACGTCCTGTTCCACTTACAGAATAAGAGCACGCCGTATAATCACCTAAATGTCCCGCACCAGCTTTAGCTAAGGCTTGACGCAAAACTGTAGCATGCTCTTTAGGAACAAATACCGCTAATTTATACCAAACTTCAGCTTTAGGTGGTAGTAACGGCTTTGTATCTTCAATATTTAACGCTTCTGCTAGCCAATCATTCATACCACCGTTAGCATTGTCCAAGTTGGTATGGGCTGCATAGACCGTAATATCATGTTTGATGAGCTTGGCATACATTTGATTTTGTGGATCTGCTAGATCAAAATGTTTTACCGGAACAAACATTGCTGGATGGTGGGCAAAAATGAAGTCTACTCCCGTAGCGATCGCCTCTTCAACGACTTTTGGTCTGACATCTAAAGTGACCATCATTTTTTTGACTTCATGCTCTAGGCTACCCAATTGCAATCCGATCGGATCATTTTTTTCAGCGATCCGCTGGGGAGCAAATTCCTCAAAACGTGCCACGATCTCTTTGACTTTAACCATTTAAAACACTTCCGATCTGTGCTATTTTTGTTTCAAGCGCTTGTTTTTTAGCGACTGGAACTTGATTTGCTTTATTCAATTCTTTTAAGATAGTTTCTAACTTAGCGATCTCTTTTTGCCATTTAGCTTGAAAAGCATCATTTTTCTTTTGTAAAAGATACGGACCAAACTGTAACTCTTCTGGCGTTAAAGTTTGTTTTTCATCAGTATAGCTCGCTGCGATCACTTCATAGATGTGTCCATCTTCTTCCATGATGTATTCAGCTGTGATCTGATAATTATTAGCTAACAACCAACGTCTGACATTTTCTTCACCGACATTAGGCTGTAAGATCAACTGTGGATGATCGACTAACTTATCCTTGCCAGCTTCCAAGATATCACAGATCAACGTACCACCCATCCCGCAGATCGTGATCACATTGATCTGGTCTACTAACTCGATCGCATTCAAGCCATCAGCCAATCGAGCTTTTACTTTATCCTCTAGCCCCTCTTTTTTGATCTCTTGCTTTGCATTTTCATAAGGTCCCTTGACCACTTCACCAGCGATCCCAAATTCAATTTGACCCTTTAAAGCCAAATATGCTGGTAAATAAGCATGATCAGAACCGATATCTGCTAAACGTGCTCCTTTTTCGATCAGATCAGCCACACATAAGAGACGTTGTGAAAGATGATGTGCATCCATGTTACTATTAGCTATACCAAATGTGGTCAGAAAATATAGCTATTCCTTTCATTTACTACTTTTTAGACTCAGCGCCACATTTTATTTCCGCTGACGTTATTTCTTAAGGATTATTTTACCATTTATCTTCAGACTCGACAAAAAAAGGTCCACCAAAAATCGGCGGACCTTTGACAAAGCTTATTCTAAGAAGTCTTTTAATTGTTTGGACCGTGAAGGATGACGCAATTTACGTAAAGCTTTAGCTTCGATCTGACGGATACGTTCCCGTGTAACGCCAAAGACTTTACCAACTTCTTCTAAAGTCCGCGTCCGACCATCATCTAGACCAAAGCGTAAGCGCAAAACATTTTCTTCACGATCGGTCAAAGTATCTAAGACACTTTCTATCTGTTCTTTTAATAATTCATAGGCTGCATGTTCAGCTGGACTTGTCGCATCTTGATCTTCGATAAAATCACCTAAATGCGAATCATCTTCTTCACCGATCGGCGTTTCTAAAGAAACAGGTTCTTGTGCGATCTTTAAGATCTCACGGACTTTTTCGGTCGGCATGTTCATTTCAGCTCCGATCTCTTCAGGGATCGGTTCACGCCCGAGATCTTGGAGCATTTGACGTTGGATCCGGATCAATTTATTGATCGTTTCCACCATATGCACAGGGATCCGGATCGTCCGTGCTTGATCAGCGATCGCACGCGTGATCGCTTGTCTGATCCACCAAGTTGCATATGTTGAGAATTTGAATCCCTTACGATAGTCGAATTTTTCAACAGCTTTCATCAAGCCCATGTTACCTTCTTGGATCAAGTCAAGAAATGACATTCCACGACCAACATAGCGCTTAGCGATCGAAACGACTAACCGCAAGTTTGCTTCAGCCAAACGTTGCTTAGCTTCTTCATCGCCTTCTTCGATCCGCAAAGCTAAAGCCACTTCTTCATCAGCAGTCAAGAGGTTGACACGGCCAATTTCTTTAAGATACATCCGAACTGGGTCATTGATCTTAACACCAGATGGAGCTGATAAATCGCTTTTTGCTAATTCTTTTTCTTCGTGACTAGCTTTCTTCAAGCTAAGTTCACTTGGATCACCATTTTCATCCACAACTGAGATCCCAGCATCTTCGACCCGCACGATCAAACTGTCCATTTGTTCGGCATCTAAGTGAAATGGCGTTACCATTTTATCAGTCAATTCATCATATCTGATTTCTTTTTTTGGTTTATACTCACGTAATAACTCACGCAAAGCCTTTTTATATGCCACCGCATCGAAATTCGTATTTTTTTTCTCTTCTGCCAAAATAGAGGCCTCCCTTAAATGATTGACTTCTCTGTCTGCTTTTTTTTCAATAACTCGATCAGTTTTGTCGTCTGTTCCATGATCGCTTTAGCATCTCCCAAACGTTTCGCTTGCTCTAATTTTGTCTCGACCGCCTTGATCTGCTCTTCCAACGGGGAATGTTGCATAATAAAGGCTAGACAATCACTGATCTCTTGTTCATTTACTTCACCATAATCACCTAATTCAAGTGAAATGATGATCTGTCTTAAATGTTCATCTTTTAAAAAGTCTAAAAAGCTTGCACTTTCATACTCAGAATAGCGATCAAAGTATCCATCAGCTAACAAAAAGATCGTTTCATAATCTTCGTGGATAAACGAAAAATCAGCTAGGCCCTTGATGCGTAAAAAGATATCATATTCATGTAACAGACGATACAATAATAATCTTTCGGCTTGTTCAGCTGGGGCATAGCGTTTTTTTTCTTGCCGCTGTTGGGTACTATAGACGACTTTATCCGAGCGTTTGAGTGAATTTGCTTGATCTTGTTTGAGTTGTTCTGACTGGACCTGTTGCATCAAAGCCTGAAGTTGACTAGTTAAGTTATTCTTATCTAGCTCGAACTCTTTGGCTAAACGATTGAGCGTCAGATCGCGCGCTAGTGGATCTTTGACCTGCGCAACTTTCTCTAAAACATCTGTGATATACGCTAATTGATCACTTTCAGTCTCAAGATTACGTCCTGCCCGAAAATACTCCAAATAAAATTCTAATTCAGTGCGTTCATGTGACGTCACAAAATCTTTAAAATTTTCTGGACCGTATTTACGAACATACTCATCTGGATCAAGCTTCTCAGGTAATAAGATCGCTCCAAGCTCAAACTTGCTCAGCGGTGCGATCAATTCCAAGGCCCGCTTGGTAGCCTTGCGCCCTGGGTGATCACCATCATAACAGATATAGAGCTTACTTGCCGTTTGCTCTAAAAGATAGATCTGTTCACTAGTTAAACTCGTCCCCATCGAGGCTACACCATTTTTGATCCCGGCCCGCCATGCTGCTAAAACATCCATAAAGCCTTCAAATAAATAGACTTTACTTTCATGTCTGATCGTCTTTTTAGCCTTATCAAAATTAAAGAGAACTTTACGCTTATTAAATAAGCTCCCCTCGGGTGAGTTGAGATATTTAGGCGATTTCTTATCAGGTGTCAAGAGCCGTCCTGAAAAAGCAATGATCTGTCCAGTTTGATTTCTGATCGGAAACATGATCCGATCATTGAAACGTTCAGCCAGATCTTCACCTTCGCGTTCGCTAAACAAACCCGATTTTCGCAAAGTCTGATAATCATCAAGCTTTTTTTCATGAAAAAAAGCTTGTAAGATCTCAGCTTGAGGTGCATACCCCAACTGAAACTCTGCGATCAGCTCATCACTTAGACCGCGTTCATGCAAATAATCCAAAGCTGGCTGACCTAACTTAGTATTTACTAAAATATGATGATATAACTGCCCAGCTTGTGCATAAAGCTGCTTTAATCTACCAGTCTCGGACTGCGTGTCTTCTGCACCAGCAACATTTTGTGGTAAATACTTATTATCAAGCTCGATCCCAGCTAATTTCGCTGTACGATAAACGGCTTCTGGAAATGTCAGATCCTCGATCTCCATCAAAAATTTAAAAACATTTCCCCCGCGACCACATGAAAAACAGTGAAAGAACTGTTTGGGTTCATTTACAGAAAATGAACCCGTTTTTTCTGTATGAAAGGGACACAATCCGAACCAATTGCTCCCTGAACGGTGTAACTGGACATATTGGCCTACGATATCCAAAATGTTGACATCCGATCTGATCTGATCGATCACATCAGTCGGTATCCTACGTTGACTTACCACGGCCTCACCCCATTTTTAAATATAGTTACGAAAGGTCGCACACAAAAGCACGACCTTTCATAATAAAAATTATACCGATATTAATTTTATAATAGATATATCTTTATTGCAAGAGTAAACGTAAACAGTTACTATATCAAATTGACCTGTCTTTGACAAGTATTATTACAAAATAATTATCCTTCATCCTTTTTACATCTAAATAATACGCTGTACCATTGTTCTTAGACAATATGATCGCTTAAAAAAGAGCAAGTCTAAAATCTAGACTCACTCTTAAAAATTATTTAGTATTCAAAGCTTCTAAGGCACCAAAAACAGCTGTCAACCGTGCTATCTGAGCTAATTGGCGCAAACGATTCAACTTGACCTTTTCGTCATCAGCCATGACCATCGTCTTTTCAAAATAAGTATTGATCGGTTCACGTAAATTCTTCAAAGCAACAAATTTATTTTCAAGATCAGCTGCTTTAAAATCTTTTCTAACTGCTTCAACGGCTTCATAAAGGCCTTGCTCGGCTTCATTTTCAAATAAAGCTGTATCGACAGTAAGATCACTTTGATCATCTAATTTCTTGGCTAAACGACTTGCTCTAGTCAAGGCTTCGATATTTTCCTTGAAATCTTCATCTGTCAAATGTTTTTCCAAAAGATCGGCTGCTTTTTGAGCCAATGTGAATGCATTAGCTTTATTAGCCATAACAGCTTCGAGCACATCATGACGCAAGTTTGGTCCATTCAAGATCTGTTGCACACGATCTGCGATAAAGTCTTGGATCATAGCCTTATTTTCAGCAGGAGCGATCTTTTCGTATAGATCAGGGCGTTTAGTATAAGCACTTTCAACTGCCGCTTGCAACAATGGAGTTGAAACTGCCCATCCCTTAGCTAAAGCGATCCGCACGATCCCTAAAGCTTGACGACGCAAGGCATAAGGATCATTGGAACCGCTTGGCAACATTCCTGCACTAAAGAAAGCTTGAATGCTATCAACTTTATCAGCGATCGATAAGACTGCGCCAACATTAGTTTGTGGTAATTCACCTTCAGCACTGGTTGGAAGGTATTCTTCACGCATGGCAACACAAACCGCTTCATTTTCAACTTGCGATCTAGCATAGATCTCACCCATGACACCTTGCAATTCTGAAAATTCACCGACCATTCCAGTTACTAGGTCAAATTTATAGATCTGACTTGCACGATCAAGATCAGCTAATTCTTGATCACTTAAGCCCAATTTTTCGCCTAAGTAATGTGCGATCAAGTGAACACGTTCCATCTTTTCGTAGATCGTACCGATCTTATCGTGAAACATTACTTTCTTCAAACGTTCAACATAATCTGCGATCGTTTGTTTTTGATCTTCTTCATAGAAGAAAGCAGCATCTTCTAAGCGTGCTGTCAACACTTTCTCGTTACCTGCGATCACATTTTCCAAATGATCTTGGTTACCGTTACGCACTGAGATAAAGTTTGGCAACAAGTTACCTGCTGCATCAGTTACATAGAAGAAACGTTGATGATCTTTCATGGAGGTGATCAAAACAGCATCTGGGATCGTCAGGTATTTTTGATCAAAATTCCCAGCAAAGACAGTTGGATATTCGACCAAATTGTTAACTTCTTCTAGCAACTCTTGATCGATCACTACTTGCCAGTCATTTTGTTGCGCAAGCTCATTTAACTGAGAAACGATCATTTCTTTACGTTTCTTGGCATCAGCGATCACCATTTGCGGTTCTAAAGCAGCTGGATAATCATTAGCATCGGCAAGGTCGAGCGCTTTACCCAAGAAGCGATGTCCCAATGTTTGGCGACCAGCTTTAACGTTTAAGATCTCAAAATCTACGACTTCTTTATCCAATAAAGAAACTAACCACTTGATCGGACGCACATATTCAAAATCATTAGTGCTCCAGCGCATCATCGTTGGGAACTTAAGATCCATCACGACTTCTTTGACATCACTTAAAACTTCTTTAGCACTTTTACCAGGGATGAATTTTTTAACGTAAGCATATTCGACCCCTTTTAATTCCTTAAAGAAGATATCATCTGGGGTGCAGCCTTGTCCCCGTGAAAAGCCTTGCGCAGCTTTAGACCAATTTCCCGCAGCATCCAAGGCGATCTTTTTAGCTGGACCTTTGGCTTCTTCTTCAATGTCAGCTTGCTTATCAGCTAAGCCTAAAACCTTGAGCGCTAACCGCCTTGGAGTTGAGTAAGCCTTGATCTCATCAAAGTCTAAGCGATTTTCTTCTAAAAATGCCGTCATCTTTTTGACCAATTGTTGGCTACTTGGTGTAACGACATGAGCTGGGATCTCTTCTAACCCGATCTCTAACAAAAATGTATGTGCCATTATTTGTCCTCCTCTAACAATTTAGCGCGTAAAGCTTCATCTTTGATCAATGGATAACCCAATTTCTTACGTTCAGCCACAAAAGCACGTGCGACCAGCCGAGCCATGTTTCTGATACGTGATAAATAACCAGCACGTTCGGTCACTGAAACTGCACCACGAGCATCTAATAAGTTAAAGGTATGACTGCATTTTAGGATATAGTCATAGGCTGGGTGAACTAGACCATTTTCGATCTGCTTTTTAGCTTCTTTTTCATAAGTGTCAAACAATTCAAACAACATCTCTTGGTTGCTTTCCTCAAATGAATACTTGGAATGTTCAAATTCAGGTTCTTTGAAAATATCACCGTATTTGACCCCATCAGCCCACTCTAGTTCAAATACTGAGTTAACATCTTGAATGTAAGAGGATAAACGTTCAAGCCCATAAGTTACTTCGACGGCAACTGGACGAACTTCTAAGCCTCCGACTTGTTGGAAATAAGTAAATTGGGTGATCTCCATTCCATCGAGCCAAACTTCCCAACCAACACCGGCACAACCCATTGAGGGGTTTTCCCAGTTGTCTTCAACGAACCGAATATCATGTTCTAAAGGATCGATCCCTAAGGCACGTAAACTATCCAAATAAAGTTCTTGGATGTTATCTGGCGAAGGTTTCATGATCACTTGGAATTGATGATGTTGATACAAACGGTTAGGATTTTCACCATAACGACCGTCAGCTGGACGACGTGAAGGTTCGACGTAGGCAACGTTCCAAGGTTCTGGTCCGATCGCACGTAAGAAAGTATAAGGACTCATCGTGCCAGCCCCTTTTTCTGTATCATAGGATTGCATTAACATACAGCCTTGCTTTGCCCAAAACTGTTGTAATGTCAAAATAATATCTTGCATTGACAATTTATCTGCCATCTTTTTGCCTCCAAAGATTTATTTTCGAATCAGCCAAATAACGCACAAAAAAGTCCCTATGTAGCGCCTTTGGCTACATAGGGACGATTTTCGAAAATCGCGGTTCCACCCTACTTCTAGTATAACTAGCAGCTTAATTCGTTAAGACTCCAAAAGTGCCAATCATGTCTTGATAGATATCTGCTTTCACCATCCCAGACTCGCTAACTCTATCCTTAGACCGATCCTCTTTTATCAACGCCTCATTATTGATAACTCTAGAATAGTTTAACCTTGTTTTTTTGTCAAGGCTTAGTTGTAAAATCACTTAGTATCCTTAAAAAATTGGTCCCATGACGACATCTGGTCAAGAAATTTTTTGGCTGGTACGTAAATTCCAACTTGATGTTCATAGATCTCATCCAAAGTTCTTCTTAAATTAGCTTTAGTTTGATCTTTGACCTTGATCGAATTCAAACGCTCCAGATCTACAACTGATAGTAAGCGTAAATAGTATACTGTCCGTTGCTCCAAATGCAACCGATGTGGATCTAAATGCCAATGAGCCTGACACAATAAGCCACCATAACTTTCTGAGTAATCAAAAGCACGGGTGGTATTTTGGCAAATCACACAACTTTCAAGTTGCGGTCTCACCCCAAAACTGGCAAGTAACTGGATCTCGATGATATTGGTGATGATCGCAGGATCAAAACCATCATCTATCAATTCAAGCGCCTTTCTTACCTTTAAAAACCATCCCAAATTAACTAAGTCTTCAGTCGTCAAAGCACGCTCGACTAAGCTAAGTATATAAGAAGCATAGGCATTTAATTCGATATCTTGGCCGATCACTTGGTATTGGCTGATGTCACGAGTCGTTGTGATAAATGATAAGCCCTCATCACTGATACTTCCAAGATAGGTCCCATGAGTAAACGGTAAGATCGCTGCGCCTAGCTTAAAGCCCCGCTTGCGTACCCCACGGACAAAAAAAGTTTTAAAGCCATATTTATCGGTCAAAATTTTGACTAACATATCGCGTTCTTTGTAGTCTCTACGTGAGACGACGATCCCTAAAAACTCTACACCTTGTTGTAGCACCATCTTTCTTTTTACCCCCAAAAATCTCAAAAAAGAGGAGAATCATCCCCTCTTTTCCTTAATTAATAATCATCTTGTCGGTAACCAAACGCTTTTAGATCGACTTGACGGTCTTTCCAATTAGGTTGAACTTTGACCCAAAGCTCTAAAAAGACCTTATCACCTAACATAAATTCGATCTCCTTACGCGCTCTTGTCCCGATCTCTTTTAGCATCTTGCCACCTTTACCGATGATGATCCCCTTTTGACTGGAACGTTCGACCACGATAGTTGCTTGGATCAAAACTTTTTCATCATCTTCTCGTTTGATCCGATCAACAACGACAGCAACTGAATGTGGAACTTCTTCACGCGTCAATTGTAAAACTTTTTCGCGGATCAATTCGCTGACGATGAAACGCTCGGGATGATCAGTAACTTGATCTTTTGGATAGTATTGCGGACCTTCCGGCAGATCTTCAACTAGATCATGAACTAATTCAGCACAATTATTACCATTCAAAGCTGAGATCGGAAAGACATCTTTGTAGTCTAAAGTATCCCGGTAATCGTCCATCACTTCTAATAAATGATCTGGGTGGATCTTATCGATCTTGTTGATCACTAAATAGATCGGTTTTTTGACATTTTTTAGTCGCTCAATGATAAAATCATCGCCTCGACCTCGTTTTTGTTCAGCATTGACCATAAAGATCACCGCATCAACTTCATTAAGCGTCGAAAGCGCCGACTTGACCATAAAATCACCTAAACGACTATGTGGTTTATGGATCCCAGGTGTATCGATAAACACGATCTGAGCGTTGTCAGTGGTATATACCCCCTGGATCTTATTACGTGTTGTTTGAGCCTTATCGCTCATGATCGCGATCTTTTGTCCGACCACATTGTTTAAAAAGGTCGATTTGCCAACGTTAGGTCGCCCTACGATCGCAATAAAACCTGAATGAAATTTTTCTTCCAAAATATACACTTCCCTAATCAATATCAGTTAAATAATTGCCAAATACGTGGACCAAAGATCAATGTTGCTGTGATCAAAGAAAAGATAGCTGCCAGTAATACCGCTGCAGCCGCCATATCTTTAGCTTTTTTGGCAAGTGGATGTCGTTTATAGTTTGTAGCTAGATCAACGACATTTTCGATGGCAGAATTCCAAACTTCACTGGAGATCACCAAAAAAATACTCAAAAATAGCCAGAGCCACTCACTGATAGTCACATTAAAAATGAGTCCCATAATCACGACCAAAGTTATCGCACTCACATGAAACCGCAGATTGCGCTCTTCTTTATAAGCCGTTTTCAAGCCAACGAGCGCATAACGCAAGGACTGGAAAAAATGGCGATTTTTCCAGCTGTTGACCGGCTGTTTTGGTTCTTTATCGTTTAAGTCCATACGCCTCGAGAATTTCTCTTTGCAAACCAAACATTTCCTTTTCGTCTTCGGCTTGCATGTGGTCGTAGCCATTGAGATGTAAAAAACCATGAACAACTAAAAAGCCCAATTCTCTTTCCTGCGAATGCCCTAAATACTCAGCTTGTTCTTTGACTTTATCGATCGAAACCATGATATCCCCGATATTTTTAGGGATCTCAAACTCTGCTTCGTTCGGCAAAATGATCGGGACCTCATTTGGATCTTCCTCTTCGATCGCAAAACTGATCACATCAGTTGGTTTATCAACGCCACGATATTCTTTGTTGATACGATGGATTTCAGCATTATCCATCAAAGTGACTGACATTTCAGTATTTGAGGGTAACTTGAGATAATCACCCGCAAAGTCCAAGATCTCACAAATGAGTGTCTTCCACTCACTTGAAACTTGCTCAGTATTATCATAAACTTCCAGATCCATTTTTATTCCTCATTTTCCATTGAATTGTAGTTATCGTATGCACGAATGATCTCAGATACGACTGGATGGCGCACAACATCGACAGAATCAAATTTTACAAAGCCGATATGTGGTGAGCCCTTCAAGATCTTCTCTGCGTCGACCAAACCACTTTGACTGTGTCCTTTAGGTAGATCGATCTGTGATCTATCACCATTGATGATCATTTTAGATCCAAATCCAAGACGGGTCAAAAACATCTTCATCTGTGCCCGTGTCGTGTTTTGAGCTTCATCCAAGATAACAAAAGCATTATCTAACGTGCGTCCACGCATATAAGCTAAAGGTGCGATCTCGATCACACCACGCTCGATCAAGCGTTCAGTGTGTTCTGCCCCTAAGATCGAATTTAGCGCATCATAGATCGGACGTAAATACGGATCGACTTTTTCTTTAAGATCTCCCGGTAAAAAGCCCAATGATTCACCCGCTTCGACCGCTGGACGCGTCAAGATCAACCGCTCGACTTCATGGCGCTTTAAAGCAGCAACAGCCATTACAACGGCTAAATAAGTCTTCCCAGTTCCGGCAGGTCCGATCCCAAACACAAGATCTTTATGCTTGATCTCTTGCACATATTGGCGTTGCCCATAACTTTTGACCCGGATCGAACGTCCCCGACGGTCTTTTAATAGTTCTTCAGTATAGAGATCCTTAAAATACTCTAATGTCCCGCGTTGTGCCATCTTCATCGCTGATACAACATCTGCACTACTTATAGTGATTTTTTTACGTAAAAGTCCCGTCAACTCACTCAATATCTGATAGACTAAATCAACGTTTTTTTCAGTACCGGTGATCTTTATCGTACCACCGAAAGGCTTTAATACAACATTTTGGCCTTCTTCGATCAATTTAAAATGGCTGTCATTGATGCCTGACAGCGAAATTTGCAATTGAGAATCGTTGAGAACGAAACTTTTTTCGACTAATTGTTCTGCGCTCAATCGCCCATCTCCCTTATTATACTTTATAACCCCAATTATACTGATTATCAATTCGATAATCAAATTCAAAGTAAACTTAAACAAATAAGAAAAAAGCCGAGATCTAGCATCTCGACTCTTTGCTTATTTATTAAGCAATGACATTACGGTAGAGTTGACTAATTTACCATCAGCTTTACCCTTTAACTTAGGCATCACTGCCCCCATTACTTTACCGAAGTCAGCTTTTGATGTTGCTCCAACCTGATTGATCGTTTCTTCAACAACGGCCTTTACTTCATCTGCACTGAGTTGTTTTGGCAAGTAACCTTCAACAACTTTGATCTCTTCTTCGAGTTTTTGGACAGCTTCATCACGCCCAGCAGCTTTGAATTCTTCTAAAGAATCCTTGCGTTGCTTCAACTCACGAGATAACACGCTTACTTCTTCATCAGGAGTCAAGTCGTGTCCAACGTTGATCTGTTCATTTGTAACTGCAGCTTTGAGCATCCGAACAGTTGCCAAACGGCCTTTATCCTTAGCTTTCATTGCAGCTACCATATCTTTTTGTAATGAATCTAATAAACTCATCACATTAGCCTCCTCTAGAAACTAGAAACGACGCTTATTTTTGCGCTTTCTTGCTGCTTCGGATTTTTTCTTACGTTTTACACTTGGCTTCTCGTAGAATTCACGTTTCCGATATTCTTGCAAAGTACCTGTTTTTGAAACGGAACGTTTGAAGCGACGAAGAGCGTCATCAAGAGATTCGTTTTTACGAACGACTGTCTTTGACATGGTTGTTTCCCTCCCTCCGAGCTTAAATGTAACCGTCTTAATTGTACAAACCTCAACAGTTCCTTTCTATTATAAACTAAATTAAAAGTTAGAGTCAACATAACTTTATAAACTTTTACATAATTAGTGGTCATTTGTAAGTTGACCGGCGAAAAGTTAAAGTTTTACAGTGTTTTTTCACTCTAGCCATTTTTCTTGGAATCCCCTGTTAGATAGGCTATAATTTTCATAGAATAAGTCGTTTTTTAACACTTTATCATAATTAAGGGAGGCATTTATATGTCAAATGAATTACATGTCTATGCGATCTCAGATTCACTCGGGGAAACTGCCTATGCGATCGCCGAAGCTGCTAGTGTCCAATTTCCTAATGCGGATTTTACGATCCAACGTTACCCATTGATCAAGACCGTTTCTTTGGTACAAGGGATCATGAACAAGGCAAAACGCGAATCTGCTATCATCGTGCATACTTTTGTCGATCCAGAACTATCGACTTTTGTAAATAATTACTGTCAAGAAAATGGTTTACCCGTGATCGATGCTTTAAGTGACGTTATCCAAAAATTCTCACAAAAAGCAGGTGAAAAGCCATTACAAAAAGCTGGGATCAATCACAATACTGATAAAGAATACTTCAATCGGATCGAAGCCCTTGAATTTGCCGTTACCTATGATGATGGTAAAGACCCAGCTGGCTTCTTAAAGGCTGATCTAGTCTTATTAGGGATCTCTCGAACATCAAAGACTCCGTTGTCACTTTTCCTAGCTAATCGTGGCTATAAAGTGGCTAACTTGCCCCTTGTTCCTAAAGCGCAGATCCCAGAAGAGATCTATAAAGTTGATCCTAACAAGATATTTGGATTGACTAATGACCCAGAGATCTTAAATGGGATCCGGCGTGAACGAATGATCTCTTATGGTCTTGATCCAGACACACACTATTCAAATATCGACAACATCGAAAGCGAATTGAATTTTGCTAACGAACTTTACAAAAAACTGGGTTGTCCTGTGATCAACGTTGCACACAAGTCGATCGAAGAGACCGCAACGATCATTACTGAAAGTTTGGATAGTAACGCTCAAAGATAAAAAAAACTAAGATCTATAAATTGAAACGTTCAATTTATAGATCTTAGTTTTTTGTGTCTATTTTTTACCTTTATTTTGGTAGATCTTATCAAGTAACTCAGGGTCAAATTCACCTGCGCGTAGCATTGCGATCTCATAACCATATGGTGCATAACGATCATTTTTATCAGGGCCTACATACGGTGTTTCCAAAATCTTCGGTAGTGAAGCTAATTCTTCAAGTTTAGCGATCTTTTCTAAACTTTCAAATCCGATCGTCCCAAAACCTAGATTGGCATGCCGATCCTTATGGCTTCCTTGAGGATTCAAGGAGTCATTTAAATGGATCACTTTTAGTCGATCTAACCCAATGATCTTATCAAATTCCGTTAAAACACCAGAAAAATCATCTTTGATCGCATATCCTGCATCATTTGCATGACAAGTATCCAAAGTAATGGATAGCTTGTCATTATACTTCACCAAATCGATGATCTGAGCTAATTCTTCAAAACTCCGCCCGATCTCTGTCCCTTTGCCCGCCATCGTCTCTAAGGCGATCTGAAGCTTTTGATCAGGTTTTATGACCTCGTTTAAGCCCTTAGCAATACTTTTTATCCCAGCCTTTGCTCCCGCACCGACATGTGCGCCAGGATGAAGTGTCATCTGGGTTGCCCCTAAAGCTTCAGCGCGCTTGACTTCAGCCCGTAAAAAATCGACCGCAAAGCCAAAATTTTCCGGTTTTTTAGTATTACCTAGGTTAACGATATAAGGAGCATGAACAACGATCTGACTTAAGCTATGTTCTGCCATATACGCCTGACCAGCTTCGATATTTAGCTCAGTGATCGGTTTACGCCGCGTATTTTGGGGCGCACCCGTATAGATCATAAAGGTCGAAGCCTCATAACTAGCAGCCTCTTTTGCTGCTCCCAGCAACATTTCTTTACCCTTCATGCCGACATGTGAACCAATTAGCATTTTTTCACCTCATTTTTAAAGATAAAATAGTCGATAAGTTAGTGGATTGACACAACGTAAATATAGATCAACTTTACTTTTTTGACGTAAATATGGATTTTTAGCAAAATCTGGGAACCAGATCTTTTTTTGCTGCCAGATCTGATCTAAGAGTTGATGCTTTAGTTGTTTATCTTTTAATTTAACGACCTTGCGCAATAAAACATTTCCTAATAAGTTTCGCACAAACCGATACTCTAATTCAAGATAATAGGTCTCAAAGATCCCTTTAGTTTGATAAAAATCAATGATATCTTGATAGATCCACAAAATATCAGCGATCCGTGTCGTCTCACTATAAGAGATCGAAGTTTGGCGTTGCACGTAATAAACTTCACACTCACGATCAACTGCAATGTCTGTGATATCCGTTAAATAAGTTACCAATTTAAAGAAAAAGTCTTGATCTTCATAGAGTTTTCCCTTGGGAAATTTAACTTCTGTGTCTAATAGCCATGTCCGCAAATATAATTTATTCCAAGCGACTACACGTCCACGGATCATATAATCTTTGAGTGAAACATACTCAGGTGCTTGATCTTTTATTTTTTTATTCGGATACTCCCAATAAAAATCACACTCAACGATCTTCTTATTTCCTTCTTGAGTCAAAGCGTACATATTTGCCAAAGCATTAGACGCAAGATGATCATCCGAATCTAAAAACATGATATATTGTCCAGTTGCATACTGCATCCCAAAATTACGCGCATCTGACAGCCCACCATTTGGCTTGGTATAACTTTTGATGAGCAACGGATATTGGTCAGCATAACTTTCACAAAGCTCAGCCGAACCATCTGTACTTCCGTCATTTACTAAAATGACTTCAAAATCATTGAAAGTTTGCTTGACTAAACTTGAGATACATTTTGGTAGATAAGCTTCAACATTATAGACTGGAACGACCACACTGATCTTTGTCATTTATTTTTCCCCCATAACTTCTTGATCCGGCGTTCAAGTGCCCACCAAACTCGCCACAAAAAATTGATCCGCATCCCCCATTTTTTACCAAAACGTCGATTGATCTGACGCATTTTTTCGATATGGCGCAAATTGGTCGGCGTTTGCCATAACGCACTGTAGTGATGGATACTGATCGTCTCAGAGCTGAGCTTTATCTGTCCCGTCAAAAAATCCATTGGCGCAAAGTAAGTCGTTGGATAGATCGTCACATCTCCCAACTTTTGTAGTTTATCTTGCCGTTTAAAGCCGATCTTTTCCAACAATTGTGTTGTGTAAACTGGGATCGCGACCGTATTTAACGAGCCATCGGCTTTGATAAATTCCAAGTCATTATACATATCGCGTAGCTGTTTTAATAGTGGATGATTTTTTTTTGCTCCAAAACCTAAGCCCGGTGCAACTTCAGCCCCACTTTCATTTTCTTCGATCGCAAAAAAAGCATCTTCTTCTAAAATATGGTCTAATGTTTGAAGCAATTCAACATCAGTATCCAAATAGATCCCACCATAGCGATAAACGACATCAAATCCTAAATAATCAGAGACAAAACTCCACTTACCAGCTTTTGCCGCTTGCGCAGTATATGTTACTTGCTCAACATCGTAATTTTTCTCATTCCACTCAATGATCTCATAATCGGGACAAAGTTTTTTCCAGCCTTCAATATACTGCCGATACTGTTTAGGCATTTCATTTTGTCCAAACCAACAGTAATGAATTATCTTAGGGATCATTTTGTCACCTCGTGTTCTAATTTTGTCACAGCTTCCTGCAAATAACCCCCAAAACGCATCTTACGGGCTATTTTGGCTACATTTTGACACATCAGCTGATACATCTCTGGTGTCAATTCATTTAGCATCTCATCTAACTGCGCTAAATTCTCAACGGCTAGTCCCACTTGATTTTTCACGATAAAATCAGCCAAGGCCGCTTCTTTCCAGATGATGACTGGAAGGCCCGAACTCAGATAAAGTGAAGTCTTATGGGGATCGTTATATTTTAGGTAATTTCCAAAGCTACCATCACAGCGCTCGATACTCGTGCCGTCCCAAACTAAGCCAAAATTTTGCGTTAATTTGGCTGGCAATTCATCTGGCGGAAATGAACCGTAGTAGGTGATGTTTTGGGGGTAAGTGGTGGCTTTATTAGGTCCATACAAAGCTAATGGGATACTTAGATCCAACTTTTGTAAAAAATCGGCTTTTTGTAGATTGCCCGCATAGCAAATACTTTTCTCATAAGGACGCTTGGTCACTAATTCAACTGGATTAGCATAATCAAAGATCTCTAACACAGTCATTGGTTTAATGACCCCATTTTCTTTGAGCCAAGCTTTCATTTTTTCATTATGCACGATCAAACCATCACTTTGATTTAAAAATGCGATCTCTTTTTTGCGATAAGCCACATCACCAGCATAAGCGCGCAAAGATTCGATATCATGGATCAAATACAGTAACTTGGTTTGCGTAAAACGGCGCACATTTTTCACGATCGCTTGGTCAGTGCGTTGATCAAAAGACGGATATTGAAAAACCACAGTTTGTGGTTCTAACTTTTGGATCTGACGTGGAATATCCCAAAAACTCTGCTTATAGCTCATGAGTTTAGCTTTTCTAGCCCCTGAAAAATAAAAATTCAGTTTTTTAAATCCCTTAGTGGCTAAAAAATTCTCAGCATCAACTTTAGCTTTTGGACCAGCTTCATTTTGGCCCTTATCATACATCGAGATTACATATTTTTCCATCGATCGGTTTCCTTTCTATGGCTTTGGTTCGTAGAAATGCCCCATGATATGCACATTTTCTGCAATGCTTACAAAAGCATGTGGATCAGACTCTGTCATTGCTTGACGTAATTCTGGTTGTTCATATCGCGAGATCACTGTAAACAAGATCGTCTTATTATCATGCTTATATGCCCCTTCAGCACCATGAACGATCGTGATCCCACGTTGCATGTGATTTTGAATACAATCGATCACACTCTTTGGTTTATTTGTTACGATCATCACTTGCATCTTTTGTTGCCTTGTATAGACCATATCCATGACCCGTGCATTGACAAAGATACCTAATGCAGAATAAAAAGCATATGGCCAACCATAGACTGCCCCCGCAGCTAAAACGATAAAAGCATTGAAAATAATGTTGATCGTTCCGACACTTTTACCCGTGTGTTTTCTGATCGTCAAACCTAAAATATCCAAGCCCCCAGTGGAGATCCCATTTTTCAAAGCCAAGCCAGTTCCAAAACCATTGATCGCAGCACCAAAAAGGGCACAAATTATCGGATCGTGTGTCAGCGTTATCGGTTGAAGTGACTTGATCATAAGTGATGAGCAAAAGACCGCTAAAATCGTGAAAAAGGTGAACCGTCGCCCGATCTGAAACCATGCCAAGATAAAAAGTGGCACGTTTAAAACAAAGATCAGTAACGCCGTCGAGAGCTGAACTGGCAAGTCAGCTGTCAAAGTAGCGATCAGCTGAGCTAGACCCGTGATCCCTGAAGAGTAGATATGCCCCGGCTCCCAAAAAAAGTTCATCGCGATCGAAACCAAAACACCATAAATAAATGCTGTCGAAGCCTTAGCGATATAAACATGGCGTTTCCAAATCTTTTGTAGTTCATCCATTGTAATTAAATCCTTTCAAGTACAAAAGTTATCTCAGCTATACAAGAAACAGATCCGCATTTTTTCTTAAAATTTTTAAATAACTTTACCTTGAAATAATACACCGCTGTTTTTGCTTGTAAACCATTCTCTAAATAATGATACCGCACTTTAGCTCCAGAACAAACCACTTTATGTAAAAAATAGCTTGCCTAAGTAAATACTTAAACAAGCTATCAAATAATAAATCAAGCCTTATCTTCTGGAATTTCAGTCGTTAGATAAAGTTCATCTAATTGCTTATCTGCCACTGGACTTGGAGCATGTGTCAACGGTTCAGAAGCCTTGGAATTCTTAGGGAAGGCGATCACTTCACGAATGTTATATTTACCAGCTAATAACATTGCAAAACGATCTAACCCAAGTGCTAAGCCACCATGTGGAGGAAAACCAAAGTCTAAAGCATCCATGAACCACCCAAATTGTTCTTTAGCACTTTCTTTTGTAAAGCCTAAAGCCTTAAACATCGCTTCTTGCACACTACGTTGGTGGATACGGATCGAACCGCCACCTAATTCATACCCATTCAACACGATATCGTAGCTTTGAGCATGACATTTGTGTGGATCAGTAGCTAATAACTCAAGATCTTCTTCATTTGGCATTGTGAATGGATGGTGTGCGGCAATATAACGTTCGAATTCTTCACTGTATTCAAATAATGGCCAATCAACGACCCAAACAAAGGCAAATTGCGACTTATCGATCATGTCTAACTCTTTAGCAATAGCTACCCGGAGATATCCAAGTGCATCAGCTACAACTTTTGGCTTATCAGCCACAAATAAGATCATGTCGCCTGCTTTAGCACCACTAGCTGCTAAGATATTTTCTTCACGTTCTTTAAAGAACTTAGCGATCGGGCCAGTTAGACCTTCATCTGTAACTTTGAGCCAAGCTAATCCCTTAGCACCAAAACGCTTGATATACTCTTGTTTTTCATCGATGTGCTTACGCGAATACTTATCAGCTCCACCAGGAACTACGATCGCTTTGACCTGCCCACCATTTTCTAATGTGCTATCAAAGACCTTAAAACCAGCCCCTGCGACTGCATCAGCCATATTTATCAATTCCATACCAAAACGCATGTCTGGCTTATCAGAACCAAAGCGATCCATGGCTTCATTCCATGTGATCCGCTTGATCGGTGTTTTTAATTCTACACCTAAAGCATCTTTCATTACAGCTTTCAACAAACCTTCTGTCATCGTTTGGATCTCTTCAGCCGTCATAAATGACATTTCCATATCGATCTGTGTAAATTCTGGTTGCCGATCGCCCCGTAGATCTTCGTCACGGAAGCAGCGTGCGATCTGATAGTAACGATCTACACCAGCGCCCATCAATAATTGCTTGAATAATTGTGGAGATTGTGGCAAAGCATAGAAATGTCCTGGATAAACGCGCGATGGGACCAAATAATCACGCGCCCCTTCCGGCGTTGATCGTGTCAAATATGGTGTTTCGATATCTAAGAAATTATTTTCATCTAAATAGCGGTGAACTGCTTGCGTGATCCGATTTCTGATCTTCAAAGCTTTCAACATTTCTGGACGCCGAAGATCTAAATAACGGTATTGTAAACGTAGATCATCAGAAGCGTTGATATCGTCAGAAATATCAAATGGTGTTGTTTTAGCTTCATTTAACACAGTGATCTTAGAAACTTCAACTTCGATCTGACCAGTCTTCATATTTGGGTTAGCGTTAGCACGTTTAACGACTTTTCCTTCAACTTCGATCACATATTCACTTCGGATATTTTCAGCGATCTCAAGTGCTTTAGCTCCGAATTCTTGACTAAAGACAAGTTGGACGATCCCTTCACGATCCCGAAGATCAACGAAGATCAAGTTCCCAAGGTCACGGCGTTTTTGGACCCAACCCTTTAAAACTACTTCTTGTCCTAAATATTTTTCATCAACTAAACCTGCATAAGTTGTACGTTCCATATCTATCCTTCTTTCTTAAGCTAGTAGGCCAGCAAAGTTAGCGTAGATGTCTGCTAACGAAACACTGATCTCTTCGCCAGTTTCCATATTCTTTAAGTTAGCTTTTTGTTTAGCTAATTCAGTTTCACCTAAAGTCAAAGTATATTTTGCATTCAAGCGACTAGCTGTTTTAAATTGTCCCTTAGGTTTACGATCGAGATAATCGCGATCAGAACTAAAGCCTTGATGCCGTAAACTTTGGACCAATTTTAATGTTTCAGCGTTGACACTTTGCCCGATCCCTACAACATAAACATCAAGAAGATCTTCAAGTTGTAAGCCATTTTCAGTTGCATCTAAAACTAATAACAAGCGTTCGACCCCTAAGCCAAAACCGATCCCCGGTGTTTCAGGACCACCGAGTTGTTCAACTAAGCCATTATAACGACCCCCAGCACACACAGTCGTCCACTTACCACCAAAAGCTTTCGAATCACTCATGATCTCAAAGATCGTGTGGTTATAGTAATCTAGACCACGCACCATATTAGGATCAACTTCATACTTTATCCCTAGCTCATCTAAGAGTTTTTTTAATGTCTCAAAATGTTCTGTTGCCGCAGGAGTTAGATAATCCAAGATCGATGGTGCATCAGCTACGATCGCTTGATCTTTTTTATCTTTACTATCCAAGACACGCAACGGATTTTTGTGCAAACGTTCTTTTGAATCATCTGAAAGTTGATCAGTAAATGGTTCTAAATAGTCGATCAAAGCTTGACGGTAAGCTTGACGTGATTCATTGTCACCTAAAGTATTTAATGCTAACTTCAAGCTATCTAACCCAAAACTTTCCAAAAGATCGATAGCCATTGCGATCACTTCAACATCTAAAGCTGGACTGTCAACGCCAAAAGCTTCGACACCGATCTGATGAAATTCGCGCAAACGTCCAGATTGTGGGCGTTCGTAACGAAACATCGGTCCCATATAGTAAGTTTTGACGGGTTTTTGTAACTCAGGACCGTACAATTTATTTTCAACAAAGCTACGTACCACCCCAGCAGTTCCTTCTGGACGTAAAGTGATATGACGTTCACCTTTGTCATAAAAATCATACATTTCTTTGGTTACGATATCAGATGTTTCACCCGAAGTACGGGAAAAAACTTCGAAGCTCTCAAAGATCGGAGTTCGCATTTCATGGTAACGATATTTTTTAAATAACTTACGAGCTTTAGCTTCAACATATTGCCATTTTGCTGATTCAGCCGGCAAAATATCGGCTGTGCCCTTCGGACGTTGGTATTTCATGGATTTCCTCCTAAAAATGTTCCGGTAACAAAAAAGGCCCTTGTTGAAACAAATTCAACAAGGGCGCAAACAGCACGGTACCACCTTAATTTCTCACTTTAGGATAACGCACCTATCTGCGGCATACTCTCATATGCACCTCAAGAGTCGTCTTTCACTTAAGTCTGATCGACGGATTTCCAGCACCCTCCGCTCTCTGGACGACAAACTCAAATTACTCATCTCTTTAAACCGGTCTGATATTATACTATTCAGCATAATATCAACTAGCTTCAAAGTCAAGCCTATTTTAGTTTTTATTAGCTACTGCGACCCCTAGCAAGAAAAATACCAAAAGAAGCCACCAAAACTTTAGTAACAAACCTAAGAAGGCTAGTACGACCACACCTAAAAATACAAACAAAAAGATCACTATACACCCCTTAAGAACACCATCAGTGACCTTAAAGAGCAACCATAATACAAGTAATAATATAAGAAATTTTAGCATTAATTCAAACTATCCAAAAATTCTAAAGCTTTAGCATAATTTGGTTCATTTGATTGTTCTGTCAATAATTCTTGATAGAGGACTTTTCCTTTAGTATCAACGATCCAAATACTACGTGCATCGATCCTCTTTTCTTCAACATATAATCCCATAGCTTTACCAAATTCAGCCGTGGCATCCGATAAAAGTTCAAGTTTAGCAACACCTTCAGCGGCACACCAATCCTTTTGTTGCTCTAATGTATTGGTCGAGATCGTATAAAAATTAATATTGTTATATTTATCTACTTCTTGATTGAAGCGTTTTGTCGAGAGGCTACAAACACGGGTATCGATATCAGGCACGACACTGATCAAACTTACCTTAGTAAAAAGCTGGGTTCCAGTTTTAACGGTATCAGCTGCGCCTTTTACAGTAAACTCAGGCAATTTTTCACCAACTTTTACGGGAGTTCCATTCGTTTTTGTTGCAACACCATGAAAAAGAATTTCCATTTTAAAATACCTCCAACATTTAATTTACCTCTATTTAATCATACTGGCACTAGAAAGTAAATTTTTTGCTTTGAACCAAACTACAATAATATACTTGCTATTTTTCAGCTATACAAAAAAACCATCTGATGACATCACCAGACGGACCTTATATTTTCTCATGTGGGGCAAAATAGCTCCTGCCCCTTGATATAACAAGCGATTTTAAGGAGAGTACAGGATTTGAACCTGCGCGCCGGTATTAGCCGGTTCGCCGGATTTCGAGTCCGGTGCATTACCACTCTGCCAACTCTCCATAACAAAGAATATTATAGCAACTTCACTTTTAAATTGCAACAATATTCAAAAAAATATATACTTAAAATTCTCTAATTTCCACCAAATATATTTGAGACCATTTTTTGATACCAGTAGCTATTTCCTTTTTTTAGTAAGATATACAAGAACTTTGGTGATTTTCTTAACAAAACACTACTATATTATAAATTAAAAAAGCATCATTGCTGATGCTTGAAAATGATTATTTTAACCTACTGCTTGCAATGTTGCTTGTAAATATTGGCCCACATAACCATCATTATTGAAATTCTCTTCAAGTTCATCCAACGAGACCGTCTCACTTTTAGTGAAATCATCTGGCAACTGTTCCAATAAATTTTTATGTACATGCTCGATATGGTGGCGCGTGATCTTGATAAACTCTGAGTGAAATAAAAGATTCACCTTATAATCAGGCTTTGATAGCCCTGTATTGGGAAAATGATACGTTACATTAAAACGCGTAAATTTTCCTTCATGAAATCTTACTTCTGGCCGTTCGACACAAGTCTTGATATCGATTTTAGCTTTCATACACTGTAAAATTGGTTGCCTTAACTTAAAATATTGTGGATACCTAATATGAACTAAATAAATATCTTTTCGTTGTTGATCTACATAAAAAACGTTATTCAACGTCAACTCATATAGTTTCAACTCTGTTTCCTCCTATTGTTCAATGTGATAATTATCTTAATATGGACCATTAAATTATGCAAATCAAAAAATAGTATTGTTAAGCCTTACATCCCTAACAATACTACTTTATCCACTATTTGATTATTTCATGGATCAACGGAACAGCATTAGTCTTTTCACCGATCTCGATATTACCTAAGATCAAATTTTCAACTTGTTCAATATCTTTTTGATCACTATAGACGGTCACTAGCTCCTCATCTTTTTCAACTCGATCACCGACTTTTTTGTGCAAGCGTAAGCCGACCGCGTAATTGATCGTATCTTCTTTACTTTTACGGCCACCTCCAAGTAGCATACTTGCCACACCCAATTCATCAGCTGTCATTTTAGAAATATAGCCTGCCTTAGGTGCTTTGATCGAGATCTGATATTTTGCCTGTGGCATCAAACTATAGTCATCGATGATATTGCGATCGCCACCTTGCGCCTCTATCATATCGCCAAATTTTTCAAGAGCTTTGCCATTGACCAAAACTTCGATCAACATTTCGCGTGCTTGCTCTAGAGTTTCTGCTTTTCCAGCTAAAACTACCATCTGACTGCCTAATGTTAAAACAAGATCAGTGATGTCTTTAGGTCCATTTCCCTTTAAGATCTCGACCGACTCCTCGATCTCAAGGGTATTTCCGATCGTATTGCCCAATGGTTGATTCATATCAGAGATGACTGCCATACAGCGTATTCCGACGTTTTTACCGATCTCGACCATTGCTTTTGCTAATGCTTTAGCCTTCTCTTGTGTCTTCATAAATGCGCCTGAGCCAGTTTTAACATCTAAGACCAATGCATCGGTACCAGAAGCGATCTTCTTACTCATAATAGAACCTGCGATCAAGGGGATCGAGTCGACCGTTGCAGTAACATCACGCAAAGCATATAATTTCTTATCTGCGGGCGCGATATTACCAGTAGCACTGATGATCGCCAAGTTGATATCTTTAACTTGCTGGATAAATTCAGTTTCACTCAGTTCGACCTTAAATCCTGGTATCGCTTCCAATTTATCCAATGTTCCTCCAGTATGTCCCAAACCACGACCTGAGATCATCGGGATAGGAATATCTAACGCAGCGATCATCGGAGCTAAAGGGATACTGGTCTTATCCCCCACACCACCAGTTGAGTGTTTATCGACCTTGATCCCTGGGATCAGCGACAAGTCGACTTTATCACCTGAATGCAGCATCTCTAAAGCAAAGGTTGCTTGTTCCTTAGCCGTCATCCCATTGAAATATATTGCCATCAAAAAAGCACTAGCTTGATAATCTGGGATCTCGCCTTTAGTATAACCCTCAATAAAAGTGTGTAGCTCTTCTTTTGTTAATTCTGCTCCATTACGTTTGCGTTCGATAATATCTACCATTCGCATTGTAGCTTCCACCTTTCTATGCTTTAACTTGTGAAACTGCAGCTTCAAGTGCAACTTTTACCATATCATTAAATGATCTTTCACGCTCAGATGCTGGCGTTGATTCGCCACTTATAATATGGTTACTGATCGTTAAAACGGCCAAGGCTCTTACATTATACTTAGCTGCGATCAGATATAGGCCTGCCGCTTCCATCTCAGCGCCTAACACATTATATTGGATCAATTTTTCTCGATCGATCTCTTCATTGTAAAAACGATCCTCTGAGATGATATTACCGACTTTAACTGCGATCTGCTCTTTTTTAGCCACAGCATATGCATGATCGAGCAAGCTAAAATCAGCTGTGGGCGCATAATAAAGACCACTGCCAAAAGTATTTTGAATGATGGCCGAATCAGTCGTTGCCGATTGTGCTAAGATAACATCTCTAACTTTTATTTCTGGCGCCATTCCGCCACATGTACCGACACGGATCAAGATCTCACACCCGTAGTAATTGATCAGCTCTTCAGCATATATCAAAGTTGATGGGATCCCCATCCCTGTTCCTTGGATCGAGATCTTTATTCCTTTATAAGTTCCTGTATAACCCAATGCATTACGAACTGTATTATAACAGATCGGATCATCTAAAAACGTTTCTGCAATATGTTTGGCTCGTAAAGGATCTCCCGGTAACAAAACGACCTTAGCGATATCACCCTTCTTGGCTTCAATATGTTCACTCATCTTAATTCCTCCGTAAATCGGCTAAAAAGCTCTTGCCGTCCGTTTTATTTGGTAACTCAAAATTATCTAGGATCGTTGCACCTAAGTCAGCGTAAGTATCACGGATCCCTAACGAACTACCCTTAGAAAAACTTGGTGAATAAGCCAACAATGGCACATATTCACGTGTATGATCGGTTCCTTTAAATCCAGGGTCGTTACCATGATCAGCTGTGATCAGCAATAGATCGTCAGCTTGTAGAATCTCTAGTAACTCGCCCAAACGTTCATCAAATGCTGCCAAAGCTTTGCCATACCCTTCACTATCACGGCGATGACCATACATCGCATCAAAATCGACCAAGTTCGTAAAACACAAACCCGTAAAATCTGTTTGGGCAACTTCGATCGTCTTGGTCATCCCGTCATCATTACTTTCAGTATGGATCTTGTTATCGATCCCCTTACCCGAAAAAATATCGTTAGTTTTCCCGACTCCGATAACTTCAAAGCCGGCTTGGCCCAACATGTCCAGGACCGTATCATTTGGAGGTACTAAAGTAAAATCATGGCGGTCAGATGTTCGTTTAAATTCACTTTTATCTTTACCAACATAAGGACGTGCAATAATACGCCCAATGTGATATTCATCGATCGTTATTTCTCTGACATATTTACAGATCCGATATAACTCATCAAGTGGAATGATCGCTGTATTAGATGCGATCTGTAAGACTGAATCCCCCGAGGTATACACTATCAAGTCTCCAGTCTTCAACTGCTCTTCACCATATTTAGCGATCACTTCGGTCCCAGAGATCGGTCAATTGACGATCACTTTACGCCCACTAAATTCTTCGATCGCCTTGATCAACGGTTCTGGGAATCCATTGGGAAAAAAGCCCAGCGGTTCAGTAACTGGCAAACCCATCATTTCCCAGTGACCGTCCATACTATCTTTTTCAACCGAGATCTCTTGCATCTTACCATAGTAAGCTAATGGGTCTTCAACTGGTAAAACACCTACTAATGGTGAATCAGCACGAATATTTCCCAAACCTAAAGCCGTTAAGTTAGGTAATTTTAACTTGCCATCCCAATAAGAAGTAATATGTCCTAGAGTATCAGAACCCTCATCACCAAATTTAGTTGCATCTTTAGCGGCTCCGATCCCTACTGAGTCGATCACTAATGTAAATACACGTTTAAATCGCATTCCACTCACATCCTAACTATTAACGATCTTGACTCCTGCACTCGCACCTAAACGTGAAGCTCCAGCCTCGATCAAGGCTAAAGCTTCTTCTTTGGAATGGATACCGCCAGAGGCTTTGACACCGATATCTGGTCCGACAGTCTTTCGCATCAATTCAATATCAGCTACTGTTGCACCACCGGTCGAAAAACCAGTGGATGTTTTAACATAGTCAGCCCCAGCTTCTTTTGACAATTCACAAGCTTTGATTTTTTCTTCATCTGTCAATAAGCAAGCCTCAATGATAACTTTGACCAATTTATTTTCTGCATGACATGCATCAACCACCGCCTTGATATCTGTTTTGACAGCATCGTAATGCTTGGCCTTTAATTCGCCGATATTTAACACCATATCAAGCTCATCTGCTCCATCAGCGATAGCTTCTTTAGCTTCACTGACTTTGATACTGGTCTTATTAGCGCCTAAAGGAAACCCGATCACCGTACAAACTTCAACATCACTATCAGCTAAACTTTGAGCCACTTTTTTGACCCAATATGGGTTGATACAGACTGACGCAAATCCATATTCTAACGCCTCAGAAATTATCTTTTCTACTTGTTCTTCAGTTGCATTCGGTGCCAAGATCGTATGATCGATATATTTTGCTAGATCCATAACTAATTCCTCCAAAAATATAAATTTCACATCATGAATACGCTTACAATATAACATTTAGATAATACACTTGTAAAATAAACAGCTTAACTTTTAGGAAAAATTACTAAATATTTTGTTTTTAAAAAAACGAACTAATTAATGAGATAACGGATACCAAAAAATAGTACAATAAGTCACAGACAATAAAAATAGGCTGAAAACCACAGTCAAAGTGTTGATTTTCAGCCTATTCCATTATTTAATTTTTCCAGATAACTAAGCTGTCCCTAGTATCTTCTTACTACTTCAAATTCGTTTTGATCCTGATCTTATCTTTCTTCTTTACGTTTTTTGCTAAACGCTACAAGCCCTAAAGCACTTAAGACTCCTAAACTACCTAAGAGCATTGCTGTATCAGCTTTATTTTTATCACCCATTTGTGGTAATTCTTGTGATTTAGGTACTGGCTGTTCTTTTGTTTGAGCCACTACAGATTTCACTTCAGGGGTTTTAACAACTTCTTTTTGTGTAACTTTAGTTCCCTTGGCAACGATCTCTGCTTGTGGTTCAGTGATCTCTTCTGACGTCATTTCGATCAATTCTCCTGTTACTTCATCAACAGTATAGGTCGTTATTAGACGTTTGATCCCTTCTTTTCCTGGTGTGATAACACACATTTCTCCTAGTGGTAAGTTTGGATCTTCTTGATAGATCGTCTCAAATCCAAGAATTTCTTCACTGATCTTTGGCATCGTTCCAACCGCAATGATCTCTGTTACTGGTTCTGTCGTTATAGTACCATTTGGATGACGAACCCCCACCTGACCAGTTACTCGCACTTCTGTAACACCAGCTTCAAGCTCTTCGTCAGCAACATAGCGTGTCTCATACATGATCTCTTTATTTTCTCCAATACCTACTTTGACCTCTTGATCAATAGCTGGTATCAACTCTTTAGCAACGTTAGCGACCGTTACAAGGCCTGTCGTTTCATTGAGTGCATAACTAGTTGTTGTGATCGCTTTTCCATCTTTACCAGCGACGATTTCGATCTTTGGATCAGTTTTCAACATTGTACTATCTTCGATCAAAACAACATGGTATGGTACTGCTACTTCTGCCACATTAGGTTTGATACCTACAAGGACCACTTCAGTAACTGGGGCTTTCGTTATCGTCCCATTTGGATGCATGATACCATTTTGCCCCTTCACACTAACTGTTTTTACCCCTAAAGGTCTCGTTTCATCTGCTCGGTAAATGACTTGATAGCTGATATCACTTTCTTTTCCTACACCTTTTTTGATGACTTCATCTACAGGTTCAGTCACTTCAACTTGAGGTGTGTTTTCTGTTACTTTACCTGTTGTCGTATCTAATTTGTAAGTCGTCGTCGTTACTTTCTTACCATTTTTACCTACTACTAAGACGATCGGTGCTTCATCTGCTTTCATCATCGCATCTTCTTCATAACGAGTCTGATATGCTAACACTTCTTCGACCACACTTGGTTTTGTCCCAACTAAGACCACTTCATCTACTGCAGGTGTCATTACTGTTCCATTTGGATGGCGGACACCTGTTTTTCCTTTGACACTGATCGTCTTTTCACCGGCTGTTTTTGTTTTATCTGCTTGGTAGATGACTTGATAGCTGATATCACTTTCTTTTCCTACACCTTTTTTGATGACTTCATCTACAGGTTCAGTCACTTCAACTTGAGGTGTGTTTTCTGTTACTTTACCTGTTGTCGTATCTAATTTGTAAGTCGTCGTCGTTAC
Source organism: uncultured Lactobacillus sp. (assembly GCA_910587695.1). Taxonomy (GTDB): domain Bacteria; phylum Bacillota; class Bacilli; order Lactobacillales; family Lactobacillaceae; genus Ligilactobacillus. Next base: position 61,789 of record CAJUNC010000013.1, read on the forward strand.
TTTCTTACCATTTTTACCTACTACTAAGACGATCGGTGCTTCATCTGCTTTCATCATCGCATCTTCTTCATAACGAGTCTGATATGCTAACACTTCTTCGACCACACTTGGTTTTGTCCCAACTAAGACCACTTCATCTACTGCAGGTGTCATTACTGTTCCATTTGGATGGCGGACACCTGTTTTTCCTTTGACACTGATCGTCTTTTCACCGGCTGTTTTTGTTTTATCTGCTTGGTAGATGACTTGATAGCTGATATCACTTTCTTTTCCTACACCTTTTTTGATGACTTCATCTACAGGTTCAGTCACTTCAACTTGAGGTGTGTTTTCTGTTACTTTACCTGTTGTCGTATCTAATTTGTAAGTCGTCGTCGTTACTTTCTTACCATTTTTACCTACTACTAAGACGATCGGTGCTTCATCTGCTTTCATCATCGCATCTTCTTCATAACGAGTCTGATATGCTAACACTTCTTCGACCACACTTGGTTTTGTCCCAACTAAGACCACTTCATCTACTGCAGGTGTCATTACTGTTCCATTTGGATGGCGGACACCTGTTTTTCCTTTGACACTGATCGTCTTTTCACCGGCTGTTTTTGTTTTATCTGCTTGGTAGATGACTTGATAGCTGATATCACTTTCTTTTCCTACACCTTTTTTCACCACTTGAGTTACCGGTTGCACAGTCTCTTCTACCGTATTTTCTGTTATCTTACCTTTAGCATCGACCGCATAAGTCGTCGTTACTATTTTTTTACCGACTTTACCAACTGTTACGATCACTTCTGGATCACTTGCATTCATCGTTTCATCCAATTGAACGCTCGTTTCAAATGGGATCTCTGTTTCTGTGATCGTTGGTTTAGTACCAATAACTATCACCCGATCTATCTTTTCACGCGTTGTCACACTAGTTGGTTCATTTGCTGTCACATTCCCAGTTCGTGGATCTAGCGTATACGTAGTAGTTGTCGTGATCTCACCTTTGACTCCTGTATTAGCGATACTTTCGGCTTTAGCTGGTCTTGATTCATCACCACGGTAAATAGTATCAAAAGCAATTTCAGTTTTTTCAATTTTAGACTTCGTACCAACATTAATGATTTCAGTTATTGGATCTTTTGTCACTACTGGATCACTTACATTTTCAATAACGTTTCCGTTTTGAATAGTATACTTCGTAGTCTTAGTTTGTTCTCCATTTACTCCTTCTTGAACAATAACTGTTTTTCCAACTTCCAAATTAGGATCTGCTTGATACTCTACTGTAAATGGGATCTCACTTGTCTCGATCTTATCCTCGGGAGCCTCCACTTCTTTTAAGAACGCTTCATATTTTTTCTCATCCATTTTAGCTGTAACGATCATTAAGTTACGCGCCTGGGCATACGTGTGCTCAAGAGGATCGATCTTTTTTGTGTCATTTGGATTATTGCTTGTCCCAAAGTCAAAACTGATCCCTGTTGTTTTTGGCGATCGCCCTTTTACGATAGTAGTTAGTTCTATTGTATTTTCAGCATTGATCTTTGCTTTAACAGCACTTGAATAGTATAAGGCTTCTCCTGAGTTTCCTGACATTGGGTCTCTAGGCATTCTTTGCCCGTTAAACAAAAGAAAATCAGGTAGCGTATAGGCATTATTGGCTGTAATCCTTATACCGACTGGTGCAGAAGTTGCCTTTCCAAGAACAACTGTTGGTTTATATTTAATGACCCACCGAATAGTTTCAGTTTGACTTGTATGTTGATCTTTTTGAATATATCCTGCTAAAAACGTGATCTTAGCAGTTTTATTATCTCCATTATGCCCATAATTTATCGGACTTGACGTAGTATAAATTTGCATTTCATTGCTATCTTGGACGGTTCTGAAGCTACTATTACTATTGCTAGCTTTAGAAACCGGTGTAACTGAACTTACTGCATCTTGGGAGGTATTTTCTTTAGCTACATCAACATCCATACTTTCATTTGGGATATCATTTTGCAAAGTAACTTCTTTATTTTCTAAAGTATCGTCAGCTTCTTTATTTTCCAACTTACTATTAGTTTCTTGATTTTCTGTAATAGCTTCATCTTCTTTGTCAGACACCACTACTTCTGCATTTTCTTGTGACAATGATGCTTCTGTCGTAGAAGTAGGTGCTTCATTTTTCAAAACGACTTCATTACTTGATTCTGAACTAGCATCAATTTGAACAGCGCTATTTTCCTGTTGTACAGCTTCATCCGCATGTACTTTTTCCCCTCCTTGAACCATAAATGTGGTGCCAACTAAAACAGAGGCTACTCCTACCGTCAATCGTTTGATCGCAAATCGTTGCTTCTTAGATTCCATCTTTTTAGCTAAGAGTTCATGATTGTTTTTAGAAAGCATCTTTATTCCTCCAGTATATAAATAAAAATATATTAAATTTTTTAATACTTTACATAAATATATTAATTTTTAACTAAGGAAATTTCAATCTCTTATTATGCTTTAGTACTAAAAAAGTGTTTTTATTCCACAAAAAGAGCGTTTACATTGTAACCTCCCTGAGTTTAAATGTTATTTTTGTATAAATTATATCAATGTTTTTACTTTATTTATTATTTAATAAATAAAGTAAATGTTTTTTAATTTATTTAGCTAAAATCAAATTTCCCTAACAAGAATTCTAGATTTTTAACTTTTATCAAAAATAAAAAGAGTATCGTTAAAAAATAAATCAACAATTCACATAATAGTTCTCATCCTTATATTTCTTAATAACTGTACCTATGTATAATTGTAAGGAGCATATTCGCGTGTATGGCCAATGTACTTTGCTAATCCCATGATAAATCCCTCAATGTTTTCCCCATCAAACGTATAAGCCGAGCTTTCCGCAATAACTAGCAAAATTCTATTATCGATATGATCGTAATTTCTATCAGTAACAGTTAACCTATTTACACCTGAGTTCTTGCCTACATATCGTTCAAACAATTTATATAATTCAGAAATTTTTTTCTGGCTTAATCAAGTAATCTTTAGCATCAAAATATAAGTATCCAATTTCTACATTATCCGATCCTTGCCCCATTTTTCATCTTCTTTCTCTTGACTAAATCACGTATAAATATCTTTTCCTATTGTTCAGATGTTTGCTCTTGTGCATGTTTTTGTACGTTTTGTTCTTCTTGATCCAAAGTTTTTAAAGTCTTGTTTGACTGTTTTGCCTTGCAACTTCTAACGCTGCCAGCATATGGGCAAAAGAAAAAAACATCCCACATGGAATGCCTTTACATATCAACGGTAACCAGTCTCTAGCTTCTTTGGCTACTTTGTAAGCTTTTTGCATTAGTAAATTTTCTTGGGTGATTGAGTATGCTATTTTCAGGCGGAACAACACCTATAAACTCAACTCCTTTAATATTGACTATCATCAGACTGCATTTTCACAATCTGATAGAACTGCCGATCCAAAATACCTAACATATTTGCGTAGTGTAGGAATTAGACTTCACATATCCATCCCTCCGTATACTAAAAAACGACCAAAAGCGCCTGTCTTCCATTCGCTTTTGGTCGTTGGGATCTTTTGAGTTTCATCTACCCAGTAAGCTCCGCCACCTTTAACGAAGACATCAAATTTCTTTTCTAACCCATCTATAGCTTCATACTTACCAAGTTGCATGACTTTTGAATTTTGCATGATCTCTTGGATCGTCAAGATCGCATGCTTTTCTGGAATACTCCCATCTCGTTTTTGTAAAAGTGTTACGTTATTTGGATCAAATGTTTGTGGCATTGTAAGCCCTCCTCTATTTAATTAATCTATTGGTTTGTGCAAAGCTAGCAATATCATTCATTGAGTTGTCACTAGTTTTAAAACCTGCACTTTCCTTTGGACTATCCGTCTTAGATAGCTCTTCGACTCGTGCTTTGACCAACATATCAACTGACTCAGCAAGTTTGCGAATATTGCTGTGCGTCTTTTCAGCGTCATCAGTCAATACCAAATCAACAAGATCTGCAGGTAGTTTCTGCTCTTCTAATTGCTTTTGTGCTTCGATACGATATGCTTTCATGTTTAGTTCATGCTCACGTTGCTTTAAAGCCTCTTCACGACTCTTTAGCTTAGCTTCAGCACGATCTTTAGCATTCATACTGGCAAGGCGCTTAGCTTCGTCTTCACGCTCTTTTAACTTGGTATCAAGCTCATCATTCCATTTAGAACGTGCCGTTTCTAAAGCTTTAGCTACTCGCTTATCCGTATAGCTATCCAAATCAGATTGCGACTCAAATGTTTTATACGGCTTTGCTTGTTCCTCTTCAGTTGCCGTTAGGTCTAATACTTCTTCATTATCCATGATGGCTCCTCCTGACTACACGATCTAGGCATAATAAAAGCGCCCACTCACAAGCAAAGCTAAATTCAATTCTTTTGCCATCATAGCTTGAGTGAGACCTAATTCTGTTCTTCGTTGTTTGATTAATTTCAAATTAACTTTAGGCATTCTGTTCCTCCCTCTCCTTAATAATTTGCGTTTTTCGCTCATCTTCATTTATTATATCGCCATGCGATTTACGCAAAGTAAAGCATTTTTTGCATTTTATTTATCTTTTTTTCGCAAAATATGTTATTGTTATTGCGTAAAAAACAATGCGAAATACGCAAATAACATGATTTAAGAGGTGAAAGACATGATTCAAGAAATATCATCTGACGATAGATTAAGAAACAACATCATCAATTTGAGAGAATCTAGAAACTTGTCACAAAGTGAGCTTGCAAAACTTATGGGAATACACAATTCATACATTAGTAAAATTGAAAGCGGTACTAGAAAAGTTTCTACGTCTGAGCTAAATAAGCTCGCAGCAATTTTCGATGTTTCTACTGACTATCTATTAGGCAGAAAAAAAACTAAAGATTCCAGTGAAGAACAAGAAACAAAAGACTTGAAAAAATTTCTTGAAGATAATTTGGATAATGGGATGACTTTTGGGGATGGAAAAGTCACACAAGAAGATAGAGAAAAGCTCGAGATAGCTTTAACTCAAATTTTCTATAGATATCATGATGAATTTAAGAAAAGGAAAGAAGAAAAAGGTGGATTTAAGTTTTAGGTGGTGTTTCGTTATGTGGAAATATAGGAAAATTTTAGAAAAAATTTACGATCAAACTGATACATATGATCCGCTTGAAATCGCAAAGTATTTTGATATTCCTATCAAGTATATAGATATGCTTAATCCTCTAGCGAAAACAATCTATCTTTACGACCAACCTGTAATACTCATGTCAGACAGCTTATATGAAAGCAACGCAAAATATTACGTTTGCGGACATGAGTTAGGACATATCTTCAAGCATACTGGTATCGCTTGTTCTTATGATAGTAACATGCATTTTAGATCTAGCATGGAACGTGAAGCTGATTTATTTAGTTTTGAGCTATGTAATTCTTTTTACTGTGAAGAAAATGGGGAATACGCTAGTGAGATAAAACAGCTAAATTATTCTTATGGCGTGCCAGAAAATTTTTATTTTGGTGAATCATTAACTTAAACACAGTCCAAATACTGATGACTTTAAAAGCTGGACTCTTAAATTGGGGGAAATTTTTATGTATTATTTTTTGGAAACTCTTTGTTATGTAGGCTTAATATCATTTGTTGTAGGACTTATTTGGCTAATATTCAATTTAACAAAAAACAGAAATTTTAGAATTCCTGTTTTGGTGATGCTATTTGGATTAGTATTCTTTTTGGGCGCCCCCGCTATTTATGCCTATAGAACAAATGCAAAAGAAGCGGCAGCTGAAGCTCAATCACGAAAAGAATCATCTGAACTCGATAGTCTATTATCCGATGATACAGACAGCTCATATGAAGACGATGACTCTTCATCTAGTTCAAGTGAAGAGTCAAGCTATACTTCACTTGATGAAGAAGATTCTAGTGAAAGTGAAGCTTCATCTGAGGTTACTACTGAAAATCCAGATATTACTACTCTATTTGATGTTAAAAACATGGATCAGTACACTAGTGGCGAACTAACAGGTAAAGCAGTATCCTTACATAATTTTCATATTGTAGACTCAGGTAACGGTAAAGATAAGTTAGGGGAATATCACTATCTATTATCTCCTAAAGATAGCAATGCTTTATTTCTAGTAGTTACAGATAAGAAATTGCACCCCGACAAAGATGGTCAGGTTACTTTAGATGGATTACTAAATGGTCTTGGCACTGTTAATTCTAGCCAAATCGGAGCAGGAATAAGCCGTATATATGAAGACAAGGATGCAATTTTATTTATATCAGATTTCTAAGAATAGGAATCTATGTACATCCCTGCTCTTAGTGACACGGTGTCCTGATGCTACTGTCCAAATACTGACGACGTTAAAAGCTGATTACACATAAAAAGGAGAATTACTATGTACAAAAAGAAATTATTATCTTTTGCTTTATTGGGAGTTTGTTCCATTGTTTTATCTGCTTGTGCCGGCTCGACTGATTCTAAAAAAGATACATCATCGAGTTCATCGAGTGCTAAAAATGAAGTTGTCTTGAAAAATACAGAACTTCGTAACAAATTTAATAGTATCAAAGTTGGCGATATTATGGATTCCGGAAATGGTGGTTCAACACTTGATGAAGTTAAAAAATCACTAGGTAAGCCTACAAAATTTCAAGGCACTTCCGCTAAAACTGGTACTTGGACTAAAAATGGAGTCACTATAATGCTTCACTTTGTAGACGATAAGGTTGTAACTAAGGATCTTAGCGGATTTAAATTTGGAAAACGTGAAGAAAAATTAACTTTAGATGCATTTAACCAGATCCAAACTGGTGCATCATACGATGAAATCATCAAAAATTACGGTGAGCCTGATAGTTTAAATGAACTGGTCATTAGTGGTGAAACAAAGATTACAGCTATTTGGTTAACTGGTATCAAAGGTAGTTCGTATGCTAATGCAACGCTCCAGTTTACTAATGGTCAATTAACATCTAAAACACAATCAGAACTAAAATAAATCAATTTACAGCCCGTCTCCATGGCGGTTTTATAAGACACAAAAAAGAATTATATCAATAATACGTCCAAACACTGATGACGTTAAAAGCTGATACATAGTTCTTGATTGAATTTTATTGCTGGGCATCTCTGAATAGCTTTTCAGGCTTAGCCATAGCACGGCGTCCCCTCATTAAATTTGGAAAGGAGTTACAATTATGTCCACCCTACCTACGAAGTTCCTAGTATATAAAACAGATGATAGCAATGTAACTATTGATGTTATTGTAGACCAAGGAACTATTTGGGCAAGTCAAAAATCTATCGCACAACTATTTGGAAAAAGTGTTTCCACTATCAACGAACACTTAAAACAAATCTATTCCACTGAGGAGCTTTCTCCGGAATCAACTATTCGGAAATTCCGAATAGTTCAAAATGAAGGTGGTCATGATGTAACTCGCAATATCAATTATTACAACCTTGATGCGATAATTTCTGTCGGCTATCGTGTTAACTCGATCCAAGCAACTCGTTTTCGTCAATGGGCTACCCAAACGCTTAAAGAATACATGATCAAGGGCTTTGTACTTGATGATGAACGACTAAAGCAAGGCGAAACGCTGTTAGGTAAAGACTATTTTGATGAACTTCTTGAACGTGTTAGATCCATCAGAGCTAGTGAGCGACGAATTTGGCAAAAGATCACTGATATTTTTGCTGAGATCAGTGTCGATTACGATAAAAACAGTCCTATCACACATAGATTCTATGCCAATGTTCAAAATAAGTTCCACTATGCTATTACTGATCAGACTGCAGCCGAGATAATCTATCACACTGCTGATCATAATAAAGAACACATGGGACTTACGACTTGGAAAAATGCTCCAGATGGCAGGATCCTTAAATCTGACACTAAGATCGCTAAAAACTATTTAGACGAAAAACAAATCAAACAGTTAGAAAGAAACGTTACTGGCTACTTTGATTACGTGGAATGAAGGACATGGCTCTATTTCTATGAAAGATGCTCAACAAAAAGCTTCAGATGAATATGATATCTTCAATAAGACACAGAAGATCACTTCTGATTTTGATAAGCAAATCAAAAATATGCTAGACGATCCTAATAGCGTGTAGTCCAAATACTGATGACGTTAAAAGCTGATACATATAGAAAGAATGATCAAATTGAATAAAATTACAAAATTGGCTGTTACTGCCCTACTAACAACATTTTTACTTGCTGGATGCACTAGCCAATCTGACGACAGCAAAGCAAGCTCCAGTAGTAAGGCTAGATCTGAAAAACTTGCAAAAGAATCATCAAAAAGAAAAGAAGAAAGTAAAAAGAAAGCTGAAAGCCAAAAAGCTGCCAGTGAGTCTGCTAAGGCTGAAAGTGAAGCACAAGTTGCATCTGAACAAGCTTCTAGCCAAATACAACAAAGCAGTGAACAAACTCAAGCCCAACAAACAGCCCCTGCGCAGCCTCAACAAAAAACTCAGAGTCAAATTAATATGGAACGTGGCTACGATTCTAAAGGTAATCCTGTAATGCCTGGTCAAGATCATGCTCCTGGTACTGATGTTTATGGCAATTCAGATTCTTGGGTTCAAGATCAAGTTGAGTGGGCTAAGCAAAATGGCTACCTAAATCAAGATGGTACACCAACAGAAAAGGGCCAACAAGCCAATGCAGAAGTCGAAGCAAATGCTAATTCTGATGATACTGGTAATACGAATAATGCATATTAAAAATAACACTCGTCCAAATACTGATGACGTTAAAAGCTGAAATGTATAGGAGGTGATACCAATGAATAAGAGACATATTACATCTGCTCTCTTGTGTTTAAGCCTATTGTCGCTTGCTGGTTGCTCTGATCAATCAAGTAATAAAGCTGATGCACTCAGTAGTAGCAAGGCTAAATCAGAACGGCTTGCCAAAGAATCCTCGAAGAAAAAAGCGTCTGAAAGTGAGCAACAAAAACGAGACAGCCAATCTCAAGCTGACAGTGCATCTATTGAACAAAATGAAATTGATGCCGATAATGCTTTTGCCGAGCTTGAGGCTACAACACAAGAAAGTTCATCTGCCACTGAATATCCAACTACTTCAGATAGTGATTCACAACAACAGCAGACAAGTTCTCAAACACTGAATGGTGAATTACCGCCGTTCGATGGTACGTTAACAGACTTTCTTAATAAATACGGGATGACCCCTGCTGCATACAAAGTTCAACATTTTGGCATGACTCCGATGGAAGCTCTGCAATCTACTCCAGATATTTTAGAAACTTCTGGAGAGATTCAGACCGAAGGCGGGTATTAACCAATGATTGTGAGGTTTTAAAATTGAATGATCAAAACAGCAATGAACCAAAGTTTTGGAAAGGCGATTCCGTAAAAGGATTTTCTTATGGGGCTTTCGCTGGTTTAATAACGGGTATTCTTAACATCAGCTTATGGAATATTCCACATTTAGGGTTTATCGTTTTTATTGCAATTTGGTTACTTATCGGTACTAACCCAACTTTCAAAGATAAACGATCACCAGAAGAAATCAAACGCGACAACGAACAACACCTTGAAAAAATGAAGGAAGAAAGAATTGCAAAAGCAAATGCTAAAGCTATCAAAAAGCAAGCTGCTACCGAGAAACTAGATATGCAACTCAAGAAAAACGAGCTCAAGTTACAGAAACAACAACTTAAAAGTAGAACTAAAATCAAATGCCCGAAATGTAAAAGCACCAACGTTCAACCTCTTGGCGTACATAAAAAAGGATTTTCTGTCGGTAAAGCAGTAGGTGGCGCTGTTTTGATCGGTGGTTTTGGGACGATGGCTGGATTTGCGGGTAAACGAACGAAGAAAACTGATTTTGTTTGTTTAAAATGCGGTAAACAATTTAAAAAATAGCAATTATTCCGACCCGTCCAAATGACGGGTTTTAATATCACAACAAAAGAACATACATTCGAAAGGAGCGATAATATGGCAAGTATCGTCAAACGTGGTAAGAGCTATCATGTTCGAGTTTCTTGGCGTGATAAAAATGGCGTACTAAAGCAAAAATCTAAAGGTGGCTTTAAAACTAAAAATGAAGCTCGTCAGTACGCAGTCGAATTAGAGCAACAACTATTTACAGGTATTAATATCAAGCAAAAGAAAATCCCCTTTTCTGAGTATTTTGCTAATTGGTATCAAGTATATAAACAACCTACTTCAAAGCACTCAACGCAAAAACGATATGAAGTTGCAATAAGACAGATCAACGAGTACTTTCAAGACATTGCGATCCAAGACATTACTCGTCATGATTATCAAGTCTTTCTAAATCAATACGGTACGAAACGCTCAAAAAATACCGTTCGGATCATGCACTCAATGATCAAAGCTTGTGTTAGCTCAGCTATGTACGACGAGATCATCCGAAAAAACTTCACTGAAAATATCCAACTCGTATTCGACCCTGCAAGAACTAGAAAGATAGACTACCTCTCACTTGATGAACTCAAGCGATTAACTGATCTTTGCTTAAACGGGCGTCAAAAGCGCTATACGTCTCGCTACATGATCTTAACATCATGACTGGAATGCGTATTGGTGAGATCATGGCACTTACTTGGGACGACATCGATTATCAACGTCAAACGATCACAGTCAATAAGACTTGGGACTATCAAAGTGGTGGTGGATTTAAAGCAACGAAAAATGATTCATCTAATCGGACTGTAAACGTAACACAACAATTGCTTGATTGGTTAGCTGAACTCAAAGAAAATAATAGCAATATGGTATTTGAAAATGCACGTGGTCAGATCCCAACTTCAGCGGCTGCAAATAATACATTACGCGCGCTCTTAAAACAAGCCAAGATCAAGAAACCATCCTTTCACTTCCATTCGCTACGTCATACACATGTTGCCTATCTACTTAGCAAAGGGATCGATATTTTTGTTATTTCTAAGCGATTAGGTCACTCGGATCTATCTACTACGACTGATACTTATGCCTATCTTATCCATGAATATCAGCAAACACAAATAAGTGAGATCAAGAAAAATCTCGCTTTGCTGGCTGAGTAATTTGTGCAACATTTGTGCAACAACTTTTCAAATTCCTACTGTTTTTAACTGTTTTTTCAATAAAACAAAAAAGGCAAAACGCTGATATAACAACGTTTTGCCTTTTCTTAACTGGTATTAACTTCATTTAAAATGATCCGGGTGAGATTCGAACTCACGACCTACGGTTTAGAAGACCGTTGCTCTATCCAACTGAGCTACCAGACCATCGCAACAAAGTTAATTATACCGTCTTTTTATGATCAAAGTCAATCATTTTCAGATGAAAATTTATAAATTTTTATCTTGTGATCTTATTCATTTTTTAGTGCCTTAACTAAACGATCCAAGAAGTTTCCTTCATCAGCAACTTCATCGCCCGAAGCTTCTGCAAAAGCCTTCAATGCGATCTTTTGTTGTTTATTTAGACTCTTTGGTGTTTGAACTTTCACTGTGACACGTTCATCACCATTACCTGTTCCATGCAATCTCGGTGCACCTTTACCACGTAAGCGGAATGTCGTTCCCGTTTGCGTTCCAGCCGGGATCTTCAACTTAACATCTCCGTGAACAGTCTTAACAGGGATCTCAGCCCCTAAGGTAGCCTGCACAAATGTGATCGGTTGTTCTAAATAGATCTCAGAGCCATCACGCTTAAAGGTATCACTTGGTGCAACATTAAAGACGATAAATAGATCGCCGTATGGACCACCATTTACCCCAGCTTCACCTTGGCCTTGCAAACGCATTTGATTGCCATCTTCGACCCCTGCTGGCACTTTGACTTCGACTGCATGCTTCTTACGGATATGACCGGAACCATGACATGTAGTACACTTTTCTTTGATCTCTTTTCCAGTACCACCACAGACATCACATTCTTGTTGTGTCATGATACGACCAAGTGGGGTTTGACGCTCAACTTGGACAAAGCCACGACCACCACAATGTGAACAAGTCACAGGTGATGTTCCTGGTTTAGCACCAGTGCCGTTACATGTGTCGCAATCTTCTTCACGAGTATATTCAATTTCAGTCGTCTTACCAAAAATTGCTTCTTCAAAGGTCAAGTTCATTTCATATTGCAGATCACGTCCTTGACGTGGCGCTGTTCGTGAACGGCTAGCACCGCCACCACCAAAGAATGAACTGAAAATATCGTCAAAACCGCCGAAGCCACCTTCAAAGCCGCCACCACCAAAGCCTTGCCCAGCACCGCCAAAGCCTTGAGCTCCAGTTGAGCCAAATTGATCAAATTGAGCCTTTTTCTGCGGGTCACTTAAAATCTCATAAGCATCGTTTATCTCTTTGAATTTTTCTTCTGCCCCAGCTTCATGGTTTAGGTCAGGGTGATACTTCTTCGATAGTTTGCGATAAGCGCGCTTGATCTCATCAGTAGATGCATCTTTGGAAATACCTAAGACATCATAAGGATTCTTTTCCATGTTTCTCCTCCAAATAATTGGTTATTTGCCGTGCAATTACACTTAAATTTAGATTAACATAACTGCTTAAAAATAAAAAGCCAAAGTCCACAAAGGGCCTTTGACTTTTCATTTAGCCATTGTAACGATTATTTATCGTCAGGATCGACTTCTTTAAAGTCGCCATCTACTGTGTTATCATCAGCAGCGTTGTTTTCGCTAGCGGATGCACCATCAGCTTGAGCTTGGCCTTGAGCTTGTTGTGCTTGTTGGTAAAGTTTGACTGACACATCTTGGATGATCTTTGTCAAATCATCTTTCTTAGCTTTCATGTCTTCAATGTTATTTTCTTCTTGAGCTTTCTTCAATGCATCACGTGCATCTTCAGCTTTCTTCACTTCGTCATCAGACACTTTGCCTTTGATCTCTTCTAATGTCTTATCTGTTTGGAAGAGCAATTGATCTACTTCGTTGCGTAGGTCAACTTCTTCTTTACGCTTCTTATCAGCTTCTTCATTTTCCTTAGCTTCCTTGACCATACGATCGATCTCCTCGTCGGATAGACCAGATGAACTCTTGATCGTGATCTTTTGTTCTTTGTTAGTTCCAAGATCTTTAGCAGATACATTTACGATACCGTTCTTGTCGATATCAAATGTAACTTGGATCTGAGGAACACCACGTGGAGCTGCTGGAATATCTGTTAATTGGAAACGACCTAAAGTCTTGTTGTCAGCTGCCATTGGACGTTCACCTTGTAAAACGTGAATATCAACAGCTGGTTGGTTATCAGCAGCAGTTGAGAAGACTTGTGACTTAGAAGTTGGGATCGTCGTATTGCGATCGATCAATTTTGTAAAGACGCCACCCATTGTTTCGATACCAAGTGATAATGGGGTAACATCAAGTAAAACAACGTCTTTAACATCACCAGTGATGACCCCACCTTGAATAGCTGCCCCTAAAGCAACAGCTTCATCAGGGTTAACAGATTCGTTTGGTGTATGACCAGTTTCAGCTTTAACAGCTTCCTTAACTGCAGGAATACGTGTTGAACCACCAACTAAGATGACTTCATCAATGTCAGCATTTGTTAGACCAGCATCTTGTAAAGCATTACGTACAGGGATCTTAGTTCTTTCGATCAAATCATGTGTCAATTCATTGAACTTAGCACGTGTTAAAGTTGTTTCTAAGTGCAATGGACCAGCTTCACCTGCTGTGATGAATGGCAAGGAGATCTGTGCAGAAGTTACACCAGAAAGGTCTTTTTTAGCCTTTTCAGCAGCATCTTTAAGACGTTGCATTGCCATCTTATCAGTTGAAAGATCAATACCATGTTCTTTCTTGAATTCTGCTACTAACCAATCGATGATCTTGTTATCAAAGTCATCCCCACCAAGGTTGGTATCACCGTTTGTAGAAAGCACTTGGAAGACACCGTCGCCAAGTTCAAGGATGGAAACGTCAAATGTACCACCACCAAGGTCAAAGACCAAAACTTTTTCATCTTTGTCTTGCTTGTCCAAACCATAAGCTAAAGCAGCTGCTGTTGGTTCGTTAACGATACGTTCAACTTTCAAACCAGCGATCTTACCAGCATCTTTAGTAGCTTGACGTTGTGAGTCATTGAAATAAGCTGGAACTGTGATAACAGCTTGAGTAACTTCTTCACCTAAGTAGCTTTCAGCATATTCTTTGATATATTGCAAGATCATTGCTGAAATTTCTTGTGGTGTGTATTCTTTACCTTCGATATCTACTGTATAACCTGCTTCGCCCATGTGACGTTTGATCGAGCTGATCGTATTTGGGTTAGTGATCGCTTGACGTTTAGCCACTTCACCAACTTGAGTTTCACCATTTTTAAATGAAACAACAGATGGAGTTGTCCGGTTACCTTCTGGATTTGTAATAATTTTTGCTTCTTTACCTTCAAGAACAGCAACTGCTGAGTTGGTTGTCCCAAGGTCAATACCAATGATTTTTGACATTAAAAATTCACCCTTTTACAAAATTATTGTGCGACAACGACCATTGCTGGACGTAAGACGCGATCTTTTAACATATAGCCCTCTTGTAAGACTTGAACGATCGTTTCAGGTGCTTGCCCTTCTTCGACCGGCACTGACTTGACCGCTTGATGTTTTGTCGGATCAAATTCTTCACCCAACGAAGCGATCTTTGTCACATCATTACTTTGCAAGGCCTTATCGAGATCTCTTGCAACGATCTCGATCCCTTGCTTGAGCTGTTTTGAACCAGCATCTTCAACTTCTGTTTGCAAGGCACGCGTCAAATTATCAACAACTGGTAAAATATCACGTGCTAGATCTTGACCTTCATAACGAAGAAGTTGCTCTTGTTCTTTTTTGAAACGCTTAGTCATGTTCGCCATTTCTGCTTCTGAACGGTAATAGCGATCTTCTAATTCATCATATTTTTTTTGCAGTTCAGTTAACTGATCAGTCAAAGCCGTGACTTCATCAACAGCTTCTTCTTTCTTTGGATCATCCACTGAATCATTTTTTACTTCAGTTTCATCCGGTGCTGTTTGCTCTGCTGCAGCATTTTTGATCTCTTCTTCTGCCACATCAACACCCCTTTTCCTATAAAATTAATTTAAAACTTTTGATAATAATCGTTTATCCTCTTAGTCAGTTCATCACGAAAAACAGTGATCAGACCGATCATTTTTGAATACGGCATATTTGTCGGACCTAGGATCGCGATCGTCCCCTGTCCATGGTTACCGTCATCAAAAGTAGCTGAGATCAAGCTATAGTTTTGTAACAAAATACTTGGTAATTCATCACCCAACTTAACGGAGATCCCATTTTTAGATGGATCCACCAAACTGCCGATCCCTTGAGTTTGATCAACTAGAGAATATAGCGACTTTATCTGTTCAAGTGAGGCATCTTTGGAAAAATCCAAAAGATTCATCTTACCCCCTACATAAACCTGTTCCTTAGCTGCACGATTCAAGATATTCCCAAAAACATCAATGAAACCAGCAGGTTGATGTAAGTAACGGTTCAAAAGGGGCAAACATTCATTAAGCCTGACGATCACCTGTCTTAGTGGTAGACCAACGACTCTATCATTGATCAGACGGATAACAGCTTCGAGTTCACTGCCACTTATCCCACTTGGCATCGTAAACGTCTGACTCTCAACGGTACCGTCACTTGTCACCAAAATCACCATTACCTGTTGATTGCCAAGCTCTACAAGTCTAAAACCCTCTAAGCGTAGATCCTTAGCTTCAGGTTTGAGCGAAATAGCAGTGTAACTTGTCAAATCGGATAAGATCTTAGCTGAAGTAGCTAGGATCTCATCGATCTTCTGAAATTCATTTCCAAAAGAGTTGCGAATATCATGCAAAGCATTACGATCAAGTTTGCTAGGTTTCATCAAATTATCGACATAATATCGATACCCCTTAAGTGAAGGGATCCTCCCTGAACTTGAATGTTCCTTTGCAATATATCCTTGCTGTTCGAGAACCGCCATCTCATTGCGAATGGTCGCTGAACTCACATGGACCGGTAATTGTTGTTGTAAAGTCTTCGATCCGATCGGCTGCCCCGCTTCTGTATAATTGCGGATCACAGCTTCAAGGATCAATAACTGTCGCTCAGTCAACACTACGATCACCTCTTTTAGCACTTAACACTATGGAGTGCTAAGTCAATTATTAATATACACAACTCTTAGCAATCTGTCAAGCAGAGTGCTAATTTTCATTTTGAACATTGAGCAACGCTTCAGAATGCCGTTTATCAGCCTCTAATTGTACGACTAATTCAGTGATACTATTAAATTTCACCATTGGCCGCAAATAATTTTTCCAATAGACCGTTACTTTTTTGCCATAGACCATCGCAGAAAAATCAAAGAGATTTACTTCTAATGTCTTAGCTAGATCATCACCAAAAGTTTCATTATGACCGATCGAAGCCATTCCTTGGTATCGTTTACCATCCAATTCTACTTCAACAGCATAGACCCCTACTGCTGGCAATTGTTTGTAAGAACTCGTTTCAATGTTCAAAGTTGGAAAACCTATCTGCCGGCCACGTTCAAAGCCATGTACCACTGTCCCAGTCGTTTGGTAATCATAACCTAAATAGTGAGCTGCAAGTTCGACTTTGCCACTCGCTAAAGCTTCCCTGATCCCAGTCGAACCAACTTTTTCATCTTCTTTTAGTAGCTCGACAGTCTGGATCTCGAATCTATTTTTAGCATACTTAGGCAAATTTTTCATATTAGCGACTGTATGGGGCCCATATGTGTAATCACTGCCAGCAGTTATCCCTACTGCATTTAGACCTACGACATATTTATCGATAAATTCTTGGGGCTTTAAATACGCAAGCTTTTCGTCAAATTTGACCACATAAGCAATATCTGCTCCAAATTTTTCAAATAATGATAATTTTTCGGTGATCGTCGTCAAATATTGGATCTTTTGCGGATCACGATGCTGAAAAATAGCACTGGGATGCCGATCAAAAGTCATCACAGCTAGCTTGACACCCATTTTTTTTGCTTGTTGTTTAGCTGCCTTGATCACGGCTTGATGTCCACGATGGACTCCATCAAAAAAACCTAGTGCTAAGACGATCCTTCCTGAATAGATCTCACTTTTAGCATACGGTTCAGCTAATTCAATAACTTTCATCTCTGTTACCCTCTTTGAGTTAGATCAAGCATTTGCTCTGAACGAAAAACATCTTTTTTGTCATCATAATAATAAAGCGCCCGTGCTTTATCACCATACATCAACAAGATCTTTGACGTCTTATCTTTAAAAATATTTGCTGGTAAAAAACCACCATTTTGAACCTTTTGCCACTGTTGTTCAGTCAGGATAACTTTCGGATAGCTTCGAAAAGCATATTCAAGTGGATAAAGGTAAGTCTCTAGTTCTTCTGGAGTGGCATTAGTCAGCTGTTCAAGGGTCACACTCTTCTTTAGATCAAAGCCCCCACTTTGCAGACGGGTCAGATCTGACATTACAGCTGGTACGCCTAAAATTTCGCCTAGATCTAACGCTAAAGTCCGGACATAAGTTCCTTTACCACAACCGACTTCAAAATAAAGCGTTTGTTGTTTTTTAGCTACATCATATGTGCTTGGTTTAGTCTGCTTAAAATAATCGACTGTGATCTTTCTTTTGGGGCGTTCAACACTTTGCCCGGCACGTGCGTATTCGTAGAGCCGCTTACCATCGACCTTGACTGCAGAATACATCGGCGGGGTCTGAATTATCTCACCTGTCAGCTGTACCATTGCTTGATCGATCTGTTCTTGACTAAAAGGTCGTTCGATAGCTTTTTTAGCAATAACTTCACCATCAAGATCTTCAGTTTCTGTTGAAAAGCCTAAAATTATCTCACCTTTATAAACTTTTCCCGAAGCCATCAAGTAATTGACTGCCTTAGTTGCTCTACCGATACAGATCGGTAAAACACCATCAACATTGGGATCAAGTGTACCACTATGCCCAACTTTACGTGTTTTAAAAATTTTCCGGCATTTAAAAACTGCATCGTGGCTCGTCATACCACGATCTTTATTCAAAGGAAGGATCCCGTCCATTTTTTACCTCTCTTTTCTAAAAAAAGAAGCTAGAAAAATTTTTCCAGCTTCTTTTTATCTACACATAATTTTTAAATCATGATCGATCAATAAGGATTACTTTCTTGCTGGTGTAGCTTACTTAAAAGCTCATCGATATGATCACCGTAACGTACTGATTCATCCCGTTCAAACTTAATTTCAGGCGTTACATAAATACGCAAGCGTTGGCCCAATTCACGCCTGATCAAACCTGTTGCTTTATCTAAACCGATCTGTGTTTTCTCAGCATCAGAAGCCAAATTAGATAATGTACTGTAGTAGATCGTTGCATGTTGCAAGTCACCTGTCACTTCTACACCCGTGATCGTCACGCCTTGTACTCGAGGATCACGCACACGCTTAGTCAAAATGTCATTGACTTCCCTTTGGATCTCTTGTGATAACCGACCCACACGATAATGTTGTGCCATTCAAATTCCTCCTCAAATCAAATATTAGTCTTGTGGAACTTCTTCCATCACGTAAGCTTCAATACGATCGCCTACTTTGATATCATTGTATTTTTCGATCATCAGACCACATTCGTAACCTTGTTTTACTTGTTTAACGTCATCTTTGAAACGCTTAAGTGAAGCAAGTTTACCTTCATAGATCACGATACCATCACGGATAACGCGGACACCACTATCACGTTGGATATGACCATCTGTGACATAGCCCCCACCGATCGTACCTAACTTAGATACTTTATAAGTTTCACGAATTTCAACTTCACCGATGACTTTTTCTTCAAAGACTGGTTCTAACATACCCTTCATCGCAGTTTCAACTTCATCGATCGCCTTATAGATAACGTTGTGTAAGCGAATGTCGACCTTATCACTTTCAGCTTGGAGCTTAGCTTGTGGGGTCGGGCGTACATTGAAACCGATGATGATAGCATTTGAAGCTTCAGCCAAGGTAACATCAGATTCATTGATCGCACCAACCGCTTGGTGAATGATATTTACTCGAACACCTTCAACGTCGATCTTCTTAAAGCTTTGTGCTAAAGCTTCAGCTGAACCTTGCACATCGGCTTTGATGATCAGATCAACTTCTTTTAGATCCCCTTCTTTTAAGGTATCAAACAAGTTATCTAAGGTCACATGCGTCGTTTGGTTGCGTTCTTTGATCAAGGCACGTTTAGCACGTTCTTCACCAGCAGCCCGTGCTGTCTTTTCATCATCAAATGTAATGAAACGATCACCAGAATCAGGAACATCGTTTAGACCTGTGATCTCAACTGGAGTCGCTGGAGTTGCTTTCTTGATCGAACGACCACGAGCATCAGTCATTGTCCGCACACGGCCAAAGGTGTTACCCACAACGATCGGATCACCAACATGTAATGTACCATGTTGCACGAGTAATGATGCAACAGAGCCCTTACCTTTATCTAGACGAGCTTCGATAACTGAACCTGCACCATGTTGCTTAGCGTTGGCTTTCAATTCGAGCATTTCAGCTTCAAGTAAGATCATATCGAGCAATTCTTCTAAGTTCTTATTGAATTTAGCTGAGATCTCAACGAAGATCGTATCGCCACCCCAACTTTCAGGGATCAATTCATACTCTGATAATTGTTCCATGACGTGGTTTGGATTAGCGCCTGGTTTATCGATCTTATTGACCGCAACGATGATCGGTACATTAGCAGCCTTAGCGTGGTTGATAGCTTCGATCGTTTGTGGCATCACGCCGTCATCAGCGGCAACGACTAAGACAGTGATATCAGTGATATCTGCCCCGCGAGCCCGCATGTTAGTGAAGGCAGCGTGTCCTGGTGTATCCAAGAATGTGATCGTTTTGCCTGAGTGACGCACTTGGTAAGCACCGATATGTTGCGTGATACCACCAGCTTCGCCAGCTGTAACATTGGTATGACGTAATTTATCCAATAACGTTGTCTTACCATGGTCAACGTGACCCATGATCGTTACAACTGGTGGACGTGAAGTCAAATTATCTTGATTATTTTGTTCTTCTTCAAAGAATTTATCGATATCAGCTACGTCAACTTCGATTTTTTCTTCTGCCTTGATACCGTAATCAGCTGCCAAGATCTCGATCGTATCTTTATCAAGGGATTGGTTTTGGTTGACCATAACACCCATCATAAATAACTTCTTGATGATCTCAGCTGGCTCACGGTGGATCTTTTTAGCAATATCTGCCACGTTCATACCGACTGTATAGACCAAAACTTCTGGCAATGGCTTGTTTTTACGTGGAGGAACTGCTGGTTTATTGTTCTTTTGATTGAACTTCTTATTTTTGTTTTTCTTGTTCTTTTTATTGAACTTATGGTTGTTATTATTCCCGCCAAAGCGATTGTTTGAAAACTTATTTTTCTTTTGGTTGTTGTTTTGGCTATTGCCTTGGGAATTATTGCCACGATGTTTTGTGTTATTCGCGTTATTATTATTGTTGTTGTTTTTTTCCATACGCTTCCCTGAATGCCTTTCATTATTTCTTTGTGCGGATGCTTGATTTTGATGCTTAGAATGATTAGTATTCCGCGCATTTTGGGAGTTTTTGTTTACAGCAACATTTTGTTTTTTCTCGCTGTTTTCTTTTTTAGGAGTCGCCTGCTGTTGTGAACTAGATTTAACTGGTTTAACAAATGAAGCTTTAACTTTAGCTTCAGCAGCTTGGTCTAAAGATGACATATGGTTGCCAACTTTAAAACCATTTTTCTTTGCAACTTCAATTACTTCTTTGTTGCTAACGTTTAATTCCTTAGCCAGTTCATAAATCCTTTTTTTACTCATGACTTCACTCTCCTTATTTTCAAGAATACACACCTACTCGATCCCTGATCAAATAAGCTCTGTACTCTTCGATCAAGAAAAAAGAAGCTGGCGTATCTTCTTTCCAAAACCAGGATCGGTAACTGCGATCAATGAACGCTTGACGCCGATCGCAGCACTTAACTCCTGTTTTGTAAATTCTGTTGTTAATGCTACATCATAGCTCTTACACTTATCAGTGAATTTCTTTTGGGTGCTTTGCCCACAATCGTTTGCCATCAACACGACTTTAGCTTTTCCGGAACGAATCGTTGCTAAGACCAGATCTTGGCCTGTAGTCAACTTGCCAGCCTTCCGAGCTAATCCCAGTAAGTTTAGAGCTTTTTTTTGTTTGATCTTATTTTCCATTGCCAAATAATTCTGCTCGTGCAACTTGGTGATCGACATATGCCACTAGCTCATCATAAAAAGCAGGTTCGATCTTAACACCAAAAACTTTATCAAAAGTCTTTTGTTCTCGAGCTTTCTTTGCGGTAGCCACATCTAAATGAATATATGCACCCCGGCCAGCCTTTTTACCAGTTGGATCAAGACTCACTTCATTTTCTTTGTTTTTCACGACGCGTACAAGTTCTTTTTTAGGTTTCATTTCACCAGTAACAATATCTTTGCGCATTGGGATCTTGCGTTGTGCCATGTTTGTGCCCCCTATTCTTCAGTCGTTTCGATCGAAACTTCTGCTTCTAAAGCAGCCATATCGGATTCAGATTTGATATCGATCTTGTATCCGGTCAAATGCGCTGCTAAACGAGCATTTTGCCCACGTTTGCCGATCGCAAGTGAAAGTTGATCATCTGGCACGATCACCGTGCAGACACGTTCATTTTCAGGGTCAAAGCGAACTTCAACGATATTAGCTGGATTCAAAGCATTTGAGATATACTTAGCTGGATCTTCACTCCATTCAATGATGTCCATCTTTTCACCATTCAATTCATTGACGATCGCTTGAACACGTTCACCCCGTGGCCCCACACATGTTCCGATCGGATCAACGCCTTCTTCAGCCGAGTAAACCGCCACTTTAGCACGATCACCAGCTTCACGTGCGATCGATTTGATCTCAACGGTACCATCAAAAATTTCAGGCACTTCATTTTCAAATAGGCGCTTCAATAGATCTGGGTGTGAACGACTAACGTAAACTTGTGGCCCACGATTCTTACGACGCTTCTTGCCATCTTTATTTTCAACTTCTGGTTCATTGTTGTTAGCCGATGGATCAACGACTTTGTAGATGTAGACTTTGATCCGATCATGTGATTTGTAAACTTCACCAGGCACTTGATCTTTTTTAGACAAAACAGCTTCAACATTACCTAAATTGACATAGATATAACGGCTATCATGACGTTCAACTTCACCAGAGACGATCTCATTTTCATACTTGCTGTATTGGTCATAGATCATTTGGCGTTCTTCTTCACGCACACGTTGCATGATCACTTGTTTAGCTGTTTGAGCTGCGATCCGTCCAAAATCACGTGGTGTCACTTCAAAGCGGATCGTATCACCAACTTCATAAGCTTTGTTGATCTCTAATGCATCTTCTAAGCTAACTTCCAAGCGTGAGTCAAAGACATTGTTGACAACTTCTTTGACGGAATAGACTTTGATGTCACCTTTACGCTTGTCAAATTCAACTTCTACGTTTTGAGCTTTATCATAATTTCGCTTGTAAGCTGAAACTAAAGCCTGTTCCAACGCATCGATCACAATTTCTTTTTTGATTCCTTTTTCTGTTTCAAGCGCATCTAATGCGTTAAGTAATTCCTTACTCATGGTTTGATTCTCCTTGTAAAAATAATCTTTTAAAATTTAATTGCGAGCCGCGCCTTAGCAATTTGCTTGCGTGGGATCGTGATTGTTTTTTTACGGGTCTTATCCATATATTCAAGTGTCAACTCATCTTTGGATAATGCTGTCATTGTTCCTTCATATATTTTTTTACCATCGAGCTGTTGGTAAAGTGAAATATTGATATATGAGTTCAAAGCACGTTCATAATCTTTTTCTTTTTTCAATGGACGTTCTGCCCCTGGCGAAGAAACTTCCAAATAATAAGCTTGTGGAATTGGATCTGGATCGCAATTATCCAACTTCTCACTAAGTTGGTCGCTGACAAGGGCACATTCTTCGATGTTGATGCCCCCTTCTTTGTCGATAAAGACACGCAAATACCAACTTTTTCCTTCTTTGACAAATTCGATATCAACTAATTCAAAGTGATGATCATCCAAGATCGGTGTAACTAGCTTCGTTACTGTTTCTACAACACTCACGCATTAGCCCCCTCTAAAATAACTTGCAACTCTATTGTAACGCATTTTTTATTCCAATAAAAAGAGTGAGCATCTCTGCTCACTCTCACGAGTTATCAAAATACAAAACTAATTATAACATTAAAAACTTAAGAATTCAAGGTCAAGGCTGCTAGATTTATGGAACACTAAAAAACGATCATAGTTTCACTTCAAACTACGACCGCTTTTTAATTATATTTTACAACTATCCAACATTTTTCTTAATCGATCAAATTCATTTTGATCCATACACAATTGATCAGCTAACCACCGATCAGATAAATTCAATTCGTGGATCCTATTAAAAATTTTCCCGATATTTTTTTTACCATAGCCTATTTGAGTCCAATTATGTCTGATAGTACTTGCTAATCGTCCAGTACAGGGCTTTTTGATCACAACTACTGGCAAAAAACCTTTTTCACGCTCATAGATATCAGCATATTCAATGATTACTCGATAGCGATAATAACCATCGACAATGATATAGATTTCTTCGTCCTTATCATAATAACAAACTATTGGTAATGTATAGCCGTCACTTTTGATACTTTCATGCAATAATTTCATCTCTAAGGGGGCAAAGTCATTTTGCCGATAACTACTTGGCCTTATCTGACTTACATGGATCGCCTTAGTTCCATAAACTGGACTAGTACATTCTTTCATCCGATCATCTACCTACCTTTCAATAAAAAACAAAAAAGGTCGCAAGTTTATTTTGCGACCTCTGAAGCTAACTTATTAGCTAGTTTTCCTTACGTTTTTTGAAAGCGGTCAATCCAAATGTACTTGCAATAGCAAGTAAGAATAAGCCTAGGATCCCTGCCTTAGTTTCAGTCTTGTCTCCTAATTGTGCCAATTCTTGTTTTTGTTTTGTATCAGTTTGAATGCTTTCTGAAGATCCTGTAGGCGTAGTTTTTTCACTTACTCCATCTTTAGTGACCTCCGTGACATGAACAGTAACTAAAACTTCATCTGTTGAACCATCTGGATAAGTTACTACAACTATTCCTTGCTTATCTCCAGGAGTAGAAACATCGATCTTTTCTTTCCAAGAATATTTTGTTCCCTCAGGAAGGTCATCTTTATTTTTGATACCTTGACTTGGATCAGGGAGTTTTCCTTGTTCAACAGTAACATCTTTTCCTTTAGGGTCATTTTCTTCTGCATCAGATCTCACATGGACCTTTACGATAACATCTTCACTTGAACCATCTGGATAAGTAACAGTTATCGTTCCTGTTTTATCGCCAGGCTCTGTTATGTCAGGTTCTACTTTCCATGCATACTCTGTATCTTTAGGGAGATCGTCTTTATTCTTGATCCCATCTTCTGCTGGTGGAAGTTTACCTTTAGGTGTTTCGATCGTGTCAGGAAGTGGCGTATACTTATCTGCGTCACTTTGGGTTGCTTGGTATTGTGCTGTATATGTGCCTGCTTTCACGATCGTTGTTGGTAACG
>CAJUNC010000014.1 GCA_910587695.1 uncultured Lactobacillus sp.
CTGAAGTAGAAAATATCGAACAGGATCTTAAAGGAAAAAAAGTTTTGATAAGTGCAGGTGGAACTAGAGAAGCGATCGATCCGGTCAGATATATCGCTAATCGTTCGAGTGGAAAAATGGGGTATGCCTTAGCCAAGCAAGCTTTAGCCCGAGGAGCAGAAGTTACTCTGGTCACTGGTCCGACTAAACTAACACCACCAGCAGGAGTTACGATATGTAAGGTCCAGACTGCCACGGAATTAGAAAAAGCGATGCTCAACTATTATGACAAACAAGATATTGTGATCATGGCAGCTGCAGTGGCAGACTATCGAGTTAAAACCGTTGCGGAACAAAAGATCAAAAAAAATGCTGAAACATGGCAATTAGAGCTGGTAAAAAATCCAGACATTTTAAAGCGGTTAGGTGAATTAAAGCGTGATCAAATATTAGTTGGTTTTGCGGCTGAAACGACTGATCTGTTATATCATGCAACTAAAAAGTTACAGCAAAAAAATGCAGATCTCTTAGTTGCAAATGATGTTTCACGAAAAGATATCGGCTTTGGTGCTGACGATAACGAAGCTTGGCTGTTGACAAGGGAAAACGCACCTAAAGCTACTGGTAAGCTAAAAAAGACGCAATTAGCTGATCTGATCTTGAGTTTTGCTTTGCAGTTACGAGGTGAGTGCTGATGGCACATTATGCGCAAGTTATCGTTGATGTGCCTGCGATGCAAACTAATCGTCCATATACGTATGAGTTACCTCAAGAATTACAAGGGCAAGCTCAGGTAGGCATGCGAGTGATCGTCCCTTTTGGTAAGGGAGAACGGCAGATCCAAGGTTTCATCGTCGGTCTGACTGACGAATATGAGCTTGAAATCGCACCTAAGCGAGTTACGAGTTTAATGGATCTAGCTCCAGTTTTGAATAATGAAGCTTTACAATTAGCCGATTGGTTAGCCCAAAAGACATTTTCATTTAAGATCCGTTGCCTACAAGTGATGTTGCCTAATGCTATGCGTGCAAGCTATTCTAAGAGTTTGCGTTTGCTTTCAGCTGTTGAATTACCTCAAGAACTGAACTCACTTTTTGCTGGAAAGTCAGAGATCGAATTTGATGAAAGTAAATTGTCGACACAACAATTGAATAAGTTGGCACAAATGCGCCAAGCTGGTCATTTAGAAGTAGTCTATCATGTTAAAGATCGGGCTAGAGCAAAGCAGGTCGGAGTGGTGACTTCGCTAGTCGATGAACAAAACTATGCCCAATTCAAAGCCAAAGTGCGGAAAAACGCTCATAAACAATTGGAGTTATTAGAATTTTTATATCAAAATTCGCACCAAAAGTTTTTGCAAACAAAGCTGCAAGCAAGTTTGCAGATCAGTTTAAATCAATTAAAAAAAGCAGCTCAGCAAGGATGGCTAAAGTTAGCCCAGCAAGAACGCTATCGTGATCCTTATGGTGATAAGGCGCTCCAAGCGACTACACCTAAGCAATTAACGTCTGAACAACAGCGAGCAGTCGAACAGATCGATCAAGCGATAATAGCTAAAAATGCGACTACGTTTTTATTGGAAGGTGTGACCGGCAGTGGTAAGACTGAGGTTTATCTTCAAGCGATCGCTCATGCATTGGACCAAGGGCGTTCGGCTTTGATGCTCGTACCAGAAATATCACTGACGCCACAAATGGTCCAAAGAGTCAAAGAGCGTTTCGGTAAAGATGTTGCGATGTTGCATAGTGCGTTATCAGATGGTGAACGTTACGATGAATGGCGTCGGATAGAGCGCAAGGAAGCCAAAGTCGTAGTTGGTGCGCGCTCGGCTATTTTTGCACCTTTAAATGATCTGGGGTTGATCATTATTGATGAAGAGCATGAAGCAAGTTATAAACAAGAAGATATGCCACGTTATCAAGCTAGGGATGTGGCGCTTTGGCGTGGAAAATACCATAATTGCCCGGTAGTTTTAGGTTCGGCAACCCCAGATCTAGCGACACGTGCGCGCGCCAAAAAAGGTGTTTATCAACAATTGAATTTGACTAAACGGATCAATGGTAGCTCTTTGCCACAGGTCACTTTAGTCGATATGCGTGAAGCTGTTAAGACAGCACCTGCCCCAGATTTTTCGCAGGTACTGCTTGATCAGATCACTAAACGCTTGGCAAGAAAAGAACAGGTCGTCTTGATGCTGAATCGGCGTGGTTATTCATCGTTTGTTTTGTGTCGCGATTGTGGCTTTGTCTTGAAGTGTCCGAATTGTGATGTTTCGTTGACCTTACACATGGATACGCACTCGATGAAATGCCATTATTGTGGCCATGAAGAAGCGATCCCGCACCGTTGTCCAAGTTGTGATAGCAAAAAGATCCGTTACTATGGGACCGGAACTCAAAAAGTCCAAGCTGAGTTAGAAAAGTTGTTACCCAAAGCAAGGATCTTGCGGATGGACGTTGATACGACACGTAAAAAAGGCGCACATGAGCGATTATTAGCTAAATTTGGGGCGCATGAGGCTGATATTTTATTAGGAACGCAAATGATCGCTAAAGGGTTAGACTTCCCCGAGGTGACTTTAGTTGGGGTTCTAAACGCTGATACAGCTTTGAGTTTGCCAGATTATCGTTCGAGTGAACGGACTTTTCAACTTTTGACACAGGTTAGTGGACGGGCTGGTCGTGCCGATAAGACCGGTCAAGTGGTCATTCAGACTTATAATCCAGAGCATTACGCGATCCAACTAGCCTGTCGTCAAGACTATGAGCAATTTTTCTTCTACGAGATGAATTTGCGCCATTTGAATAATTACCCACCGTATTACTATACGATCAAGATCACAGTTAGTGCTAAAAGTGAGGCAGAAGCTGCTAAAGAAAGCTTTGTGATCAAAAAAGGACTCGATCAATGCTTGAGTTCACAAGCGCTAGTTTTAGGCCCAACACCAAGTTCGATCTTAAAGATCAAGAATCGGTTTTATTACCAATTAGTGATAAAATATAAACAAGAACCCGCTTTGGAAAAGTATTTACAAGAATTGCTCTTACAAAGCCAAAGCGGTGAGAAAAAAGGGCTCATGGTCGTAATCGATCGTGAACCAGTCAATTTTTTATAATGTTAAGTAAAGAGGATGATAAGTGAAATGACATCAGTAGTATTTATGGGGACGCCACAATTTGCTGCCCCGATCTTAGAAGGTCTAGTAATCAATGGATATGATGTAAAAGCAGTTGTGACCCAACCAGATCGTTATACAGGACGTAAACGGGTCTTAACAGCTTCACCGGTCAAAGAAATGGCTTTAAAATATGGGATCAAGGTTTTGCAACCAGAAAAGATATCAGGTAGTCCTGAGATGCAAGAGATCATCGATCTACAGCCAGACCTGATCGTTACAGCTGCTTTTGGTCAATTTTTACCTACTAAACTGATACATGCAGCAAAGGTCGGCGCGCTCAATGTTCACGGTTCATTATTGCCTAAATATCGTGGCGGAGCTCCAGTGCAGTATGCAATCATGAATGGGGATGATAAGACTGGTGTCACGATCATCTATATGGTCAAAAAGATGGATGCCGGTGCAATGCTAGCTCAAAAAGAGATGCCGATCGGACCAAAAGACGATACAGCTTCGATCTTTGAAAAGATGAGCATCTTAGGGCGCGATACCTTATTAGAAATGTTACCACATTTGATCGCAGGTGAGATCAAACCAGTTGAACAAGATGAAACAAAAGTCATCTTTTCACCAACGATCAAACCGGCAGAAGAGTGTTTGAGTTTAAATCTGACAGCTAAAGAACTCGATTGTAAGATCCGGGCATTACGACCAGCGCCAGGCGCATACTTTGCCGATCTCAAAGGCAAGCGAACTAAGTTATGGGAGATCGAACCACTAGCGCAAACAACAGAGTTTGAAGCTGGGACAGTGGTCGAAGTTTCAAAACATGAGCTGATCTTAGCCGCAGCTGAAAATACGACTTATAGTGTTAAAATTTTACAGCCAGCAGGTAAACCTAAATTAAAGATCACCGATTATTTAAATGGTATCGGTCAAGGATTAAAAGTAGGGCAAAAGGTAATTTCAGATGGCAAAGAAGATAAATAAGACACCGCGTTATTTAGCTGTTGAATTGCTTGAAAAAGTCGAAAAGCAAGGCGCGTACTCAAATTTAGCACTCAATCAAACGATCAAACAAAACGAACTGACAAAGCGGGATGCACATTTATTGACTAACATCGTCTATGGTGTGATCCAACATAAGCTTACTCTTGAATATTATTTAAAGCCGTTTATCAAACAGCCAAATAAATTACAAAGTTGGGTCAAACAACTACTTTTAACGGCGCTTTATCAACAGATCTATTTGGATAATATTCCTAAACGTGCGATCTTTAATGAAACGATCGAGATCGCCAAAGTCAAGGGGCATACCGGGATCCGGAAGTTTGTCACAGGGATCTTGCACGCGATCGATCGCCAAGGCTTACCGAGCTTAGATGCGATCACTGATCCGATCAAAGCTTTGAGCATTACAACTAGTACGCCTCGGTGGTTGGTCGAACAGTTGCAAAAAGAGGTCGGTGTAGCTAAAACTAAAAGTATTTTAGAAACGGTCAATCAACCTCCAAAACAAACGGTCCGTGTCAATACTAAAGTGACGACAGCTAAGGCACTAGTCGAACAGTTAGAGGCTGAAAAACTTGAAGTGGCAAAAAGCTCAGTTACACCATTAGCTTTGCAAGTCGACACTGGCTTTATTCCAGCTACAGAAGCTTTTAAAACCGGTCAAGCGATCGTACAAGATGAAAGTGCGATGTTGGCAGTTGAATCGATGGCGCTCAAGGTAGATGATCAAGTTTTAGATGCTTGTGCAGCACCAGGTGGAAAAACCACGCAGATCGCTGCTCAGTTAGAGACAGGACAAGTCACCAGTTTGGATATCCATAAGCATAAAGTGGCTTTGATAGAGCAAAATGCGCTCCGTGCCCATGTTAAAGCACAAGTGAGGGCTTTGCAACTGGATGCACGTAAGGCGTCCGAAGAGTTCGATAAGGCAAGTTTTGATAAAATACTAGTAGATGCTCCTTGTTCTGGGATCGGCTTGTTACGGCGTAAGCCAGAGGTCAAGTATGAGAAAAAATATCAAGATTCATTAGCCCTTCATAAGATCCAAGTTAGTATTTTAGATGCGGTGGCGCCGTTACTAAAAGTCGGGGGTACACTGACATATAGTACCTGTACGATCTTAGACAGTGAAAATCAACAAACTGTCTCGGCGTTTCTAAAAGCTCACCCAGAATTTGAGCAGGTCAAAACAAAAACGGCTTTTGACCTCAAAGCCGATCGTCAAGAACTGGGTTTGACGATCTATCCTGATGATTACTTATCGGATGGATTTTATATCGCAACATTAGTTAAAAGAACTGAGGTGTAACAAGATGAAGATCGCATATACGAGTGATGTTGGCCAAGTCCGACAAGTCAATGAAGATCGTGTCGCGACATTTAAAAATAAAGCTGGTTTTAGCTTTGCGATCGTGGCAGATGGTTTAGGCGGACATTTAGGAGGAGAAGTCGCTTCTGAAATGGCAGTTTCTCACCTTGGCTACCTATTTGAACAGACAGAGTTAAGTGATGCAACAGCAGCAATAAAATGGCTCGAAGATCAAGTGATCGTTGAAAATAATAGTATCTTGAAACGAGCTGATCAGTATCAAGATCTAGCTGGAATGGGGACGACACTTGTATGTGCGATGATCTTTGCTGACCAGATCGCGATCTCAAATATCGGTGATAGTCGAGCATACTTGTTACATGCAGATGAATTTGAGCAGATCACAGAAGACCATTCTTATGTCAATGAATTAGTCAAGCGGGGTGAGATCAGCAAAGAAGAAGCTAAACATCATCCGCACAAGAATATTATTACACGGACGTTAGGAGTCTCTAGGCAAGCTAAGATTGATTCATGCATTTTTAAGTTATTGCCGACTGATATGTATTTACTTTGTTCGGATGGCTTGACGAACATGTTAGATGATGAAAAGATCAAACAGATCTTAGAGTTACCAGAACTGTCTTTGCAAGAAAAAGCTGAAAAACTAGTTGAGCAAGCTAACTTAGCTGGGGGTTCGGATAATATCACAGTTTTGATAATTGGGTCAGATGAGGAGGACGATGAAAAATGAGAGCCGGTTATGCGATCAATGGTCGCTACCGCATCATCCGCTCTTTAGGCGAAGGTGGCATGGCTAATGTTTACCTAGCTTACGATCTGATCTTAGAACGTGAGGTGGCAGTTAAGCTCTTACGGCTAGATCTAAGCGACGATAAAGCTGCGATCAGACGGTTTCAACGTGAAGCTAATTCGTTGATCGAGCTCGATGATCCACATATCGTTGATATTTTCGATGTTGGTGAAGATCATGGGATGCAGTATTTGATAATGGAATATGTTAAAGGGATGGATCTTAAGCGCTACATCGAAAAGCATAAACCGTTGGCCTATGCTAAAGTGATCGAGATCAT
The DNA here is from genome assembly GCA_910587695.1 of uncultured Lactobacillus sp. GTDB lineage: Bacteria > Bacillota > Bacilli > Lactobacillales > Lactobacillaceae > Ligilactobacillus. The sequence goes on from CAJUNC010000014.1 coordinate 6,512, forward strand.
GGAGCAAATCTTGTCAGCAGTAAGAGAAGCACATAGCCATGGGATCATCCATCGCGATCTAAAGCCCCAAAATATCTTATTAGATGAAGCGGGGAATGTTAAAATAACTGATTTTGGGATCGCGATCGCCTTAGCTGAAGAAACGATGACTAAGACGAATACGCTGATGGGATCAGTTCATTATATTTCACCCGAACAAGCGCGTGGCAGCATGATAACTCAACAATCTGATATTTATTCATTAGGGATCATTTTATTTGAAATGTTGACGGGGCGCGTTCCATATGATGGTGAAACAGCCGTTTCGATCGCATTGAAACATTATCGCAGTCAGATGCCATCGCCACGTTCATTTAAGCAAGATATCCCGCAGGCTTTAGAAAATATCGTTTTGCATGCTACTGCTAAAGATCTTAATGATCGTTATCAAAATGTGGAAGAGATGCAAGGTGACCTAGCAACTTGTTTAGATGAAAAACGAACATCTGAGCCACGTTGGCATCCGCGGATACACGTGGAAGAAGAGACTAAGATCTTACCTAATTTTTATGATGAGGTAGCTCGTGAAGATAAAAACTTAACTAAGACGATACAAATTACACCAGAATCTCAAAAGGTAGTGAAAAAACGGCCTAAACGGTTAAAAATTTGGCTACTAGTGATCTTATCGATATTAGTGGTTCTAGGGATGCTTATTTATACGCTCCCAAGAGATGTATCGGTCCCTAATTTAAAGGGGATGCATAAAAAAGAAGCTGTACAGCTATTGGAAAGTCAACGCTTGAGTCTGGGTAAAGTGACTTATCAATACGATGATCGCTATGATGCAGGCTGTGTGACCTTTACTTCTCCAAGTAAGGGAACGACAGTCAAACAGCGCACTAAGATCGATCTGATCTTATCTAAGGGGCTACCCAAAAAAGCTTTTGGGGATTATCGTGGTCGTGATTTTAGTGATGTTAGTCGTAAATTGAAAGCTCAAGGGGTCACGATCAAACAAAAGAAACAATATTCAGATAGTGTAGCAGGTGGTGAAATAATCGCCCAATCGATCTCACCTAAAAAGAAAGTTGCATTTGCAAAAACAACGGTAACATTTACGGTCAGTCAAGGGCCCAACTTTGAGGGAATGATCGATCTAACAGGCTATACTTTGAGTGAGGCTAAGGAATATGCAAGCGAATGTGGCTTAGAATTAGTTGTGAAAAAAGCATCAAGTTCAAAGAAAAAGGCTACGTTTGTGATCGCCCAAGAGCCAGCAGTAGGGACACCTTTGCATGAAGGTGATGTGTTGGAGATAACTTTGGGTAGTAAGAATGAAAATGTTCCCTATAATTATGAAGTAGAATAGAAATGAAAGGTGATAAAGTAATTGACAAAAGGACAGATCAGACAATCTTTAAGTGGCTACTATGATGTAGTTACTACTGATGGTATAGAGTATCGAACTAGAGCGCGGGGAAATTTTCGCAAAAAAAAGCAAACTCCGCTGGTAGGAGATTTTGTAGAGTTTAAAGCACAAAAAGCTGATGAAGGCTATATTTTAGAGATCTATCCGCGAAAAAATCAGTTGATCAGACCACCAATGGCTAATTTAGATACAGCTCTTGTAGTCACTGCTTGTGTCCAGCCCGATTTTTCCAGTAATTTACTTGACCGTCAGTTAGTGATGTTAGAGGCCAACGATGTCGCACCAGTTTTGTATTTTTCAAAATATGATCTCCTCACAGAAGAAAAAAAGGCAGAGCTTGACCCGATCCTCAACTACTATGCTAAGTTTTATCCGGTTTATCGTGGAGGCCTGCCAGCTAGACTTGAGACGTTAGAGACGATGTTGGCAAAACTCCACCATCAAGTCATCGTTGTTATGGGACAAACTGGTGCGGGTAAGTCAACGCTTTTGAATCAGCTAGAGCCAAATTTGAAGCTAGCAACTGGCGAGATCTCCAAAGCTTTAAGTCGCGGACGGCATACGACGCGTAAAGTTTCCCTTTTGCCGATCGGAGATAATTTATTAGCCGATACACCTGGTTTTTCATCCTTTGAATTATTAGAGATCACTAAAGAACAACTTCCAGCGCTCTTTCCAGATCTTGTAGCCCATCAAGCTGAATGTAAATTCAGGGGATGTTTGCATATCAATGAACCTAAATGTGCGGTCAAGGCAGCGGTAGAGTCGGGCGAGATCATGCCTAGTCGCTATGATAATTATCAGTTGTTCCACGATATGATCATAAATCAAAAGCCTAAATATAGATAACGGAGGAATTTAATATGAAGATTGCACCTTCAATTTTAAGTGCCGATTTTGCAAACTTGAAAGATGATGTTTCTGTAGTGGAAAAGGCAGGAGCTGAATATTTACACATTGACATAATGGATGGTCATTTTGTCGATAATTTAACGTTTGGAGCTAATGTAGTAAAGGCTTTGCGTAAGCATTCGGAGCTAGTTTTTGATTGTCATATGATGGTCGATGAACCAGAAAAATATATTACTGACTTAAAAAAGGCAGGGGCTGATATCGTTGGGGTCCATTTAGAGGCAACACAGCATATCCATCGAGTTTTGAGTCAGATCAAAGCTAGTGGTCTAAAAGCAGAAGTTGTTTTGAATCCAGGGACCCCAGTTATGGCAGCATCTGAGGTTTTATCACTAGTCGATCAAGTGTTGATAATGACAGTCGATCCAGGTTTTGGTGGCCAAGCTTTTATCCCTGAAACAGTAGCCAAGGTAGCTGAATTGGCAGCTTATAAAAAAGAACGTGGACTTGACTTTGAGATCGAAGTCGATGGTGGGATCAATGCTGAAACGATCAAAGAAGTTGCTCAAGCGGGAGCAACAGTTGCAGTTGCTGGTTCATACGTTTTTAATGCAAAAGATCCAGCGATGCAGATCGCAACGTTAAAAGAGGCTGCTAAATAGGATGCAGTTAAATTTATTAGTCGGAGGTCCAGTGGATCATTTACCACCGGGGCTTTTGCAAGCTAAAAAAGATGAACCATGGGTCGGTGCAGATATGGGGGCAGTTCGCTTATGTCAAGCAAAGGTCAAACCCTTGTTAGCTGTTGGCGATTTTGACTCTGCAACTGAAGAACAAGTTAAATTAGTCAAAGAAGCTAGTCAAGCTATCTGTAGTTTGCCAGCAAAAAAGGACTATACTGATACTGAAGTAGCCTTATTAGAGATCGAACGCCGATATCATCCAGAGCAGATCATGGTCTATGGGGCTACTGGGGGACGAAGTGATCATTTTTTGGCTAATTTATTTAGCATTTTACGTTTAGATTTTCCAACGTTTGTACCTAAAGTTTGTTTCAAAGACTGTCAAAATGAGATTCGGTTTTATTTACCTGGAAGTTATACATTGACTAAGTTAGAGGAGATGAGTTATCTCTCATTTATTTCGCTGACACCGGTAACTAAGCTGACGCTTCCTGATGAAAAATATCAATTATTTGAGCAAGATCTTTCATTACCGACTGCATATGTCAGTAATGAATTTATTGGAGAAAGTGCTAGTTTTAGTTTTGATAGTGGCGTGTTGTGTGTTATTCAAAGTAAAGATAGTTAAAAAAATAATGGTCACCAATAATTTGGTGATCATATTTTTTTGCAGAAAATATTGCTTTTTGATTTGTTTTGGATTAAAATTAACGAAACATTAATTAATATTTAAGTAATGAATAGCATGAGGGGGAGTATTATGAAATTTAAACGATTGATGACTGGCGCACTTGCTTTGGCAGCCACAGGCTTATTAGTGACAGCTTGTTCAAGTAAGCAAAAAGCAAATTCTACGGGACAGGTAGCTTCAAAACAAGTCTTGAATTGGAGTTATTTAGCTGAATTAGCGACCCTTGATCCATCGAAGGTCTCGGATGCCTATAGTGGTGATATCATCAATAACTCGATGGAAGGTTTATATCGCTTAGGGAAAAATAGCAAGATCGAACCAGGATTAGCGACACAAACAGAAGTCTCAGATGATAATTTGACATATACTTTTAAATTAAGAAAAGATGGCAAATGGTCTAATGGAGATAAGGTGACAGCACATGATTTTGTTTATGGTTGGCGCCGAACTGTTGATCAAAAAACAGCTTCACCATACGCTTATCTCTATAGTGGGGTCAAAAATGCTGATGCGATCATCAAAGGTGAAGCTAAACCTGAAACTTTGGGGATCACAGCCAAAGATGATCAGACGTTAGTGGTGACTTTGGAGAAGCCGATCCCGTATTTCCAACTATTGTTAGGTTTTGAACCATTCTTACCACAAAATCAAAAAGCAGTCGAAAAATTTGGTGATGAGTATGGAACTTCAGCCAAGACAATGGTCTATAATGGACCGTTCGTAGTTGATGGGTGGACTGGTTCTAACTTGAATTGGAAACTAAATAAGAATCCAAATTATTGGGATAAAAAGAAAGTCAAACTCGAAACGATCAACTTTAAAGTCAATAAGAGTACGACGACATCGTATAATCTCTATCAAAGTAAACAACTCGATTACACGACTTTGAGCAATGAACAGGCTAAGCAATTGGCAAAAGATCCAGCATATAGTGTCTTAAAGCAAGCGCGGACTACTTATCTAGAATTCAATCAGACAAGGGAAAGTTTTAAGAATTTAAAGATCCGTCAAGCACTATCCTATGCAATCGATCGGCAAGAATTAGCTAAAAATATCGTTGGTGGTGGTTCGCAACCAAGTCTAGGGATCGTTTCCCAAGGTCTAGCCCAATACAAAGGGCAAGATTTTGCTCAGGTAGCTAAAACCACAGCTGGCGTCAGCTATGACAAGAAAAAAGCCAAGGAATTATTAAAAGAAGGTTTGGCTGAATTGGGTCAAGATAAGTTAGCATTTACTTTAATGAGTAGTGATGACGATGTTTCAAAGAAAGTAGCTGAATTTATCCAAAGCCAGCTAGAAGAAAATTTATCTGATGTTAAAGTTTCAGTGCAAAGCGTTCCATTGAAAACACGGATCGCCCGTGGTGAAAAAGGTGACTTTGATGTCCAGTTAAGTGGTTGGTCAGCCGATTTTGCTGATCCGATCAGTTTTTTAGATCTCTTTACTAAAGATAATTCTTATAACTTTGGTAAATGGGAAAATGCGGAATACGACCGCTTGATCGAAGCCTCCAAGACGACTGATGCGAGTGATAAAGCTAAGCGTTTTGATGATCTAGTCCAAGCGTCTAAAGTCTTAAGCGAACAACAAGGCGTGGCCCCACTTTATCAAACTAATGTACCACAGTTGACAAATGTGACTGTCAAAGGTTTGATCCAAAATTCAGCCGGTGCTACTAACAATTGGAAAGAAGTTTATATTGTTGAGTAAGTAAAACGCCCCGTAATAGGCCTAGTGCTATTTACGGGGCGTTATATGTGTTTTAAGGTAAAATAAAAAGCCCTCAAGTTGGGGCCTGTAAACGCCTCGATTAGACGCGTGTAACTTTACCGGATTTCAAAGCACGAGCTGAAACCCATACCTTCTTAGGCTTGCCGTCAACCAAGATGCGTACCTTTTGCAAGTTTGGCTTCCAGCTACGGTTTGTTTGGTTCAAAGCATGGGAACGCTTCTTGCCAAAAGTTGTCTTACGACCAGTTACAAAATCTTTAGCCATGATTATATCCTCCCTTATCTCGAATTAAGGAGCAAGGGGTCTTGCTCATTCACTAAATAAAATTATCATAGATAGCGCGCGATTGCAATAGTTTTCTATAAAGTAATTTTGCTTGACAGCTATAAATGCCTAAAACATAGGATTTTTTCAAAAGTTAAATTTTTATCTAAACTAATTTGGGCGATCTAACAGGGAAGAATGTCAGTAGTTAAAGGGTAAAAAAGATAAAATGAACAACTGTTTTTGGGCAATTACGATAAACATGGTATAATGAAAAGACAAGTATTGATCGAGCAGTGAGAAACTGAACATCGATTTGATATTTCTTTTCCGCTTTTATTGGAAAAGGAAATTGTCTTATTAGTTAAGGAGGCTGGATAGAATGGCTGTTAAAATTCAAAATCAATTTGGAAATATCGATATCAGCAATGAAGTGATCGCAACTGTTGTTGGTGGAGCCGCAACTGAAATTTTCGGGATCGTTGGTATGGCCAGCAAGAAACAGATTCGAGACAATTTGAATGAAATTTTAAAGCGTGACAATTACTCTAAAGGTGTTGTGATTCGTCAAGAAGATGAAGGCATCGCTGTGGATGTATATATTATTGTCGGTTATGGTACAAAGATCTCAGAAGTTTGCCGCAATGTACAAGATAAGGTTAAGTACAATTTAGATTCAATGTTAGGCATTACCGCTGAATCTGTGAATGTTATCGTTCAAGGTGTACGTGTCATCAACGATTAGTACCACGAAATAACCAAGGAGGAGTTAGTAACTTGAAAGTGGAGAATATTACTGAAACAGAATTTCGTAAAATGATTCTGGTCAGTTCGAAAAGATTGACTAATAATGCAGAATTTATCAATTCATTAAACGTGTTTCCGGTGCCCGATGGGGATACAGGGACAAATATGAGTCTTTCCTTTGCGAGCGGTGAAAAATATGTTGCCGAGTCAACTTCAAGTAATGTTGGGGAATTAGCTAACGCTTTAGCTAAGGGTCTGTTGATGGGTGCACGTGGTAACTCGGGTGTTATTTTATCTCAGGTTTTCCGAGGCTTTTCAAAAAGTGTTACACAAAAAGAAACTTTGAGTGCTGCTGATCTTGCAGCAGCACTTCAAGGTGGGGTCGAAACGGCTTATAAAGCAGTCATGAAGCCACAAGAGGGTACGATCTTAACGGTAGCACGGAAGGCGGCTGAAGCAGCCAAAAAAACGGCTACACAGACAACTGACGTCGTTGAAGTTATGAAAGCGACTTATGAAGCTGCGGATGCTGCGTTACAAACAACACCAGAACTTTTACCAGTTTTAAAAGAAGTTGGTGTTGTTGATTCTGGTGGTCAAGGGCTAACTTTTGTCTATCAAGGATTTTATGATGCTTTAGCTGGCAATGAACGCCAAGAAGATGAGGTCCATACGCCAAGTCCGATCGAAATGGATGAAATGGTCAATGCAGAACATCATAAGAGCGCACAAAGCCAATTGCATACTGAAGATATCGAATTTGGTTACTGTACTGAGATCATGGTCCGTTTGGGGGCAGGACGCTTAGTTGACAAGGAATTTGACTACGATGAATTCCGGGAACATCTGTCGCAGATCGGGGATTCATTACTCGTTATTGCAGACGATGAAGTTGTTAAAGTTCACGTCCATACAGAGCATCCAGGTAAAGTGTTATCCTATGGTCAGGAATTTGGTTCTTTGATCAAAGTCAAAGTCGATAATATGCGTTTACAACATGAAACGATCTTGGAAAAAGATGATGAAATGCCAGCATCTAATATTCCTGCTACTCCAGAAGTTCAAAAGGAATATGGTGTGATCGCGATCGCTTCAGGCGAAGGGATCGCTAATATCTTCAAAAACTTGGGCGTAACGCACATTATTAATGGTGGCCAAACGATGAATCCAAGTACTAAAGACATCGTTGAGGCGATCGAGCAAACTAATGCTAAGAAAGTGATCATCTTACCAAATAATAAGAATATCTTTTTAGCAGCTCAACAAGCAGCTGAAGTAGCGGATGCTCAAGTTGCTGTAGTTTTGAGTAAGACGATCGCCCAAGGTATGAGCGCGATGCTTGGTTTTAATGATGCGGCTTCGATCGAAGAAAATACTGAAGCGATGACTGAAGAGATGGATGCAGTTCTTTCAGGGCAAGTTACAGTCGCGGTACGTGATACAACGATCGAAGGGCGTCCGATCAAGAAAGATGATTATATGGGGATCGTTGATGGTAAGATCGTGGTCACCCAACCAACTTGTGAACAAGCTGCGATCGAGATGGCTAAGGTGATGTTAGATGAAGATAGTGAGATCGTAACGATCATCTATGGTCAAGATGGTTCAAAAGAACAAGCAAACGAAATTGCAGCTCAACTTGAAGAATTAGATCCTGAGATCGAAATTGAGATCCATGAAGGTGACCAACCAGTTTATCCATACTTGATCTCAGTCGAATAATGCACGATAAATTCTAACTTCTAGCGAGCATAGAAGTTAGAATTTATTTGTTTGAGGGGGATTATTTATGGCACGAGCATTGACGGACTCACCTGCAGTGTTAAAAGGCGTGGGTCCTAAAAAATTACAGGCATTGAACAAATTAGGGATAAATACGATCGAGGATCTATTGACATATTACCCATTTCGCTATGAGGATCTGACTGTCAAGCAACTAAGTGATGTGGCTGATGGTGAAAAAGTCGTTTTAAAGGGTATCATTGCTGCACCACCAGTCGTTTCTCATTTTGGCCGAGCTAAAACGCGGTTGAATTTTGGCTTATTGGTCGAAAATGATCTAGTCAAAGTGACTTTTTTTAATCAAGGTTATTTAGCTAAACAATTGAGTACTGGTCAAGAGGTCGCGGTCTATGGCAAGTACGATCAACGACGTCAGAGCCTAACTGGGATGAAGGTGATGTATCAGGCTAAAGATGAAGATCTAGCTGGTGTTTATCGGGCTTCAAAGGAGATCACAGCTAAAACGATCAAAGATCTCGTTTCACTAGCCTATGCTGATTACCATGATTTGATATTTGATATCGTTCCCGATAGTTTGCTCCAAAAATTTCGGTTAGAAACACGCGTCCAAATGATCCATGATATGCATTTTCCAGAGACTTTGGCTCAAGGAAAAGCAGCTCGGCGCTCGGCGATCTTTGAAGAATTTTTCAAATTCCAATTACGGATCCAACTGCTTAAGCAAAAACACAGCAAAGAAAATGGGATCGTTATCAAATACGATAACGATAAATTACGCCGATTTATCAAACAGTTGCCTTTTGAACTGACAGCTGCCCAAAAACGAGTCGTTAACGAGATCTGTCGGGATCTACATCAGCCAGAACATATGAATCGCCTCTTACAAGGGGATGTTGGTTCAGGAAAAACGGTCGTTGCAGCTTTAGCTATGTATGCTACTATCACGGCGGGGTATCAAACGGTCTTGATGGTACCGACTGAGATCTTAGCGCAACAGCATGCCCAAAAGTTAGCCAAGTTATTTGAAGACGTACCAGAGGTCAATGTAGCTTTGTTGACCAGTAGTGTAACGCGCAATCAAAAAGCCAAGCAGACTTTGTTGGATAATTTAGCCAGCGGGGAGATAAATTTGTTGGTTGGAACACATGCGGTGATCCAAGATAATGTCAACTTTAAAAAGTTAGGTTTAGTCGTTACTGATGAACAGCATCGCTTTGGTGTCGGTCAGCGCCAAGCTTTACGCCAAAAGGGAGATTTTCCCGACTCCTTAGCGATGACAGCAACTCCGATCCCACGAACACTAGCGATCACTACTTACGGTGAGATGGATGTTTCGATAATTGATGAGCTACCTAAGGGACGGCAAACCATTAAAACAAATTGGTTACGCAAAAAGCAATTCACACAAGCGCTTGACTTTATGGAACAACAGTTGCAAAATGGTTCACAAGCTTATGTGATCTCACCATTGATCGCTGAGTCAGAAATGCTGGATCTTCAAAATGCTACGGAGATCTATGAAAAATTAAGGGCTCACTATGCAGGGCGTTATGAAGTGGGACTATTACATGGTCAGCTGACGTCTGAACAAAAAGATGAAGTAATGGATCATTTTAAAGCGGGTGAGTTAGATGTTTTAGTTTCGACCACAGTGATCGAAGTTGGGGTCGACGTCCCCAATGCAGCGGTCATGGTGATCTTAGATGCTGATCGTTTTGGCTTAGCGCAATTACATCAATTGCGTGGTCGTGTCGGACGAGGCAATAAACAATCTTATTGTTTACTGGTAGCTGATCCTAAGAGTGAGTATGGGATCGAAAGAATGAAAACAATGGTCGAAACGACAGATGGTTTTGTGATCGCACAAAAGGATCTAGAATTACGGGGACCAGGGGACGTTTTGGGTAAGAAACAGTCTGGTCTGCCAGATTTTAAGATCGGTGATCCAGTGAGTGATTTCAATATTTTACAAGTGGCACAATTAGAAGTAGCTAAACTTTTGGCCGACGAAAAATTCCGTTATCGTCAGGAAAATACAGGCTTGATGCGCTATTTGAATCAAGAGCTTACTTATTTTACTAGTTTTGACTAAAGAGAGGATGTATGAAATGAAAATTGCGATCGATGCAATGGGGGGCGACAATGCACCCGAAAGTATTGTTAAGGGTGCGCTTAAAGCACGCGACGAATTTAGCGACCTAGAACTTATTTTGTATGGTGATAAGACCGCGATCGAGAAGTATATAACTGATCCAACTCGGATCACGATCGTTAACACGACCGAAGTGATCGGGATGAATGATGAACCGGTCCGAGCGATCCGGCGTAAGAAAGATTCGTCTTTGGTCGTAGCAGCTAATGCAGTCAAGGCTAAAGAAGCCGATGCGCTGTTTTCTTGTGGTAACACAGGAGCTCTTTTGACAGCAGGACTTTTACTAGTCGGTCGGATCAAGGGGATCACGCGTCCGGGCTTGCTATCGACATTGCCTGTTGTTTCAGGGCAGGATGGAGCATTTAATTTACTTGATAGTGGGGCTAATGCAGATAGTAAGCCAGAGCATCTTTATCAGTATGCTCTTTTAGGTACGTATTATGCTAGCAACGTTCGGGGGATCAAAGATCCACGGATCGGACTATTGAACAATGGGACTGAATCGCATAAGGGAAGTAAAGTGACGCAAGAAGCTTACCAACTTTTAGCAGCCGATGAAAAACTGAATTTTATCGGAAATGTTGAGTCTAAAGATCTGATGAAAGGTGTCTGTGATGTAGTCGTTGCAGATGGTTTCACAGGTAATGCGGTTTTAAAAGCGATCGAAGGGACTGCACTAGCTGTGATGAGTTTGTTGAAAGACACGATCGCTAATGCTGGTGCTAAGGGCAAATTAGGTGCGCTGTTACTAAAAGATGATCTAAAGAGCATCAAAGGTCGAATGGACCAAGCGCAATATGGTGGTGCAGTCTTACTTGGGGTCAAAGCACCGGTCGTTAAAGCTCACGGGTCAAGTGATGAGCTGACCGTGTATTACACATTAAAGCAGATCAGAACCATGATCCATGAAGAAATGGTGCCTAATTTTACAAAATACTGGCAAGCCCAACAAGCTAAAGAATCTTTAGATAGCAAAGACGTTGAGTAATATGATATACTTGTTTGCGAAAAACTAGGATAGGTGAGGTTGATATCCATGACAGAAAACGAAATTTTTACAAAAATCACAACAATTATTGAGGACCATTTTGATGTTTCAGCTGATAAGGTGAAAGAACAAACAAACTTTAAAACTGATCTTGATGCCGATTCGATCGATCTGGTAGAATTTGTTTTGGAATTAGAAGATGCTTTTGGTGCTGAAATTTCTGACGAAGATGCTGAACGAATCGTGACAGTTAAAGATGCTGTAGATTACATTGCTTCACATCAAGGATAGAATTATCTTAGACCAGCTATAACAAAGCTGGTCTTTTTTGCTATAAGCCCGATAAATATTGTTATATCGCTTTTTTGGCGGTTTAAAAGGCTTTTTAGGGTCTCTCTTTAAGATAAAGTGCTTAAAATTTGATAAAAAATGATTTAAAAGAGACCCTGGGGAGACCCTCAAACTTGGGCTAGGTGGTTTAAAATAGTGTATGATCTCAAGCGTTGGAAGTTCCAGCGCTTTTTTATTTTCTAATGTATGCTATAATGATGTTAGGGTTTCTCAATCGATTATTTACCAATGTTTATAAAACAGTTCTTTGACGTCTTGCAATCGTGCAAGGCGTTTTTATTTGCACCGTTGGGATGTGATTGCCCACAATTGGATAACGTGCATCCCTGAGACGTGATATAATACGTTTAACATGAGTTCCAAAGGTGGAACTTGCTAAGAAGTCTCTTGCGATCGTGCAGGGGGCTTTTTGCTTATTTTGGAAAGCGTTCGGCTAATTTCTCATTAGCAAATGTGATCAATGCTTCTAAGTCTTCCTTGGTGGCTACTCTGCAGTAACTGCGTGCCATGGATCTTTTAGCAAGATAGTATTTGCGTGCTTTGTTCTTTTCGTTCCAGCGGTTGGAAGCGTCAAGCTGTGCTTTGCTGGTCTTCTTTTTCTCTGTCATTGGTGTAACTCCTTACTTGCATTCGTATATTAAATATAATATACTTGTGTATGAAAAAAGGCACTAAGCAGCTGCAACTACTTAGCGCCAAGCGTGGTTTAAGGCTTAAAGTTTCCTAGCTAGTCGCGATCGTTAAAATCGTGATTAGCTTTTTTTATTATCCAATAGGCACGCGCTACGTTTATTACCAGTCTTGCTAAACTGAGTATTAAAGGCGGTGCTACTGAGATAATAGCAACGATTAACACCGTGGAACCTCCAGCCTATCCGAATTATCATAACTTTAGCCTCCCTCCGCGCGGTTTAGTAATTGAGAAGTGGCCAAGCCTTAATAATTCCCACTAAGCCACTTGTTAGGTTTGCAAGTCCTAACTCGTGACTATGTCAATATTATGTATTACATTTCATATAAAAACAAGAATTTTATTCTTACATTTTCTTGCATTATTGTCAGTTGAATAGATCGCAAAAAAGGGATGTACCAGCAACTAAGCTAGTGCATCCCTTTTTTGGGTTATACAAAAACATAGCTCTAAAACTAACTGTTCAACTGGTGACTTATCTTTCATCGTCTAACTGCTTAAGTCTTTTATCGATCATCAAGCTAAGGCGTTGCAGGTCGTGCCTGCTGGATAGGTGCTTGATGTAAAACCTAGAATACCAATGACGGCGTTTTAAATAAACGTTGATCGCTGTAACGATCGCAAGAATGATAATAAATTTTAACAAGTGGGATCCCTCCTAATCTTTGTAGGCTGTGAGCTGTGTGCCTGCTGTGATATCCATAGTCTGAGCGAATAGGGCACAGGCTTTATTTTTGATAATTCCGTAGCTAGTTGTACCATTCGACGAACTCTAAAACTTGCTTGGCGTTGGCTCTGTTTACGTTCATATCTTCCACACTATTGGCGCTTGCTGTTCCTTTGGGAGCTAATGATAAGCGTACGCTTGAAATAACTGGGATGTTTGCTAATCGCTGATACTTGCTATATTCAGTATCAAACCAGTTAGCAACGTTCTTACGTGTCTGGATGTAGTCTACTTCTCTGGTGTCTGGTGGCTCAAGTCTCATCATGTCCAACGCTCCTAACTGTATCAAGCTGTTACAAGCTCTATAATTTGGGGTATTACTCTATCACGCTATAAAAAGCGTTCTAAGACGTTTAATACTATTCTAGTACAATTCTACTGATTATATCAAATGGAGCTTATAACATGCTTAAAATAGCTTTTACTGTGGTTATAAGTTAAGGTCGTTTAGAACGACCCAAAGCAATTTAAAAAACAGGTCGTTCAGAACGACTTGTTAAAAACAAGTGATTTTAAACCACCTGTTTTGTGGTCAATCTGGTTGACTCACTTTTAAGCTGGTGTCCTAGTCGTTTGAAACGACCACGGATAATTTGCCGTTTCGCTATCATTTTGAACGACTGCGGACTAAAACGGGGGCTATTGCAGATCATGCAACTGCCACAATGTGGATCTATTTATTTACTCGTGAGACGCTTACACAAGCCACTCTGTGAGTTTTTAAATGCTGTCTAGTGTAATTATACTCGGGCGGTATTTGATGTCTGTAAACTGTGTCTGTGTGCTTATTTTTGACGCTTGAAATCGATCGTGTGGGATGTTATACGAAAAAGGGACGCCTTGAGCATCCCTATAGTTGGTTATTCTTGCAATTCTTGCTCACGCTCAGCAAGTAGCTGTTTAATTTCTTGAATGTCATCGATCGTCGCCATCTCTTTGATAAATTTGCGGGTGTATGATCGATAGCTATATACTTTCTTCTTGGCTTTGTTCTTTTCGTTCCACTTGTCCCGTGCTCTTGCTTGGGCTTCACTTGTTTTCTTTTCCATGCTGTCAGCTCCTTACTTGCCTAGTAGTTTTAAAATGATCCATAAGATACCATCGATCACCAGTAAGGCAATTAGTAATTTAAATAAAATAGGCTTGGTTTTTCTGATAAATTTCATAAAGTTTTCCATTTCCTAAGTGCTCCCGATTATGGTACTCTTAAACAGTAGGGGAGCCGTCCAAGTTTTCCCCTACCGCTTAAGTTATTAGTTTAAGAGTCGTTTAATCGTTTCTATCAACCATTCTAAGCCTTGTGCTAGTCCTAGTAAGAATGCTAGCCACTCGGCTAAGTCCTTAATGGTTTTGATTATTGAAATGATTTTCGGCTCTTTTCTTTTTCTCGGTGGCACTGCCTCACCTCCTTAACCTTATATTTATATTATACGGTATTACGTATATAAAAGCAAGTCTTTTTACTAGAAAAATGCTAATTTTCGCCAATAAATAATCAATAAAAACGCCAGCATTATAGGTTTCTTGGTCAATTATCGTCAATACTTCATCAATAAACACTCAATATCCTGTATTTGGCGTCAATATAGGTTTTTATTCTTGCATTTTCTAGCATTTTGCCTAATCACTTCCAAGCAATCAAGGCGGACCAGGTTTGTAATACCCCTTGAAAAAATTCCAACATATTCCAACATTTTTTAGTAGTCGTTGTAATAGTTATTGTTATATTTGCAGGAACTTATATATTTTTTTAAATAATTAGGGTTTACAAAAGTTTACATTTTCCGACTTCATGAAATCACGATCGCAACTAATAAAATAACCACTACTAAGCCAATAGCGCCAAAGGTTAAGGGCTAGGGATGTCATCGTAATGTAACCCCTGTTTTCTGCAATTCTAGCAATCGGATAGGGTATTTACATTCAAGCAAGTTAAAACGCTGCTAGGACGCTTATATTAGCTTATTTCAGCAATCAAAAAAGTAGCCATTTACTCCGATTTTTTCCGATCGTTAGGAAGTGAACCAGTTATAGCGCCAGTCGTGGCGCTGGCTAACGAGCGTAACTATAACTACGGTTGTGATTTGCTGTGTGGCTGTAACTACATAGCTCTATATTTTCTACGACGTTGCTACTTGTGGCAAAAAAATAGGTTAGCAAATGTTAGCATTTGACCTCAACAATTCTCAACATTTTATTTCAGCATTTTTCAGCAATTCATCCTATCAATTCCTAGCATCTTATCTTAGGTTTTCTTAGGGTTTTTGTACCTTTACCGTTGCTCTAACAGGCTCTGGAATAGTGTTTTTTTGCTTTAAAAAGGTGTGCATACAAAAATCAAAAAAGGGTGCACACAAAAACGCAAAAAGTACGCACACTTTTTGGCGTAATAACTAGCATATTGCCAGTGCTAATAACGTTTTGATGTCAGCATTTGTCAGCATTTTATGTCAACATTTGTCAACGTTTTATGTTACCATTTGCTACCATTTGACCTGAGCAAATCTGAGCAATTTGCTCCAACAATTCCTAACATTTTGGGATAGGTCCATGTTTGAATTTTCGGCGGTCGTAAGATCGTATTTATAACTACGCCCTTGATGTGTGTAACTGTGGTTACGGTCTTCTTTGGTGATCGTGCCCACTTGTGGGGACGTGGCTTTTTCGCTATAAATTAAAAGGGATGCCAACAGTCAGCCAGTGCATCCCTTGCGTTTTATTTGATTGGTGCTATTACTGATTTGATGTATTCGATCGCCGTCAAACATTCGATCTTAAGCATGTTACGCAACGCCTTAAGACTTGGATAGCCTTTAAGTGTGATGTTTCCACGCAAGCGGTTCATGTAATAGATCGTATACGGGTCAATGTCGTGTCCGTCTGCTAACAATTCTAAGCGGTGGCTCATGATCGATCTAAAACCGTAGCGACTTAATAGCATGACGGACGGCAGTAGTTTTACTTTCTTAGCGAATTTACCGTTATATTTTTCATTCAAGGCAAACTCTAGCCCTGTTTTGGCTACTTCTGCACACTCACGATCAAAGTAGTAGCCTAGCTGGTCCATCTCAAGTAAAAATAGATCGTTGATGATCTTATTAGCAGCGTTGATCTTATCTTCTGTTGATCCTTTCACGCCGTCATATACTGAAATAAATGCGGTGTAGGCTTCTAGTTGGATCTGATACGTCCGCAAACGTGTTGGGCTTGCGTGTCTGATGTCTTCCTTGAGATCGTTTAAGTTTGTGGGTATTACATTCATGTTTGAACTTCCTTTCAGGTTCCTTAGTATAATTACACTCGATAGGGTAGTTATGTGATTTAACGCCTATCTGCATAGGCGCTCTTGAGCTTAAAAACGATTTTAGGCGTTTTGTTTCTTTCTCAATTCTGCCAATCGTTTACTTGCCAACTCTTTTTGCTTGTCTGTCAGTCTTGCACGTTGTCGGATAGATACCAGGGCGCTATCATTCAAGTAGCCTTCCAGCATTGCCAATACTCCGCCGTTAGCGCTGTAGCCTTTGCGGTGTGGCTTGGTCTCGTCTAAAAACTTCTCGTACTTGCGTGCATGCTTTGGGACGTCTGTATAAATGTGCCAATTGTCAAGATCGTGGGAGTAGTTTAAGATCGTCTCCCGTTCTTCCTTGCTAGGGATGTCCCAGCTGTCAATAATGGTCAAGTTCTTGTTTTCTTCTGTCATGATATGATCTTCCTTTCTGTGCTATCTGTCCAAGTATTCGATCTCTTTTCTTGCGAATTCTTTTGCCTTACCTGTGGCGTGTGGATCTCTCAAGGTCTGACGTGCTAGCTCTAATCTGATAAAGTCATCAACGTATACATGACCATTAGCAACGATGAAGTGCTCGTCGTCGAATTGTCTAAAAATTGGATACTTGCGTTTTTGTTCTTCGATCAGTGTTGCTTTTTCATCAAGTGCCACGAAACCATTTTTGATAGCTTCAGCGGTAGGCGTTCCGTCTTCGTTGATGAAATTCTTTTCCAACAACAAGCGGTAAGTTTCAGCTTTGGACTTGCCAGCGTGTTTGAATACTTTTTCGAATGCATCTTCTACCAATCTTGGATATTTGATGTTCATGTTAGTAATTCCTTTCTGTGATACTTTGAACCTATTGCTTGATACCTGTGCTAACTTCATCAAGGATCAATGATGGTAACCAGTGCAGATCATTGTAATAAGCTTTAGGATCGTGTGCGATCGGTATCAGTGGTTTGATCTCGAATTCGTCATAAACAGGAAGTGCCTTTTTCGTAGGGATGATAAAGATCTTGTGATCGTTAAATAGTTCATGGAACGCCGTGGCTGTTTCTTTATTCCAACCATGCCAAAAAACAATATTTTGCTTAGTTTTGCCAATGATCTGATCTCCTTGCCAATCGATACCAAAAAGATCAAAAATAAGTTCGATCTCTGCGAAGTTCATTACATGTCTGTAACTGAGATAGTCTAAAATGATTTCTTTGATCTCGTCGATCTTGTTTCTAGTCTGATTTTTCTTCATGATTTTGCCTCATTTTCTGATTTTTGATGATTACCACCACAAAAAATAGGGGGTAAAAATAATGTCTAAAATGCTTGTGTCGGCAGTTTTATCCTTAGAGCCACAAGGGTTACAGCGATTTACTTGCTAAACTATACTGTTTTTTGCTCTCAAATTCTCTATATAGGGAATAGCCATATATAATATATATTTATATATATATTTAATTAATTAAGAAGTAAGTATAGTAAGTACAGTAAAGAGCTTTAAAACCTAGAATTACCAATGGTTACAGAGAACCGACTTTTTGCTTGTTTTACAATGCTTACCGTACGAATAGGGGCGCTTTAACCGTTTTTAAAACTTTGGACGTTCAAAAAGTGGCTTGTATGCTTGAGGATCAATTACTAATGTACGATCTTCAAACGGTGCTCCGTATTTGGCAAGAAGTTCTTTATCTTTTTCATTCCAGTGTTTGCCTGGTGCTAAGTCCTTGCGACTATAACGCCATCCTTTGGCCTCTAATATCGGGCGGGCTCGTCTGGTAAAGGTGGCTTGTTTCATCGTCTGCGGGTTATTTTCATATTTCATAGCTACCAAGAAGAACTTAAATAAAAATGATACTGGTACACGATCACTAATGGTCTCATCTAAGTAATTTTCAATGAAATAGGCCACCGGGTCATTATCAAGTTTGATATTATAAATAGCTTCTTGACTCTCTTTGGTATCTTCCAAGATGTCAAAGTCTAGTTCTAAGGCTTGTTTTAAGCACCATTCAAGCAATCGTTTATCTTTGATGTACTCTTGTTTGATCTTTCTTCCGGCTGGTGTATCTGGATACTGCTTATTGAATTTGATAACTCTGATACGTCTTAGCAATGCGTTAGACTTATCACCGAAGCGGGGCGTATCGTTCATAGATTGCACACAAAAAACTTTTAAAGTGGTGGAAAAAGGTGGCGTACCTTTCGGATTGATGATGATAGTCTCGCCAGTCAGCACACTTTTAAAGTTCTGGCTCTTTTCGTTGTAAGAGTCCGGGTGATTATCATCGCCGATCACCAAAGTAGAACCATACGCTTGAGCCAACTTAAAATCATTCTCGAAGTCATCAAGCTTCAATGATGAGTAATTGCCTTCACCTACGAGATTTTGCAACAAGCGTTCAAACGTGCTTTTTCCTGTGCGTCCATCCCCGCCATCGATAAGAAATGCAGCAGCTTCAGCGGTATAATTCGGGTTCACGGTGCAGGCTATCACTTGCCACAATAAGCGCTCTTTGCTGTCGTCACCTTGAGCAATCTCTTTTAACCAATTCGATAAGCTCCAATCGTTAAAAGTAGGCTCTGTGGCTTGTTGGTTGTAGTTAGTATGGATCTTCGAAGTAAAAACATAACTCGGGCTAAAAGGTTTAAGCTGTTTGGTGATCTTATCAAATATGCCATTACCTACCACGATCAAATATTTATCATCGGTGGGATGCTTTGGCTTAGCGTCTACGAGTAGATAGTTAAATACTTCCTTGGCTTGTCTGATCGTCAAAGTTCTTTCAACGCTGTAGATTAGCTCCTTAATAAGACGCTCGCTTTTTTTGTAGATCCCGTCGCCTGGATCGTAAAAGACGAGTGGGGCTTTTTCTAGGTCCTGTTCGTTTTTTCCGATGATCGCAAAAAGTACTGTACGTTTTAAAATGTCAGCTACCGCCCGAGGTGTGACCGGTTTTACTTTAAGCTCCCCAGTCTTTTCGTTAAAGTCTGAGTGTTCATCCCGCCAGATCTCGCCTTCATCTCTAAGCCGTTCCTTTAATTCCGTGATACTTTTTGCGTGTGGCTTTGGTTTGGCTCGTTGTTCGTTTACCTTTTCGATCAAGTCGTTAACTTCATTATCTGAGCTGATCTGCTTTTTATCTGTCATATTTTTGTACCTCTCTTTTGAATATGCTTTTAAAAATCGTGTTAACTTCGCTATCTGGTAGCGGTGGGGTGATATAATCACGGTTGATCTGTTGTGCGATCGTGTAAACTGTTTTAGGATCTGCACCGGTCCGAACTAGCCACCCGATTTGGCGAGTCAGCCAATTATTACGATCCCCGGCGTTTGTCCCGGTGACTATTTCATCTAACTTTTTGCCAGTCCATTTTTTAGACGTGATCGGCTTGCTGTTTGTTTGATCTTTATACACTGGTTTGCGTTCTTGCATTGCTTGGATCAACCATAAAGGCGCCGGTCTTATCTTCGTGTAATTATATTGATCTGTGATACTCCTGTAAGCATCGCCATTGATCGAACTAGGGGCTATTACTGTAAAATCTGCCAATAGATCAACGTTAGGGATGAAATTTGTAATTCGTTTGACTGGAACCGTACCAGTGTAAAAGAAGTGCAAGCCACCGCTTGGGGTCTGTTCAATATAAGTTTCAGCTGGTAGATCGTAACCATATTCCGCCAATTTCAAGATTGTATCTCTAATGCTAGCGCCTGCGTGATTGTCGATGTCTACCACGATCAACCAAGACCAAGCAAGATCAAGACCAACGTTGATATTTCCGTGAACGTCAAACCAGTTTGAAATTTCCTGCTCATCATTGGAAGCTGTCAGATAGCTTTGGCCCTTAAGTGGTTGCTTCGTATTTGGTACTAGTGGGTAAACTCTGTAACCACGTTTGGCAAGCTCTAAGGTATATTGTTTAGGTGTCATAAATTGTTTATCCTTTCGGTTTTAACTTGGGTGAGACTTCCAACGCTTTTAGTTGATCGTATAACTCTGGATCAAAGTGCTTTATCCCAGTTCCGTAGTATTTTAAGACTGCTTCAAGGCCTTTGATAGGCAACTTATTTTGTGCTAGCCTGAACTTTGATGCTTTGATGATTTTTTGTGTGACAATCAGACCGCAAAGCTTTTTGTATAGTTTTGGATCTTCATTTTTTAACTGATCTCCATAGGTCAAAAGTGTTTCTTGAGCTTCTTTGAATGAAAGCTTATTCGTTTGGATCAGATGAGATAAGTTAACTTTAAAGTTTCGGTTTTGCTTTTTGATCATTTTTTCTGTAGTATTCATGATACTGTTATCCTTTCTCATTGCTTTAACTTGATTTTCGATACTGTTTTCGTGTAACATGTAACTAATTCCTTTCGTGTTATGCTTTTCGTGTAACGTGAAATTTCCCTTTCTCATGCTAGATCTGCGGTAATTTCTAGTCATGATGTAATGCTTGTGCCTGCTGGTGTGGTGTCCAGTGGGCTTTTATTTTGCTCTTGATCGTAACCACTCGATCACAAAAGGGGTCACTAGTCCAGCTACTCCAAAGATCAGCGTAAATACTCCGATCGATAATAAATACATAGCCATAGCATATTTAACGCCGTCCTTGTCTGATCGTTCTTCTTCAAACAACCAGCAGGCGTCTTTTTTGATTTGTTCTAACATTATGCGTACACTCCTTTTATCATTTGATTTTTTACCTTGATAACGTCATCGATATTCAAGATGTGCCAGTCTGTTACGGTATACTCACAAAAGCCCGTACTTTTAACGATAGGGGCGATGTATCCAAGTCGCTTTAATCGCTCCAGATCTTTGACCACTTCATCAGTCAAGCCACCTAGGATATAAACAAGGTGAGTTCCGTTGGCCACTACTCCCGTACTACTTGCCTGCATACATAACAAGCCATAAAGCTGTTTTTGTTCAAGTGTCAGCTTGCTAACGTTCATTATCCTAGTAGGGATGTAAATGCCGTCCTCTTCTGTGATAACTTTTTCCAAGCAAGTATTTAATCTCAATCGCTCTTTCTTGGTAAATTCCTTCATGTCGTCCAGTCCTTTCTTAAGTCTTCCAAAAGCTCGTTTAATGCTTCTTCTTCAACCTGTAACATTTGCGTGTATTCTTCTTCGCTTATGTCTATCAAGTCTGTTTCTGTGATCTCGATAGGCTCGAATATAATTTCGTCATCATTCATCTGTATGATCTCCTGTGATCCATAAAGCTGGCCTTTAAACCACCTAGCCCAGTGCTTATTTATCGTTAAAGCTCTATGGATCATGTGCATTATTCTGTTGTCTCGTGTTCTGCTAACCAATCGATAAGCGTTTGCCGTTTGATGAGTGTATTCATCCCGTCGATCTTAACGACTGGCAAACCTTTCTTTATCCATTTATCAACTGGTGTTACTGACTTAAGCCCCATGAACCTAGCCACTTCGCTTTTAGTCATATATGGAGCGCTGGGAGCATTTGAGGCGACTTTTAGCATCGTTACCAGTTGGCCAACGCTTTTAAACTCTTCCGTCAGTTGCATGTCTTCGGTGTCTAGTGTGATTGTTACTTTAGCCATTGTCTTGATCTCCTTCGCTTATTTTGGTAAGTGGTCCACGTTGGGGGACTTCTTGGCTGTCTTGATAGTTTCATGGTGCTAGCCCCTATTTGTATTAGGTTTACGGATTTCAAATTCTAAAAGCCTGTATTTTAAATACAACCTTGCTTATTTGCTGTATCTGCTATAAATTGCATCGCTGACACTAATATCAAGCCTGTATTTGTCGTTTAATGTCATCAGCTTGGCCACTTCCTGTGCGATCTCGTCACGTTCTGCCACTTGTTGGGGTGTCATGTCGTCTTTTTTGATCGCTTTGGGATAACCATATTTCATAGCGATAGCCTTGTTAGCGATCTGACTAGCCTTGATATAGTGCTTTGGTGCTGGTTTTTCCACGCCGGTCTTAATGATGTCCATGGCTTCACGTTGCTTCTGTTTGTCCAGCATTCTAAAAGCTTCGTATGCTTCTAGCCCGACGCTTTGGCGTAACTCTTTGACCGTGGTATATAGCCAGTCTTTGAATTCTTGTGCTTGTGGCTTTTTGCTACCTGTAACAGCTTCATAGATACCTAGCTCGGTCAATGTGATGTACTCCCGTGTATCTGACCGACCGCCGTTTTGGCGGTTGGTTGATGATGTCTGACCGACGTTTTGTAGGTCGGGTAGTTTTACTTTGGTACTAGATACATATTTCTTACTGATACGCTTAACCATCTTATTTGCGTCTGAGTAGTCTAATGCGTTTGCTACGTCCATAGCGATAGCGTGCCACTCATCTTTTACAGACACGAAACGGATCGCAAACCCGTTCCAGTTCTCTAGCTTTGTCTTTTCCATGATCCTAGCTCCTTTCTATTTGGTAGGTGTCTCATAGATAAAAAAATCACCGGGTGAAATTTCCAAAGCATCACAAATCTTTTTTAATGTATCGAACTTGATACCTGTTGACTCGTCATAATAAATAGCAGTCAATGTAGATCTTGCAATCCCTGTTTTGCGTGATAGCTCTGAGATATTTTCTTTCCGACTTCCTAGAATGGTTGAAAGTTTATTCTTCATTATTTATCAACTCTTTTCGTTAAGTTTTCAAATTGTAGTTAATACACTTCAATTTGATGTCTTAATAATAAAATACATTATTCGTTAATGCAACAAAAAATATTATTTAATTTACAAATTGCAGTGCATGAGCTACAATATGGACTAAGGAGAGTGATTGAAATGATAAGATATAACTTGAATCAATTACTAGCAGAGAGAAATTTAAAAGCTAATAAGGTGTATGTAGATACTGGTATTTCACGCTCTACGTTATCTAAAGTGATAAATAATCAAAGTAATATGATCCAACTTGAGACCATAGATAAACTATGTCAATATTTAAATGTCACGCCGGGGGAGTTTTTATCATACATTCCAGTAGATGTTAAAGTTACAACGGTTGTTAATGACTTGCATCTTATGGATGATGGGGGGACTAATATCGGTCCGGATCATTACAAGTTAGATTTAGATATTTTTATAAAGTTTAAATATATCGACAAGCAAGCTTCAAAAGATTTTGAATATCATATAAGCAATATTTTTAATTATGAAAATAATATGTTTTCTAAAATAAATATAGATGTTGATTATGAAAATGATGGATACACTAAGAAAGAGACGTTTGGTGTAGAAATTAATTTTGATGAACATTTAAAAAATGAAATCTTGGAAGCGACTAACGGTGATTATGCTTTTTCAGTTGATATTAAAAATCTGATAATCAATTCAATAACGAATGAAATCGCTAAAACGGGATATAATTTAGCTGTTTGGGTATGTAATTATTTTGCATTTTAATAACCCAAGTCAATGACAATATCCACAACCAAAGCAAACATTGACACTACGCCTAAAAATGTTGGGTTTTGTTGGGTAGTAGCCATTTTGGCGTCAATATAGGCTTTTAGTTCAGGTTTTCTCAGGTTTTCGCCACTTATGTCGAAAGTAGTATTTTGTAGTACTTCGGTTGTGGTTGGTAGTTAAAATTCCACCATTTTTACAGCATGAGCGATCTGAGCCAGTGCATCCCTGAGCATTCCACTTCTAGGGATGTCATAGATCCAATACATATACAACCGAATAGATACCAGTGATAAAGCCGTCCTATCGTGCATTACTTTAAGCCACCTAGCCCGTGCAATAAAGATAAAGGACTGATAAACATGGCTAAAATTACAGAGTATCAAACGAGCAAAGGAAAGTTTTACCGCTTCCGTGTATATGCTGGGATCGATGAGATGACTGGCAAAAAGAAATATATCAAGCGTGCAGGTTTCAAGACTAAGGCAGAGGCTAAAAAAGAGTTACACAAGTTAGAATATGAGTTAGATATTGGCAAGACTCAGATAAAAGCGACCGAGTCAATAACGTATAAAGAGGCTTATAAGCTATGGTTTGAACAACATAGCCTTTCAGTCAAAGAGTCGACTATCTACAATATCAAGAACAAGTTCAAACTGCAGATCTTACCACTCATAGGATCATATAAGGTCGATAAGCTAACACTTGCGATCTGTCAGCATGCTGTAAATAAGTGGTATCAGCAACATGAGACGTCTTATAAATATATTTTGGCGTACGCTTCGACGGTGGTCGATTATGCTAAACGTCTAGGACTAGCGTATAATAACCCTTTTAAGGATGTCACCCGTCCAAAGGTGAGAGCTAAGCATAAGCCACGCAACTATTTAGAACCCGACGAGCTAAAAAGATTTTTAGCGATCGCAAAAGAAAAAGACTTGATGCAGTACACTTTGTTTAGATTGCTAGCATATACAGGCATTAGACGTGGTGAGATCTTAGCCTTGACTTGGGATGATGTCGATTTTAAGAGTGGGACCGTGAGCATTAGTAAAACAATGACCCGGGGCGCTAAAAGTGTTGTCATCTTAGATCCTAAAACGATCAATAGCGATCGTGTTCTTGATCTGGATACTGAGACGCTAAAAGTTTTAAAGCGTTGGCAGATAGCACAAGCAAGTTACTTGTTAGCTGTGGGGATCAACGCTTATAACACGGAACGCTATATTTTTACTAGATCAGACAACAAGAACCCGTTAGCTTTGAGTGTCCCGGGGTACTGGTTACGTAATTTGTTAGCAAAAGATCCAACGTTACCAAGGATCACAGTACACGGCTTTAGACACACGCACGCTACTTTGTTGCTGTCTGCTGGTGCAAGCCCTAAGGAAGTGCAATATAGGCTAGGTCATGCTAAGATAACGACAACGCTTGATATCTATGTACACTTAACTAAGCAAGATCAAAAAGAAACGATCAAAAAACTGGTGCATTATTTAGGATAAAAAAGGGAGACCCTAAGAGAGACCCTCTAAGCTTCAAGACTTCAAAAAAGCCGTTATATATAAGGTCTTGGGGGTCACTGGTCTTTTTTGCTATAATGAATAATGCATTAATAAAGTGAGGAGAATCATTTTGATAATTGGACTAACACAAATGCTAAAAGATGATTTTGGCATTGATTTTAAAAATACCGCTTTACTTGACGAAGCTTTTACCCATGCTTCTTATGTAAACGAACATCCACGTGAAAAACTAAAATATTATGAAAGGATCGAATTTTTAGGTGATGCTGTGATGCAACTTTGCGTCTCAGAATACCTATTTAAACGCTATCCTACTTTACCAGAAGGAAAACTCTCACGTTTGCGTGCAGCTATGGTCTGTGAAGATAGTTTCAGCAAATTTGCTAAGGAATGTCATTTTGATGAATATATCCGCTTAGGTAAAGGTGAAGAAAAAGCCAACGCGCGTGATCGGGCTTCATTGCTTTGTGATATTTTTGAGGCTTTTATCGGGGCGTTATACCTTGATCAAGGTAAAGCAGTCGTTGTCAGTTTTATCAGTCGGGTCGTCTTTCCTAAGCTTGATCTAGGTTGGTTTGATCACTACTTAGATCATAAAACTGAACTCCAAGAATTATTGCAACAACACGGGGACTGCAAGATCACTTATGTTAAAGTTGCTGAAAATGGTCCTGATAATGAAAAAGAATATACCATGGCAGTTTATGCTGATGGGCAAAAAATCGGTGAAGGAAAAGGAATGTCAAAGAAAGCGGCTGAACAACAAGCGGCTTTCCAGGCATTAAAAGCACTCCAAAAAAAATAGTTTATTGAAGGGAAGAATTTCAGCATGAAGTTAAAGTCGTTGACTCTAAACGGATTTAAATCCTTTGCTGACAAGACTAAGATCGAATTTCAAGATGGTATGACTGGAATCGTTGGGCCAAATGGGAGTGGTAAAAGTAACATTATCGAAGCACTGCGTTGGGCTTTAGGGGAACAATCTGCTAAGAGCTTACGTGGGGGGAAAATGCCAGATGTTATTTTTGCAGGTTCTCAGACAAGGGCCCCGTTAAATCATGCCGAAGTTGAGTTAGAATTTGATAATTCAGACCACTTTTTAGATCTAAATGCTGATCAAGTTGTGATCTCGCGCAAGATCTATCGGAATGGTGACAGTGATTTTTTGATCAACAATGCCAAAGTCCGTTTGCGTGACATTGTAGAATTATTTATGGATACTGGCTTGGGGCGGGAATCATTTTCGATCATCTCACAGGGCAAAGTTGAAGCTATCTTTAACAGTAAACCTCAAGATCGGCGCGTCTTGATCGAAGAAGTCGCCGGTGTGGTCAAGTACAAAAAAGAAAAACAAAAGGCGCAACAAGAGTTAGCCGAAACTACGGATCACTTAGATCGGGTAGCGGATATTATTACCGAATTACGGCAACAAAGAGAGCCTTTAAAAGAACAAGCAAGTATTGCTAAAGACTATGTTGCTCAAAAAGAAGAATTTGATCATTATGAAAAAAGTCGGCTAGTCTTAGAGATCGAGCAACGTGCTAAAACTAAAGCACAGATCGAAACAAAACTTTCCGAGATCGAAAAATTGCTGGCGACCCATACGAAACATGCTGAGCTCCAAGAGAAAAAATCGCAACAATTAGCAGATAAGCAAGCAAAATTAGAAGCAAAATTAGATGAAGATCAAAGAGAATTCAACCTTTTGACAGGACAACGTGAGAAGTTGATCGGGCGTCAGGATATCTCAAAGCATGATGATGATCTCTTTAATGAACGTCTCGCCGAGTTCAATGAAAATATCAAGCGCGATGAAAGTACAGTTGCAAAACTACAAGCACAAGTTGATGAGCTGACAACACAGCAAGCCAAAGTAGCTACCTTGCAAAATAAATATACTAAGCAGATCCAAGATATCCAGACAGCATTAGTCGATGATCCTGAGACACTGGCTGATCAGATCGAAAAGTTGCGTCAAGATCTGATCGATCTAATGCAGGCACAAGTTTCGGCTAAAAATGAATTAGCCTACTTAGAACAGGAAAATCAGCGTAACTCAGAGCAAAAACAAGCTGATAAAAAGCGGATCGCAAATGCTAAAGCACAGTTGGCCACTCTCAAAGAAAAACAGGCAAGCGCAAGTAAGCAAGCGACTGAAGCTAAGGTAGCTTATGCTAAGCTTCAAGCGAAGGTGATCGAACTTCAAGCACAACAAACGACCGCTCAACGCTTGCGCGAAGATCAACAAAGACGCTGGCTCAAGGCAAGTGAGATTTTGCAAAAGGCACGCGCACAACATGAATCATTGCAAAATATTGCTGCTAATTATGCCGGATATTATCATGGCGTCAAAGCGATCTTACAAGCTGATCTGACAGGTGTAGTAGGTTCGGTAGCCCAACGACTTAAGGCCCCGGCCAAAGTGGCTAAAGCGATCGATGTAGCATTAGGTGCACAATTACAAAATGTGATCGTGACCGATGAAAGAAGCGCTAAAGTGGCGATCAACTATTTGACGAAGCAAAAAGCTGGTCGGGCGACATTCTTGCCCCGTACGACTGTCAAACCACGCTTTCTAGCACAAGGTCACTTACAGACGGTCCAACAACAAGCAGGTGTTATTGGTCTTGCTAAAGATCTGGTCAAATATGATCCTTTGGATAAACCTGTTGTCGAACATTTATTAGGGGCGATCGTGATCGCGCAAGATCTAGATGCTGCTACTAAGCTTGCTGTAAAGCTCAATTATAGTATCAAGATCGTAACTTTAGCGGGTGAAGTTATCAATGCTGGAGGTTCGATGACTGGGGGACAAGATAGAAATCAACGAACTGGCCTTTTAGAACAACAGCAACAAGTTGAAAAATTGGCGGCTGATATTACTGTGATGGAACAAAAACTATCGCAGATCGAATTTGAAGGTGGTCAGACTAAGGAAAAAGTTGAACAACTAGTCCAAGAGCTTGAGGCAATGAAGCCAAGCGAGCAACAAGCATTAGAAGAACAACAACAAGCGCTCAAGAATTTAGAACGCTGTGAGCTTGAAGTAGAACATCAAGCTGATCAAGTCGAACAGCTAGAAGTAATAGCTAGCATGAGTGAGGCCGATCAAAGTCAGTATGAAAGTAGACATCAGGCCTTGGTAGAACATCAAACAACTTTAACAAAAGATATCGAAGCCAAGCAAAGCGAGATCAAATTGCGAGTAGCTTTACAAAAAGATACCAGTGCGACTCAAGCAAAACAGCAAGAGACTTTAAATGAACTCAAGCAAAAAGAAGCGATCGCCAAAGAAAGAGCACAGTTGCTACAAGTTCAAGTCAAAGAAAGTCAAGTGCAATTGGAGCAGACCAATGCACGGATCACTAAAGCGCAAGCCAAGATCGCTGAGATCAAAGAAAATCAAAAGCAAAATCAGGTACGCGACACTGATATCAAAGCTAAACGTCAAGATGTCGAACAGCGTTATGAAGAGCTTGAGCAAGCGATCACAGCTCAAAAACAAAAACGTCAAGATCTAGTAGTGCGCCTTAAAAATGCACAACAAGAATTGAAACGGGCAAATGAATTGCGTCAGGCTAGCTTGGATGAAAAGAGCGATATCAAGGCACAACTGGGGAGTTGCAAAGCAGATCTAGCACGTGATCTAGATGAATTAGCTCAAAACTATGGCTTGAGTTATGAAATGGCTAAACAAGAAAACCAAGCAACAGATCTAGAATTTGTCAAAAATAAAGTCCATCTTTTGAAATTGGGGATCGAAGAGTTAGGTGAAGTCAATTTAGGGGCGATCAGTGAATTTGAACGGATCAATACGCGTTATGAATTCTTAACGCAACAACAAGCCGACCTTTTAGAGGCAAAAGCGCAATTAGTCCAAAGTATGGATGAAATGGACACTGAAGCCAAAAGTCGTTTTAAACAAGCCTTTGATGAAGTGGCGACCGCCTTTTCTGAGATCTTTCCGCAAGTTTTTGAAGGGGGCAAGGCGATGCTTAGCTTGACTGATCCAGCCGATCTGTTGACTACAGGTGTCGAGATCATGGCTCAGCCACCAGGTAAAAAGTTCCAGCATTTAAATCTACTTTCAGGTGGGGAACGTGCCTTGACGGCGATCGTATTATTGTTTGCGATCTTAAAGGTCCGCCCAGTACCTTTTGTAGTCTTGGATGAGGCTGAAGCTGCCTTGGATGATGCTAATGTTATCCGTTACTCGCGTTATCTCCAACGGTTTAATGCACAAACGCAATTTATCGTGATCACCCATCGCAAAGGGACGATGATGAACGCTGATGTCTTATATGGTGTTACGATGCAAGAATCAGGGGTCTCAAAGATGGTCTCGGTATCGTTGGATGAATTAGCATAGTGCTTTGGAAAATGCAAATGAATTTGATAAAATAAAACAAAATAAGAAATGAGGGATGGGCATGGGCCTTTTTGATCGATTAAGACGTGCTTTTTCGGGTGAACCTGAAGAAGAGCCAAAAAAAGAAGACGAAATTGTTTCTACCTCAGAAGAAAACTCAGAACCTGAGGAAACTGCGACAAATGAAATAACTGCTACACCAGAAGATGAGCTGCCTGAAGTAGCTGAAGCAAAAACGGATGAAAAAGAGACTGAATCAGTCGCTAAAGAATCTGAAGTTATTGAAGAAGTAGTTCAAACACCAGAAGAAGTAGAAGTTACTGAAAAAATTGAAGCAACATCAGAAAATAAAGAAGTAGGAGTCGCTAAAAAAGTTGAAGAAGAGCCATTAGAACAACAAAGTGATGAGCTAGAAGAAACTAAAGCAACACCTAAGAAACCTCAATCGGAGATAGAACCTTCTGAAACTGTGCGTTATGATAAGGGATTAGCTAAGTCACGTAAGGGCTTTGGAGCTAAGTTAAATGCTTTATTGGCTAATTTTAGACGAGTAGATGAGGATTTCTTTGAAGAACTCGAAGAAACTTTGATCGAAGCTGATGTTGGCTTTGAAACTGCGATGAAGATCAGTGATGAATTGCAAGATGAAGTAAAATTACGTAATGCTAAAAGTCGCTCTGATGTCTCTGATGCGATCATTGAACGTTTAGTCGACATCTATGAAAGTGAAGGTATTGATGAAGATAATAGCTTGCATTTTGCTAAAGATCCAGACGAACCGACTGTGTTCTTGTTTGTTGGGGTCAATGGTGTAGGTAAAACGACAACGATCGGTAAATTAGCCCACCGTTACCAACAAGCTGGTAAAAAAGTGTTATTAGCTGCTGGTGATACTTTCCGTGCAGGTGCGATCGAGCAGTTAGCTGAATGGGGCCGGCGTGTTGGTGTTGATGTAGTTACTAAGCCAGAAAAAAGCGATCCAGCAGCTGTTGTTTACGATGCTGTGATCAAGGCTAAAAAAGAAAACTACGATATTTTATTAGTCGATACGGCTGGACGTTTGCAAAATAAAGTCAATTTGATGAACGAGTTGGATAAGATCAAGCGTGTCATTACGCGTGAATTGCCTGATGCACCGCAAGAAGTGTTATTGGCTTTAGATGCAACGACAGGTCAAAATGCTTTGACGCAAGCTAAACAATTTAAAGAAGTTACTGATGTTACCGGGATCGTCTTGACTAAGTTAGACGGGACCGCACGTGGTGGAATAGTGTTAGCGATCAGAAACGAGCTTCATTTACCAGTAAAATTAGTTGGTCTAGGTGAAAAAATGGATGATCTCCGTGACTTTTCACCTGAAGAATTTGTCTATGGCTTATTTAAGGGGTTAGTTACACCTAAGAAAGATTAAGGTAAGAAAATGGCAATCGAAAAAACAAATCGGATCAATGCTTTGTTTGAATTCTATGAACCTTTGTTGACTAAAAAGCAGATGAATTACATCGCTTTATATTACCGCGATGATTTTTCATTAGGTGAAATAGCCGAAAACTATGAAGTTTCACGACAAGCAGTCTATGATAACATCAAACGGACCGAAAAAATTTTAGAAGAATATGAGCAGAAACTGCATCTGTATCGTGATTTTTTACAACAAAGCGAAAAAACGGATGAACTTTTAGCTTATGTGACTGAAAAATATCCGACCGACGAAAAATTGTTAGCATTGGTCGAAAAATTAGAAATTTTAGAAGAAAAATGAAAGTTGGTGCACTAAATGGCATTTGAAGGATTAACAGAACGTCTCCAAAATGCGATCGGGAAATTACGGCGTAAGGGTAAGGTCAGCGAATCCGACGTCAAAGAGGTAATGCGCGAGATCCGTTTAGCCTTATTAGAATCTGACGTTAACTTTAAAGTGGTCAAAGACTTTGTTAAGACCGTGCGTACTCGAGCTGTAGGTGCTGAGGTACTAGAAAGCTTAACACCAGCACAACAGATCGTAAAGATAGTTAATGAAGAATTGGTCAAGGTGATGGGAGAAGAAGCCACACCATTGAATAGATCACCTAAGATCCCGACAGTCATTATGATGGTCGGGTTGCAAGGTGCTGGTAAAACGACGACAGCAGGGAAATTGGCTAAGCGTCTAAAAGACGAACAAAATGCGCGTCCATTGATGATCGCAGCTGACGTTTATCGTCCAGCTGCGATCGACCAATTGAAGACGATCGGTCGTGAATTAGATGTTCCAGTCTTTGAATTGGGAACTGATGTCGATCCAGTCGAGATCGTTAAGCAAGGGATGGAACTAGCCAAGGAAAAGAAAAATGACTATGTGATCATTGATACGGCTGGTCGTTTACAGATCGATGAAAGATTGATGGATGAGTTAGTCAATATCAAAGAATTGGCGCAACCAAATGAGATTTTGCTGACAGTTGATGCGATGACTGGGCAAAATGCTGTTGAAGTCGCACAAGGCTTTAATGATCAATTGGATGTAACTGGTGTCGTACTAACTAAATTAGATGGCGATACTCGTGGTGGGGCTGCGCTTTCGATCCGTGCAGTGACAGGAAAACCGATCAAGTTTATCGGGCAAGGTGAAAAAATGACGGCTTTAGACGTCTTTTATCCTGATCGAATGGCATCACGCATCTTAGGGATGGGTGATATGCTCACGTTGATCGAAAAAGCACAAAAGGACTTTGATGAGAAAAAAGCGGAAGAACTTGCTGATAAAATGCGGGAAAACAGCTTTGATTTCAACGACTTTTTAGATCAATTGGAACAAGTTCAAAATATGGGACCGATCGAAGATATCATGAAGATGATCCCGGGGATGGCCAATAATCCAGCCCTAAAAAATATCAAAGTTGATCCTAAAGATATGGAACATACCAAAGCGATCGTTTACTCGATGACACCACAAGAACGGGAAGATCCTGATCTTTTGAATCCAAGTCGCAGACGACGGATCGCAGCTGGTTCGGGACGTCCGATCCAAGAAGTCAACCGAATGATCAAACAATTCAAACAAATGCGTGATATGATGCAAAAGATGTCTAAGGGAAATTTCAGTGGGATGGAAGGTCTCTTAGGTGATGGGATAGGTGGTAAATTAGCTAAGATGTCCATGAATCGCATGGTACGCAAAAATAAAAAACGTAAATTACAACGTTTACGTAAACGACGCAAATAGGCGGTAAATCAAGATTTTTCATTAAATTAGAAAATTTTTTTATAACTGTCAAGAATTTTCCCTTTACAGCAGACCAAATTACTGGTATATTATTTATCGTTGATAAGATATTAGGAGGTGTAATGCATGTCAGTAAAAATTCGTTTAAAGCGTATGGGTTCTAAGAAGCGCCCATTCTATCGTATCGTTGTAGCAGATTCACGTTCTCCACGTGATGGCCGTTTCATCGAAACAGTGGGTACATACAACCCATTGACACAACCAGAACAAGTTACACTTAAAGAAGAAGCTATCATGGGCTGGTTGAATAACGGTGCTCAACCATCAGATACAGTTCGTAACATCCTTTCAAAAGAAGGCGTTATGAAGAAATTCCACGAAGCTAAGTACTCCAAGAAATAAGGTTAGGTAAATGACAGAAGCAGATGTGAAACAATTGATCTTATCGATTGTCAAACCATTGGTGTCTGAACCTGAGGCGATCACGATCACAACTGCCCAGGACGCACATTTTCTGAATTTTAACTTATCTGTGGCGCCTGAAGATGTCGGGCGTGTGATTGGAAAACATGGTCGGGTAGCTCAAGCGATCCGGACTATTGTTTATAGCATTCGTATTGACGGACCTTTGCGTGTTCGTTTAAATATTGTAGATGATTAATCAAACCTCTGTCTGAAACTTAGTTTCTTCAGAGGTTTTTTTAATAGCAAATACGAGGAGGGGTTTAAATGGAATTTTATCAAGTTGGAAAAATCGTTAATACTCATGGGATCCGCGGAGAAGTCAAGGTGATCGCAACGACCGATTTTCCAGAAGAGCGTTTCAAGCCAGGTAATAAATTATATGCTTTTAAGCAAAATGCGAACATAGGAACGGAATTGACGATCCAAAAGAGTCGTCGTCATAAGCAATTTATCATGCTAGCATTTGAAGGCTACGATAACATCAATTTAGTTGAAAAATTTAAAGGTGATGATCTGAAAGTTTCAGCTGACCAACAAGAAGAACTCGAAGATGGTTCATATTATTATCATCAGATCATCGGTTTAGATGTTGTGGATGAAAATGGAAGTACACTTGGAAAGATCAAGGAGATATTATCGCCTGGAGCTAATGATGTCTGGGTGGTTAAACGTAAGAAAAAAAATGATCTCTTACTGCCAGTGATCGATGATGTGATCAAGGATGTCGATCTAGTTGCTGGTAAAGTACATGTTGAACTCTTAGAGGGATTGGATGACTAGATGAAGATAGATATTTTAAGTTTATTTCCCGAAATGTTCAAGGGGCCATTGACGCAATCGATCGTAGGTAAAGCGATCGAAAAGCAACTACTTGATGTTGAAGTGACCGATTTTCGTGACTATACGACTAATAAGCAACGTCATGTTGACGATACGCCTTATGGAGGTGGTGCTGGCATGTTGTTGCAAGCTCAACCGATCTATGATGCTTTAGATGCGATCGCGGCTAAAAATGATGGCTTGGGAAAGGTCATCTTATTAGATCCAGCTGGTCGAAAATTTGATCAAAAAGTTGCTGAAGAATTATCACAAGAAAAACATTTGACTTTTATTTGTGGACATTATGAAGGCTATGATGAGCGGATCAGAGAACGAGTTACAGATGAGATCTCATTAGGTGATTTTGTCTTGACTGGAGGCGAATTAGGTGCAATGGTCGTGATAGATGCGACGGTACGTTTATTGCCGGATGTTTTAGGTAACCGTGAGTCAGCTTTAGGCGATTCATTTTCGATGGGCTTACTCGAATACCCACAATACACCCGTCCTGCTGATTTTAGAGGAATGAAAGTGCCTGAAGTCCTAACAAGTGGTAATCATCAAAAAATCGCTGAATGGCGCAATAAGGAAGCTTTACGCCGGACCTATGAACGTCGGCCTGATCTTTTAGAGAACTACGAGCTTTCTGCACAAGAGAAGAAATGGCTGCGGGAATTTAAGACGCTTGAGGTAAATGACGATGAGTGAAGTTTTGATCAGACCGGTCCAAAAAGCTGATGCTGAAACTTTACGTCAGATCTATGCTTATTATGTTGAAGAAACAGCGATCACTTTTGAATATAAAGTTCCGACTCTGTCCGAATTTACTGAAAGGATCGAAAAGACTACAGCTAAGTACCCTTATTTAGTGGCTGTAAAAGATAATGTCGTAGTTGGCTTTGCTTATGCTGCTCCTTTCAATCATCGGGAAGCATACAAATGGGCCGTTGAAGTTACGGTCTATTTGGATCATGCCAGTCGAGGTGAGGGCATTGGTAAAAAACTCTATCAAGCGTTAGAAAAAGTGCTTAAACGACAAGGGATCCAAAATATCAATGCATGTATTAGTGTTCCTGCTACTGATGAGCAGGTACATGTTGATTATGCCAGCATGCATTTTCATGAGCATTTAGGGTATCAGCTAGTCGGCCACTTTCATAGCTGTGGCTACAAATTTGATACTTGGTATGATATGGTCTGGATGGAGAAGTTTATCGGGACCCATCCAGTACCGGCACCACCGCTAGATAAACCAAAATTTTAAAATTGATGTTTACATTCAATTTTGAGTGTGTTAAGATAATTGTTGGCTATTTGCCAATGATTAACGATATTCCGCTGTATCTGGACATGAATATCGAGGAAAAGGAGAACATATTAATGTCAGTAAACCCATTGATCCAAAAGATTACGGAATCTCAATTACGTAATGATATTCCAGAATTCCGTGCTGGTGATACAGTGCGTGTTCATGCTCGTATCGTTGAAGGTAAGCGTGAACGTATCCAAGTCTTCGAAGGCGTTGTTATCAAGCGTCGTGGCGAAGGCATCTCAGAAACTTATACAGTTCGTAAAATCAGTAACGGTGTAGGTGTTGAACGTACATTCCCATTGCACACACCACGTGTTGACAAGATCGAAGTTGTACGTTACGGTCGTGTACGTCGTGCTAAGTTGTACTACTTACGTGCATTACAAGGTAAGGCTGCTCGTATTCCAGAACGTCGCCGTTAATAAAACGCTAAAAACCCTTGATTTCCAAGGGTTTTTTATTTGCAAAAAATTAGATAGAGTTAATTTTTACAGTGTATGATGCTATATTATGCAGAAATTATGCAAACTTGCTTTAAAGTTGATCAAGTTTACTATCCAGTTTTTCTTTTGCTTTATCAGTCACATGTAAATATATCTTTTTAGTTATGTCGCTAGAATCATGACCGACCCGATTTTGGATCACATATAGTGGCACACCTAGCTCTGCGAGTTTGGAAATATGCGTGTGTCTAAAAATATGTGATGACACAGGCTTATCGATTCCGAGATCATTCTTGGCGTTTCTTAAAAATCTATTGAATGATGAAGGTTGGATAACAGATCCAGTTGATGTTTGGAAAATAAAGTCACCATTGTCGTAGTTTAAGGCCTTAAGTTTTTCGTATATAGTTATTCCGGCAGTAGGTAAAGTTATTTCGCGCATTCCGGCAGCAGTTTTAGTTTGGTCTGATTTGTACTGCTCCGAAATGGCTATATTTTTGTATTCTAGCGTTCCTGTGACACTGACGATATATTTTCCACTGCGTACTATTATATCGCACCAATCGAGCGCTAGAGCCTCACCGATACGCATACCTGTTAAATATAACCATTCGACCAGTAGTGCATAGCGCAAATTTTTCTTATATGAATAATCAAGAAGAGCCTTGAGTTCGTCTTTTTCTAAAAACTTATCTTTGATTTTGGGAGCAGTAGTTTTTTGTTTCCACGATATTTTGGCTTCGTTTACTGGATTAGATAGAATATAGTTCTTGGTCGTAGCATAATGTAACATTGATCCTAGCTTAGATTTCACAATCTGGACGTACTTATTTGATAAGTTGTGTTTATCGTCATATAACAGTCTTTCTAACGTGTTAGATACCAAAGCTGGGGTCATATTTGAGACTAAGACATCTGGTGGTAAGACCTCTAACAGTTTTTTGACAATACTTTTAGTTGAATCAAAAGTCGAATTACGAACTTGTTTCTTATATATTTCCAGCCACTCATAGGCTAATTTATCAAATGTAACCCCTTTGACCAGTTCCTCTGTTGGAGTTTCAGCTAGCTTAGCTTGAATTTTTCTATTAAGGATTAACTGAGCTTCTTTTTGAGCTTGGCGACTTTTTGATGATAGGGAAATACTGAGAACTTTATATTTTTCGGTGTAAGGATTTTTGTATCTTTCAAAATACCGATAATTTCCATTCTTTTCTTGTCTAAACCACATAATTTTTCCTCTTTTCTCGAATATATGTTCTTTTATAGTTCTTTTAAAACCCGCCACTGGGGACGGGTTAGGGAAATTTTTAGCTGATGTTATTGTCCTTGATTATCTATTTTAATTGCATATACCCATGGAACATAATTATCTCTGCCATCATTTGTGCTATATGGATTAACACCTCTGAAACTACCGTACAGAGTGACGTTGTCTCCGTCTAAAAATCGTTGATCAGTATTTACGCTTTTGGCAAGGCCTACATAAACTAGTTGGTCTGGGTCTCCATTAAACGCTACAAGCATACGACTATTAGCATCATCATATTGAGCTACGACACCTGTAAATTTAACCATTTTCTTTTCGTATTGTTTAGGATTACGTAAGAATTCTGTGTAGTTCATATCTTCGTACCTAGATACATCAATCTCATCAGATTTCTCAGAACTTTCACTAGCTTCTTCTTTATTTTGAGTATTAGCAGGAAGGATAACTTTTACTTTTTGTTTGATTTTTTTAACATTGAATATGTCATCTGATTCCTTATTTTTTAACTTTTTATCAGTTGAGACATAGTAGACAGCTTTAGAATTATTTGCTGAACTTGTTTCAAAAGAAAAGTTCCCTTTTTTATCGGCCTTAACTTTATCCCAAACTTGGTAATTCTTGGGATCATTTCCATCTTCATCAGCTAATAGATAAACCGTTTGATTTTTATTAGCTTTTCCTTTGATTGTGTAATAGTCAAAACCTTCGCTTACGGATGATGGTTTTGCTTTGAGCACACCACTCTTATCTAAACCGGAAACGGTTAGGCTTTTTGCTTCAGCATTTCCAATGAAGATAAAAATAAATGCAGTGGCCATCGTTGTTAAGGCTAATACGAGTTTAACTAGTTTAGACATAATATGTCATCTCCTTTTTATTGTCAGCTTTTTACGACATCAGTTTTTGGTCAAATATAACACTATTTATTACCTAAAATGTAAAACCCCAAAAAATTACCTAGCGTAAAACGTTAGGGCTTACATTTTTAGCTTAATAAATAGAGTAGAAATCAATTTTATCTCTAACTCCACAACAATAAGCGCCTAGTTCTTCACTAACAGCGCTCCCTAGATGGGATGGTATTGCAAAACTATCCATGAAACTTACAGGGTTATATGCAATATCAGTATTTTCAAAATACGATAGCAGTATCCGAATAGCGGTTTTATTAGTGTTGTACTCTAATCTAGATTCCCCACGATATGTACCTTGATAGTATCGAATCCAGTTAGTATCGTCACCATTTAAAATATGGGCCATTTCATGAGCTAACTGAAATGGGATAGCTATTTGGTTATGCCATTTTGGATTCATGACAATGCGCCTTTTACTTGGTAAGGCTGTAGGTGGGGTGTAAGGATCAAGAGAAGATGGCCAAAAACATTCAATATGCTTTTTCTTACAGATAGACAATAAATAATCAAGAACATCTTCTTGTTCATAATACATAAAATCACCTACTCATCATATTCTCCAGTCTCTAAAATACGCCTAATTAGTTCTAAGTCTCTTTTAGGTACTTCTTTTCCTTCATAAGAGAAAATTTTTTCTTCAGAATCAGTTTGGGAAATTCCAGTGAGATCAATATACTCTTTTCCGTCATCTTTTTTAAATCTAGGATCTATTTCGTAATCTGGTACATTGAAAAAGCTTGCTAACTTCGCAACATTCTTTGGTGAAGGTAGTCGAGTACCTTTAAAATATCCTGTTAATGTGCTTGCTGGTATCCCAGTTTGCCTAGTTATATCTATTTGTTTTTTTCCAGATGAATTAAGAAGTCTTTGCAATTTAGAAGATATAACTTTTTTATATTCTATATCTTGGGGGGTTAGCTCTGTTCTAGCCATGTAGCATAACTCCTTTCTATACAATAAATATAACATATTTTCTCGATAATTTGAAAAAAATACAAAAAAATACGAAAAAATCGTTGATTTACTCATTAATGCGTAATATACTATGTTTGTAAGGTTGATTAAGACCTTAACAACTAGGAAAGGAGAAAGTTATGATTAAGGTAATCGAAATAGCCTTAGTAATCAGCTTCTTCTATAAGCTAAGAAAGCAACGTGCAGACGCTTTAAAAGCTGAGTATGAAGCTAAGTTACTAAGGCTACAATTAAAAGATAAAAACTCAGAACGCAAACCTAAACACTAGCATTCTGAGAGCCACGAAAGGAGGGGATGCCCCCTTATTTGTGACACCCTTAATCATAACATAAAAATAAAATGTTAGATACTTTTGACTATGTATTTTTAGGTGTATCGGTAGTTTTTGGCTTAGCGTGGGGATACTACAAATTTAGATATCTTCGTGCTAAAAAAGAGGTAAAGCGATTAGAAGATAAGAAAAATTCAAAATAGAAAGTTTAGAGGTGAGAGAGTTGCAATCAGTACCACCAATAAAATTAAGTGCTGCTCGAAAGAATGCGGGTTTAACACAAATGGAGGCAGCCGAAAAGTTAGGTATTAGCTACCAAACGTTATCGCAATATGAAAATAATGTGGGGTCTGTAAGGATAGATATGCTAAAAAAGATGAGCGAATTATACGGAATTCCCGTTGAGTTCATTTTTTTTAAATAAAAAAATACTCATTAATGAGTATAAAAGGCGGTGTAATTATGAATTCTTTAAAAGTCCTAGGACAAGAAAAAGTAGGTGACTTTAAATTTACTGGAATCGAAGGTGGTTTCGGTGAAGGAAAGAAATCAATGTTGGTTAAAGACATTGCTGAGATTCATCAAAGTACAGTTAAGCGAATCAATGAACTTATCAATCGTAACAAGTCGAGATTTAAAGAAGGTGTAGATGTTCTTGATTTAAAACAAGTCGTTTCAAACGACCTGTTTTCAGAGTATGGCTTTACCAAGGCACAATGGGGTAATTCCAACAATATTTATCTTCTATCTGAACGTGGTTACTCTAAACTGCTCAAGATCTTAGAAGATGATACAGCATGGGAAATTTACGATCAGCTAGTCGACAATTACTTTGCAATGCGACAGTCGATCCAGTCAGAAAATAAAGCCTTATTAGCTGATAAGCGTTTGGAGATCATGGAACAAAACGCAGCAACAAGACGTGCCCAGCTGATGTACAAGATCGCAATGGCAACAAAGAGCCAGCGACACAGAGAATTGATGTTAAATCGTGCTGGAAAAGAGCTAGTTGGTGAGATGGTAATCCCTTCGATGGAAGTGGAAAGTGTTGAGTATACTGCTTCGGAAGTTGCTGAACGATTGGGTATTCTAACAAAAGCGGGTAAACCTTATCCAGCAAAAGTCGGTGAATATGCTAATCGAATAGGTTTAAAAGCTGAGCAACCAGAGCAAAACAAATACGGGCGCTGGATAATCAGTAAATCGAAATACTCGGCTAAAGAAGTAGCTCAGTGGGTGTATTTTGAAGCTGGCGTTCAGAAGCTAAAAGAGTATTTAGAACTTATCAAATAAAGAAGGTGAGATACATGCTAGAAAATAAAAAAGAAGCTGATACATTGGCGGATGTACCAGCTTCTAAAACACCTGAATATACCGTCACACTTCCTGTAAAAGAAAATGACTCACTGAAAGAGATTGAAGAACGATATTTAGAAATGGTGAAAAAACAATTTCCAATCTTTTAATCAGTTTCAGTGATAGTCAGATTTAGATTTATGTCAAACTCGTATCCACAATGCGTGCAAGAGTTATGGCCAATCGGAGTTGTCTCTATTGGCTTATGACACATTGGACAGCCAATTGTTAATTTTTTATCAATCAATTTTGCTGTTAGCTCGGAAATGAGATTAGCAATATTATCAGGAGTCATAAACGTCACCTCCTTTGCATAGGAGATGATCAAATTATATCAAAGAAAGGAAGTTTAGATAATGCCAGAAACACTAGAAGGGCGTGAACGCATCATTCAATACTTGAATGCGAACGACATTACGATTGCGGATTTAGCTGCAATGTACGGAATCGCAAAACAAGACATGAGCGACTACTTGTCCGGTCGCAAGAAGAATCCACGCGGAAACAAAATCATTTTGAAAATCATTTCTGATTTCAAGATCAGATAGGTGGTGAAAAAATATGGCAAGGAATTGGCTAAATAAAGAACAGTTCATGGAAAAATACGCACAAAGCGAATCTACCTATCACAGGCGAATAGAGGAGCTTCGAAAATCTGAGTTTTGGGATGCGTATATCCATCCTTCAACTCAAGAAGTTTGGATCGATGAGGATCGTTATCAAGAGTTCTTGATTTGGAAATCAGCTAACCGGTTTAAAAAAATGAAGAACTTAGGTATCGATGAAGGGAGGTGGTAAAGAATGAAATTTAATAGCAGTTATCTGGTAGCGATCCTGGCTGGTGTAATGCTGGCAGGATTCTTACCTGATGAAGAGTGGGTCTTTGGATGGTCTGCGATCTTGGCGATGATCGTCACAGTGATCGCAAGTGCACGAGACGAAACGTGGACTCGAGGCCTAGACTGGCTATTCAAGCCATAAAAGAAAGGAAAAATGAGGCAACATGAAAACACCATATGGAAATTTTGTAAAAATTAAAAGTGACGAACCTGAACCAGGGAAAAAAGAAATTTGCCCTGATTTAGGGAAAACATACATTCAAATTAATGATACATCGATCTTCCTTAGTACAACCTGTTTTAAATATGTGACGAGTAAATACCAGTATGCTGATGTTGGTTTTTCAAAAGATACGGGGGAATTAATGTTTGAATTTTATGAAGAATTTAAACAAGGAAGATTCTATTTGAAGAATATGTTTAGTCCGCGACTATATACAAAATCAAGGCATATTTTTTCAAACGTATTTGCAAAGTTATTAAAGGAGGTTAATAAATCAGTAGACTTATCAAATATTGGTTATCGTTTTGAGCCTTCGTATCAAAAAGGAAATGTTTTGATTTTTGATATGAATAACATCGTATACGAACAACCAAGGCGAGGTTATAAAAAAGAAAAAACCGCCTTAAAATAGGCGGTCAAAAAAATCAAATATATCACAAATCAATTATATCACGAGGTGAACAAAATGAACAAGGAACAAAAAAAACAAGCAGAGCTCATCAAAGAGATGATGAAGACATTACAAAGCGAAGGGTACACCGATATCATTATCACAGCTTCAAAATTCGGAGGTAGCAGTCACAGCGATGTCGTTATTGCTAACCAAGGTACTGTATTGGGGCTTGCTGAGTTGTTAGTAGGTATGACAATGCGTTTGCCATCAGAGATTGTTGATCTAGCAACTAACATTCAAGAAAAGGTGGTGACACGCGATGCCGACTAAAATCAATAGACTCGAAATAGAAAACGTCAAACGCGTTAAAGCTGCAGTCATTGAACCTAACCAAAACGGTTTGACGATCATCGGTGGAAATAACAATCAAGGCAAGACAAGCGTTTTAGACGCGATCGCATGGGCGTTAGGTGGTAACAAGCATAAACCATCTAAACCTAATCGTGAAGGATCTGTTACACCACCAAGCTTGCATATCACAATGAATAACGGCCTTATCGTTGAACGTAAGGGTAAGAACTCAAGTTTGAAGGTAATTGACCCTAACGGACAAAAAGGTGGCCAGCAGTTGCTTAATAGCTTTGTAGAAGAGCTTGCTATCGACTTGCCAAAATTCATGGAGTCAACAGCTAAGGAAAAAGCTACGATCTTACTGCAGATTATCGGAGTCGGTCCACAGTTGATTGAATTGGATAA
Source organism: uncultured Lactobacillus sp. (assembly GCA_910587695.1). Lineage (GTDB taxonomy): Bacteria > Bacillota > Bacilli > Lactobacillales > Lactobacillaceae > Ligilactobacillus. Next base: position 49,345 of record CAJUNC010000014.1, read on the forward strand.
CCAAGAAGCTACTCTATATAACGATCGCCGAATGGTCGGACAAATTGCAGATCAAAAAGCGAAATACGCTAAAGAGCAACCATATTATCCAGAAGCCCCCAAAGAACTGGTATCTGTAACTGAACTTATCGAGCAACAACAAGCGATCCTTGCCAGAAACGGCGAAAATCAGCGTAAACGCGAAAATTTAACGCTTATTAAGAATCAGTACGATCAAGAAGAAGCAGAGTTAGCACGTTTACGTCAACAACTCGCAGAATACGAGTCTCGACATCAGCAAACAGCACAAAACTTAGAGATCGCTCAAAAGTCAGCACTTGACTTACAAGATGAGTCGACTGAAGAACTTCAAAAGAATATTGCTGATATCGATGAGATCAATCGAAAAGTCCGGGCTAATTCTGATAAAGAAAAAGCTGAGATGGACGCTGCGGAGTACAAAGAAAAATACGAAGAGCTTACTGTAAAGATCGATAACATTCGTGAACAACGTACAGCATTATTAGATCAAGCACCGTTACCATTGCCAGGCTTGTCAGTTCAAGAAGGTGAATTGATCTACAAAGGTCAAAAATGGGATAACATGTCTGGCTCTGACCAGTTGAAAGTTTCGACTGCGATTGTTCGAAAACTCAAGCCAGAATGCGGTTTTGTTTTGTTGGATAAGCTTGAGCAAATGGATATGACTACGTTACAAGAATTTGGTGCATGGCTTGAGCAAGAAGGACTACAAGCAATCGCTACTCGAGTTTCAGTTGGTGATGAGTGCGAGATCATCATCGAAGATGGCTATGCAGTCAAAAACGAAACTCTAAACAAAACAACTACACCGCCAGCAAATGACTGGTCGGCGAAAGGAGCGTTTTAAATGGATTTTACAGTCACAAGTACACGACAAACAAAAGCTTTAAAAGTAGTCGTATATGGCCCAGAAGGAATCGGGAAGACAACATTTGCTAATAATTTTCCGCAACCCATCTACATCGATACTGAAGGTTCAACAAACTTTATCGATAGCCAAAAGTTACCTGATCCAACTAGTTGGACAATGCTGCTTGAAGAACTTGAGTATTTAAAAAGCACTTCAGGCATTGCTAGAACTGTTGTGATCGATACGATGGATTGGGCCGAAAATTTGGCCAAACAACATTTGATGGCTAAAAATAACTGGGATGCGATCGATGCTTCTAGTTATGGTACACGCTATGTTGCTTTAGCAGATGAGATTGGGAAGCTTTTAAATAAACTAAGTGAACTAGTTGAGTTAAATTACAACGTTGTTCTTCTAGCTCATTCAGAAACTAAGAAGCATGAATTACCAGATGAACTAGGAGCGTTTGATCGCTATGTACTGAAGTTAGAACGACGTGATGCTTCACTAGTCAAAGAATGGGCGGATATGATCTTGTTTGCCAATTTTAAGACGACTGTCATTACAGATAGTAAGACTAATAGTAAGAAAGCGACTGGTGGCCAACGTGTAATGTATACGACACATAAACCGACCTGGGATGCTAAAAATCGCTTAGGGCTTGCTGATGAGCTTCCATTTGATTATGAACAGATCAGAGTTCAACTTGAACAAGCGATGCCACAAGCCAAACCAGCACCGCAAGTACAACCGGTACAACAATCAACTGTACAACAGGCACCACCAATTCAACAACAAGTACCATTACCGGAAGAACCACCACAACAAGAAGTGCGACAAGCGCCACCGGAAAATGCACCGGCACCAGAATATACAGAAACGATACCTACAGCTATTCCACAAGACGTTGCTGATTTAATGAGATTGAGTCAATTGTCCACTCAAGATGTCATGAAGATTATCTATAATGCAGGTTTTATGCCGGAAGGAACGCCGGCTGAGAACGTTCCGCAAGATCTGTGGGCTCATTTAGTTTCTAAATGGGATGAAGCTTTGAATTTTTTAAATAATTAGGAGGACAAAAAATGAATACAGCAGAAAATGAATTTTTAACATGGGACGGCGGCTTTGTTGCAGAAGAAAGCGAGTTTGTTGTTCTTGATCCAGGCGTTTGCAAGTTTACTGTCAAAAATTTTGAACGCAAGATCTATGATGGTAAGTCAGACAAAATTCCTAACGGCACACCTTACGCCGAGATCGAAATGGAATTTGTCGGTACTAAAGGGAAGACAACAGTAAAAGAACGCTTGTACTTGTTAAAACGTATGCAATGGAAATTGACTGAGTTCTTTGCTGCAATTGGTCAAAATCCAACGATTGGCCAAGCTTTTATGCCAAATTGGAATGCAGTTGTTGGTAGCTCAGGATATGCAGAATTAGAAGTAAATTACTATAAAGATAATAGCGGTAACGATCGTTCGAACAACAGACCTAACAAGTTCCTTAAACCGGACGCACCAGAGATCGCTAGCGCACAGCAACCTATGCAAGTTCAACCGGTTCAAGCTACACCGGTACAGCCACAGCCACAACAACCGGCTCAACCAGTACAGCCTGCACCAGCACAACCACAACAACCTACGCAAGGCAGTTTTACACCAGGGGCATTTTAGGAGGTAAGCATAATGTCAAAAGAGATCGATTTGAATTTATCACGGATGGCTTACGGAGCTATCCAAGAGAAGTTAGATAAGGAACTAGAAGCAGTATTCAAGAACATCCATGATCCAAATGTTCCCGCAAAGCGGAAGCGTACGATCACGATCACGTTAGGGTTTACACCGGACGAAAAACGCCAAACGGTAAACTTGGCCACCGGGATCAAGTCGGTATTAGCCCCAACAGAAGAAGTCGAAACGACTGTTTTAACTGGTAAGGATATCAAGACTGGACGGATCGAAGCTCATGAACTTAACTCTGGAGCACCAGGACAAACTTACTTTGATCCAGAAGATAGCCAATTAAAGACCGACGTTGGCAAACCAGTAGACGTGGTCGAGAAAGAAACTAAAGCTAAAGTAATTGATCTACAAGAAAAACGGGGGTAAGAGCTATGAGTTTAACAGAAGAAGCATTAAGTTTTTTAACAAATAACGGTATTGAGCCGGAAAGTCGTGTTGTGTTTATTGAAGAGATCCCGTATGTGATCGATAGCGAGGGAACTGCACATCGAGTAGATCCAGTAGCATATACTGCCAAACAAAGTTTAAATCTGAACACATTATCTAGCTTAGTTGATTACATCAAGTCTGAACTAGATCGAAAAGATGATCGACTTATTTTAACGGTCAAAGATGAACAAACTGTGTTTTTAGAAGGGCAATTAGAAGTAAATGGTAGTCGAGAACGATTAGCTGAAGTTAATGCGATCGTACCAGCGTTCAACTTTGATTACTTTTACAATTCAGAAGAATTCAATATCAAGTTGCAATCTATCTTCACGGATAGCTCAGACCGTGAGATCTTGCTGAAAGTGGTTGGAAATATCAGTGAAGATTCTGTTAAGACTGTTGGAGATGATGGTGTATCTCAGGCGGTAACGATCAATCAAGGTGTTGCTTCGAAAGTTGACGTTAAAGTTCCAAATCCAGTTACTTTAGCACCTTATCGGACATTCAATGAAGTAAAGCAGCCCGAATCAAAATTTGTATTCCGAATGAAAGAAGGACCACGTTGTGCACTGTTTGAAGCAGATGGTGGGATCTGGAGAAATAAAGCAATTCAAAACATCAAAGAATACTTTGAAAAAGCGTTGCAAGCTGAAATTCAGAGTGGCAAGATCACGATCCTTGCATAGGAAGGTGATCGTATGGAATTAAGACCCTATCAAGAAGAATCAAGAAAGAAAGTGCAAGAAGAATGGGAAAAAGGCAACAAACGCACGTTGCTAGTCTTGCCAACCGGAACCGGTAAGACGATCGTGTTTTCCAAGATCATAGAAGACCGGGTCAAATTAGGCGAGCGTGTTTTAGTTTTGGCACATCGCGGTGAGTTATTAGAGCAAGCTGCAGATAAGCTTTACAAATCAACAGGCCTAAAGACAGCAACTGAAAAAGCAGAGCAGACAAGTCTTAACAGTTTCTATCGAGTAGTTGTCGGGTCAGTACAAACTTTACAACGTCCAAAACGCTTAGAAAAATTTTCACCGGACTTTTTTGATACGATCGTTATCGATGAAGCGCACCATTGTATTTCTGATGGCTATCAACGAGTACTAAAACACTTCGAGAGTGCAAATGTGTTAGGCGTTACTGCAACACCGGACCGGGGCGATATGAAAAATTTAGGCTCATACTTCGATAGCTTGGCCTATGAATACGGCTTAGCTGAAGCAATAAGGGCTAAATATCTATCACCGATCAAAGCTTTAACGATCCCGCTCAAGTTAGATCTATCCGCTGTAAAACAACAAGCTGGAGATTTTTCAACGAAAGATCTAGGGACAGCGTTAGATCCTTACCTTGAGCAGATCGCTACAGAAATGGAAAAGCAGTGTAAAGATCGTAAAACAGTTGTGTTCCTGCCACTAGTCAAAACGTCACAAAAGTTCCGGGACATCTTAAACGAGCACGGTTTTAAAGCTGCAGAAGTAAACGGAGAGTCACAAGATCGCGAGCAAATTCTAACTGACTTTGAGAATAACAAGTATAACGTCTTGTGTAATTCTATGTTGCTGACTGAAGGCTGGGACTGTCCAGATGTCGACTGCGTGGTCGTGCTTCGACCAACTAAAGTCAGAGCGCTATATAGCCAAATGGTGGGTCGTGGTACTCGACTTGCACCAGGTAAAGAAGAACTGCTTCTACTAGACTTTTTGTGGCACACAGAACGTCACGAACTCTGTCATCCAGCGCATTTGATAGCCACCGATGAAAAAGTCGCTAAGAAGATGACTGAAAATATCGAAGAAGCCGGGACAGCAATCGATTTAGAGTTAGCTGAAGAGCAAGCTCAAAAAGATGTTGTCGCAGAACGTGAACAAGCTTTAGCTGAACAGCTAACAGAAATGAAACGTCGCAAACGTAAGCTTGTTGATCCTTTGCAATTCGAGTTATCGATCCAAGCTTCAGATCTAACCGATTTTGTGCCGGCCTTTGGTTTTCAAATGGGGCCACCAACAGACAAGCAGATCAAAGCGCTTGAAAAACTGGGGATCTATCCAGATGATATCGAAAATGCCGGTAAAGCAGAAATGCTACTTGAAAGACTCAGCAAACGTCGTGATGCTGGCCTAACGACTCCAAAACAAATCAGGTTTTTAGAAGGACGAGGTTTCAATCATGTTGGTACTTGGCAATTTGAACATGCAACTAAATTGATAAATCGAATCGCAGCCAATGGTTGGCGCATTCCTGCTGGGATCATACCGGCAGAGTATCAACCAAATTAAAAAAATATTTTCCTCACAGTTTTTACTGTGGGGATCACGCCCGGGGCTGGTGCCACACATTCCACCAAAACAAGCCTACGAAAAAGATTTATTTACAGTAAAAATCTCAGTTCGATTCTGAGTCCGGGCATTGAATCGATTCAAAAAATATGAGGAGGGATGAACATGAAAGACATTCAAGAAGAAATTGCCGGCATTTTCGCAGATGAACGTGAACGAATTGAAAATATCGAAGCAAATATGAATGAACGTGTGACTACTGCTTACGATCTTGGTTATAACGACGGCTGGAACGCAGCGTTTAACACTATCAAAGAAAAATTTGGAAATGGGAGGAGGGAGTAGCCTTTGGAAAATAAATTGAACTTAGTCGAGCTACTAGACTATATCGATCCAGCAACTTTAAATTACCAAGAATGGCTAAATGTGGGCTTCGCTTTGAAGCATGAAGGCTACTCGCTCAGTGATTGGGATAGCTGGAGTCAACGCGATATGGCTCGTTATCACGATGGTGAAACAGAAAAGAAGTGGGAGAAATTCAACGGATCTGCTAAACCAGTTACTGGAGCAACGATCACACAATTAGCCAAAGAAGGTGGCTGGAAGCCACCGTCCAGCGATACTACTAGCTTTGGCTGGAACGATAGCTTTGTTGCATCTGATATCGATCGTGGCTATCAAGTTGTGAATACTGATTACATTTTAGGTGAAGAAGTCAAAGAACCTAAAAATTGGGATCCAATCAAACAGATCACTGATTATTTCGAGACTCTTTTTCGAGCTGATGACATTGTCGGATTTGTCAACGATGCTTACTTAAGTCAACATGGCGACAAAGAGAAATGGTTACCAACACAAGGTGTATACACTTGGACCGCCGGAACGATCATTGAAAAGCTTAAGCAAACAAAAGATATCGGTGCAGTTCTAGGTGATCCAAACGAACAAGCAGGTGCCTGGATCAGATTCAATCCGCTTGACGGGAAAGGGGTTAAAAACGAGAACGTTATTGATTTTCGTTACGCTTTGATCGAGTCCGACAACATGGACGTGGCCAAGCAAAACGAGATTCTGCGCAAGCTCGAATTACCGATCGCAACATTGACTTATTCCGGCGGTAAGAGTTTGCACGCAGTAGTAAAAGTAGACGCTGCTAACTATGGTGAGTATCAAGAACGTGTCGACTACCTGTATAAGATCGTTGAAAAAAACGGGCTATTTATCGATAAGCAAAACAAAAATCCTTCACGTTTAACGCGTCTCCCTGGATTTGAACGTGCTGGTAAAAAACAATTCTTGGTGGCAAAAAATATTGGTCAAGCTAGTTGGGAAGATTGGAAGGAATACATCGAAGATATGAATGATAATTTGCCAGAAATGGAAAACATGGCAGACCTCTTTGATGAACCGATCGTACTTGCGCCGGAATTGATTCAAGGTGTTCTTCGTCAAGGGCATAAGATGCTGATAGCTGGCCCTTCAAAAGCTGGTAAATCATTTTCCCTTATTCAGTTAGCTATTGCGATCGCTGAAGGCTGGGAGTGGTTCGGCTTCAAGTGTCAGCAAGGAAAAGTTTTATATGTGAACCTTGAGCTGGACGAACGATCAGCTAAAAAACGTTTTGCCGATATCTACAAAGAGTTAGGACGTGGACATGACAACGTGGGTAATATCGATGTCTGGAATTTACGTGGTAAGACAAGCCCGATGGACAAGCTAGCACCAAAACTTATCCGGAGAGCACAAAAATCAGACTACATCGCAGTCATAATCGATCCGATCTATAAAGTATTGACTGGGGATGAAAACAACGCTCATGACATGTCGGTTTTTGTTAATCAGTTCGACATGATTGCTACAGAACTGCAGTGTTCGGTTATCTATGCTCACCACCATTCAAAAGGTGCTCAAAGTGGCAAAAGTTCGATCGATCGTTCTTCTGGTTCTGGAGTTTTTGCACGAGATCCAGACGCAATCTTAGACTTGATAGAATTGCCGGTCGACGAGAACAGGTACAAGCAACGTGAAAATGATGCAATCTGTAACGTATACGCAGGAGCAATCAAGACGTATAACCCAGCTTATTCAGAGGTTGGCCAAGACGATATCTTCAGTAAATCAGAAATGGGTAAACACTTGATGAAAGCTATTCAAGATCCGGAAAAGTTGAAATATATCAACGAGCAAAAAGATCTTGCAGTAACGATGGTAAGACAAGCTACCGCATGGCGTTTGGAAGGGACGCTGCGTGAATTTCCTAAATTTACTCCGGTAAATGCCTGGTTCAAATATCCAATTCACATGCTTGACGAAAGTTTACAAGATATCAATCCAGAAGAAGACGTAAGAGAAAAATGGAAAAAAGGAACTCAGAAGTCAAATCAAGAAAGAGCTGACAAGTCAAAACAAGAAGTGGAGAGTGCGTTTAATGCTTTAAGCATGAACGGTGGACCTGTAGAAGTTAAGCAGATAGCTGATTATCTCGAAATACAAAGAACCTCTGTATACAACAGAGTCAAGAAGATAGATTCTTTTAAGGTCGAAGGTGGGTATTTGATAAAAACTAATGATTAAATAATAAAATTCTATCGTCATAGCTAAATAGAAATGACAAGTGACAGTTCCGGTCATATCTAAGAAGAAATGACAGTGAATGACAACGCCAAAACCTTGTCACAGCAACTGTCATCGGTGTCATTCATATCTCCCAAGTTTTGGGATAGATATGAATGGACACGACGAGTGACAAGTTTTGGTCGTGACAAAAGTGAAAAGATAAAAAAATAGAGATAAACAAGGTGTGACAAATGATGAAAAAAAGACGGATCAGTAAAAAACTAGATGTCGTGCGAGAAATGCCAGAATTGTATCACAGATTACCGAATGAACGATTTGAATTAAGAAAAAGTGAAGTTGTGAATTGGTTGCTTGAGCAAGACGATGTCATTGAATGGTTATTTCACTTCTTGCAACGTACAGCGAAAATGATTGAGTATGACAAAAAAACTGGAAAATGGCATGGAGTAAAGGAAGAAGGCGATGAATAATGGAATTTTTTGTGCCAATGAAGGATATCCCAAACACGACGCATCAACAGAAAAAAGTGACTGTCGCAAAGAATGGTAAGCCAGTATTTTATGAACCAGCAGAATTGAAAGCAGTACGAGAAAAGTTGACAGCTCATTTAGCGAAGTTTGTTCCGGAAACAAGATTTAAAAAGTTGGTTATCTTACAAGTTAAATGGCTATATCCGAATGGTAGTCACGAGGATGGGAGTTACAAAACAACTAAGCCTGACTTAGACAATATGATGAAGCTACTTCAAGACTGCATGACAGATCTTGGCTTTTGGGAAGACGATAAGTTGATCGCGGGTTTACACGTTGAAAAGTTTTGGTCTGAAGTACCAGGGATCTATATCAAGATAGAGGGGGTATAGCAATGGATTGGGAAAAGTTTTTTAAAGATGTCATGAATTGGATGAACGCAGCTAATATCATGCTGAAAAACTATCCGATCGATTCAGCAGAGTATTGGAAATGGGTAGTCAATACGACAGGAAGGATCGAAAAACGCTACGATGCACATCCGCTTGTGGTAGGGATCATGGTAGCCATAATCAGATATCAAGATGAGATCGCACAAGATATGATCGCTAGAAAGGAGAGCGAAAATGCTGGTGTTGGTGTATAAGTGGCTAGTGCTGACATTGCTGTTCTTGCTACTAGCGCTGTTAGCATTTGTGCATGATAGGAAGTGAGGAAAGAAAATGACAGGAAAGAAACGCAGTCGCAAGCGTGATAAGCGCAAACGACGTCAGAAGAAGCTAGAACGAGCAAAGGAGCGTGAACAAGTTGGGAAACAGAATTAGAGAGTTTCGCAAACAAAAAGGAAAAACACTAGACCAGATACAAGATGAGACAGGTATTAAGCGAGGAACACTTAACAATTATGAAAATGGAAAAACAGAACCTAAGCTTGAAACTTGGAAAAAGCTTGCTGATTACTTTGGTGTATCGGTCGGTTATCTGCAAGGTATCGAAGATAAGTATACAGGAGTGATGGCTGACTCGGAAAGGCAAGTAAGACGTGACAAAATCAAAGAGAATATGGCTAAGGTATTGCGTAAAGCTTGGACTGAGGATGAGCCGTGGGAAGAAGTATACGCTGACTTTAAACGTCAATGGAATCTACTTGAGCTAGAATTTCAAAAAATTACACAGGATATGGAGAGGTAGAATATGGGCTGGTTATTAATGTTTTTTGCGCTATTAGGTACGGCAATCGGGATGTTTATCATGTGGGCGGTCATGTATTACAACGACTTTTTTTAGGAGGGTGTGACATGTTAAGAAAAATTTGGAATGCAGCAACTATTTTAGGTTTTATTGCACTATGTGGGTTTACTCTGTGGCATCAGTTTAGTGGTGAATTTTTTAAAGTGTTGGTAGATCTCGGCTTTTTTATCCTGATTTTTCTTGTTCAATGCATGATCAAACTGGATGAGATCGTAGATCTATTGAGGATGAGAAAATGAAGTTCGCAATAGCAGTCGATATCTTGAGTAAAAAATTTGGTGATGTGCTATCAAATGAACGATGCGAGATGAAGAAATATGTTAAAAAACATCCAGAAGACAAGCTGATCGCAGAAGCCTTTGAAGTGTATATCAAGTTAGTTGGTATGCCGAAAAAAGGTGAAAAGAAGATCGATTGGAGTAAGTCTGGTGGCAAAAGATATAAGCCAAAAGGTAAGAAAGAAAATCGTTACTTCAAGACATGGTATCTATTTGATACGCAGACTGGTGAAAAATATGAATTTGGGATAGCACAAGAAGTTGCTGATTTTGTAGGCTGTAATGTTTCAACTGTCATGATAGCTAGACAAAAGAAGTCACTACTAAGAAGACGTTACAAGGTGATCGCAGTCAAATAGAAAACGACCGCAGTCACTGCAGTCGCTCTCCAAACAAATATTCGCTATCTAATTATAACATAGGAGGGCGGACGAATGGACTTGATTGATTTAATTCCTGATCTCGATGAAGTCGCGACTGCTGAAAAAGTCAAAAAATTTTTTGATAAGGATCTTGAAAGGCTATTGCGGTTGGCTGATAAACAGCGTAGTTTCTTCCGCTCTGTCAGCATGGACGGTATGCCTAAAGCACCTAGTCCAGGTAATGGCCAAGAAAACATGGTCGTCAAATATGTTAGTAGCGAGTCAGCAAAAGCTAAGTCTATTTTAGAAGATGTGAGCGTCGCTTTAAATCACTGTAGCAACACTTATCAGTTGATACTTTACTATCGCTATATCGAAGGCTTAGCAGACTGGCAAGTAGCTCAGAAAGTGCAATATAGTACTGCTCGATACTATCAGTTAAAGATAGCCGCATGTATAGAGTTTGCTGAAAGATTATGTGTTCAAAGAAACAAGATAGATCTAAGAGTGAAAACTATATGATTGGTAGAGCGCTGTCATACTATTAGTAGAGCGCAGTAAGAGCACAAACGGGTTATTATGATAGTGTCCCGAAATGGGATAGAAACTTCTTTCTTTTAGGTGATCTTAATTGCATTCTGACGTGTCGTTGCGTCATTAAATAAGTGCGACGTGTGGGCGCGATAAGTCCTTGCCACGTAAATGCCGAGTGTGGCAAAATGACCCGGTATTGAAGAGTAGCGTAATGCTAGTCGGTTCGAGTCCGGCCCGGGTCTTTATTTTAATAATATTCTACAGTCAGCTACAACAGCTGGCTTTTTATTTTACTTAAAAAATCGGAGGTGGGTGAAATGATGTGAAGAAGCTAACACCTAAGCAAAAAGCGTTCGCTGATGAATATCTTAAGTCCGGGAACGCAACACAGGCAGCAATAAAAGCTGGTTATTCGGATAAGTCAGCGAGATTTGTAGGAGCTGAGAACCTAACAAAACCCAACATAAAAGCCTATATAGACGTTAAAATGGCTGAAATCGAGTCTCATAAGATTGCAGATGCAAAAGAAGTGTTAGAGTTCTTAACTGCTGTCATGCGTGGCGAGACAAAAGAAACAGTCTTTGTCCAGTTTGGCAAAAGCTATGCTGAAGAGAAAAAAGAAGCAGACATGAAGACTCGTATAAGTGCAGCAAAAGAAATCATGAAACGTTATCCAGGCAACGATCCACTCGTCGCAGAACAAGTTCGTAAGCTCAAAGCAGATGCTGATTCAGCTGAAGCTAAAGCAATGCTCAATGCTTTTGAAGTACAAATTAGACAAGAAGAATTTGGAACTGATGAAGACGAAGTTCGAACAGACGACCTGGCAAGTGCTGTTGCTGAAGGGATGAAGGGAGTTTTTGGCGATGAAGACGAAATCGAAGCTTAACGTCAAATTCACGTTCAAACCTTTCTCGAAAAAACAGCTACAGGTGCTTTTCTGGTGGCAATCACCGCAGTATAAAGACAAGTTCGCGATCATAGCTGATGGCTCTGTTCGTGCTGGGAAAACAGTCATCATGTCGTTTTCTTACGTTCGCTGGGCGATGATGAATTTCGATGGCGTCAATTTTGGGATGGCCGGAAAAACGATTGGATCACTTCGCCGGAACGTTATCCGAGATCTAAAACGAATGCTTATCTCTGAGCATTACCACGTTAAGGATAATCAATCAGAAAATATGTTGACGGTCTCTAAAAACGGGAAAACGAACTACTTTTTCCTTTTTGGTGGGACTAATGAAGCATCCCAGGACCTGGTCCAAGGTATCACCTTGGGCGGGTTCTTTTTTGATGAAGTTGCTTTGATGCCGGAAAGTTTCGTGGCACAAGCGACATCCCGTCTGTCTGTTGAAGGGTCAAAAGCGTGGTTCAACTGTAACCCGGATTCACCGTATCATTGGTTCAAATTGCAGTGGATAGATCAGTTGGCAAAGAAGAATGCGATCCGGATTCATTTCTTGATGAAGGATAATCCTTCACTATCTGAAGAAACACTAAGGCGCTACGACTCTATGTATTCTGGCGTGTTTTATCTGCGATACATTCTGGGGCAGTGGGCTATGGCCGATGGCTTGGTTTATGACAACTTTGACCGGGAAAAAATGGTGGTCGACATCCCAAAAGACACGGTTTGGGAAAAGCAATGGATCAGCATCGATTACGGTACGCAAAATGCGACTGTATTTAAGCTGTGGAGCTTATTTAAGGGTACTTGGTACAACAATGCCGAGTACTATTATTCCGGCCGTGAAACCGGACGACAGAAGACAGACGAGCAATACATCGATGATCTCGAAGATTTCTTCTTTGAGCATGATCTTAGCCGTAAAAATGTAAAGCTGATCGTCGACCCGTCCGCTGCTTCTTTCAAAAAGGCTTTGCGAAATCGTGGCTTTGTAGTCGTCAACGCTAATAACAACGTTCTTGACGGCGTTCGTTTCATGATGACGCAAATGAATTTAGGAAAAATGAAATGGACAGAAGCTAGTCAGTACACGCTCAAAGAATTTGGGTCTTATATGTGGGATAAGAAAGCTGCTGATCGTGGTGAAGATGCAGTCGTCAAAGAACACGATCACTGCTTAGACGCTGACCGGTATTTTGCAATGAAAGTCTTATACGTCAAGAAACAAAGAAATATCAAACTACGCAAGGAGGGTATCTAGTGAAATATTTGAATGATCGTTGCATCGTTAGTGATGACAACGTTTTTTATTACGATAGCGAACAGGAGATCACGCAAGCTGATGTCATGCGCTTTATCTTAGAAAATGAGCAACTTGCTCGTGAGTACGCAAAAATGCGCAGATATTACAAAGCGGATCACGACGCTATCGTGAAAGCTAAGCAAAAACCAAATAACAAACCAGACAACCGCCTTGTTTTGAATTATCCAAAAAAGTTAGTCGACACGTTCACCGGTTTTTCTGTTGGTAAACCTGTTCAGATCACGTTGCCAGAAGATCTAGGTAATAAATCGCTATCTCAGTTCAATGTGTCACGCAAAATGGATAGTGTGATCGCTCGTGTCTGGAAAGAGTCCTGTATTTTTGGCAGGGCTTATTTTTATGTCTATAGTCACGACAGCGAGATCTACGTTACTGACGCATTACCACTCGATACATTCGTGATTTATGACAATACAGTGGCGCATAAGCCGTTGTACGCAGTCCGATATGGACATGTCGGAGCATCTGCTAACTATAAGATCACGGTATTTTCTGAACGTTATCAATGGGAATCTGATACTAGTCGCAATACAAGTAATTTCGGTGTTCGACAAGCTAACCCGTTCGGGATGATCCCGATAATCGAAGCAGTGGAAAATGATGAGCGCTTGAGCGTGATCAAGAACGTTTTACCGCTGATCGATGAGATCGATAAAGCAATGTCTGAGAAAGCAAATGACGTCGATTACTTTGCTGATGCATACATGAAAGTACTAGGTGCGATCCTTAGCGAAGACGACCTCGAAAACCTACGCAATTACCGCATCATTAATCTGAAGTCTCGAGAAAGCGACGACCCAAACGAAACACCAGAAAGCTTAGACGTTGACTTCTTATCAAAGCCCAATGCTGATGAGACACAAGAAAATCTTATCAATCGGATCGTTGATAATCTTTATCAAGTTTCAATGATAACTAACTTGAACGATAAAGATTTTGGCAACTCAACAGGTGTGGCGCTCGAAATGAAGTACAAGCCGATGTTAAATCTGGCCACTTTGAAGTCTCGTGGTTTTATCGAGTCATTGAAGGACATGTATCAAGTCGTGTTTGCTTCAGATCTGATCGAAAACATCAGTCGAGCAGCGTGGAAAGACCTTGATATCAATTTCCAATACGATCTACCACACGACACGCTTTCAGAAGCTCAAACGGCCCAAATCTTAGCGAACCTGGTATCAAGTGAAACGTGGCTCAAGACGCTTTCTATCGTTAATGATCCACGCCAGGAACAAGAACGAATGGATCGAGAGAAAAACGAGCAGATGAAAGCTAACATGCAAGTGCTAAAGCAAACGAATGCTTTGACGGATGGTGATGCAAATGCAAACAGTCGAACAAGTCAAAAAGCGGATTGATTATCTGCTTGAACGTGATCAAGCAACTGAAGCTGAGATCGAAAAAGTGTACAACGAAGCGGTCGATACTTTGCGTGCGATCGTGAGCGACGTGCATAATCGTTATGCAGTTGATGGCGTGGTCGTTCCGGCTAATTTATATGGCAAGGTCACAGTAAAAGACATGCTTTTACTCAAACAACAGTATGACAAGCTCCCAGATGATTTGTCAGCGCAAGAACAAGACCGAGTGGAATATTATACTGCAATGAGTCAAACGTCTCCTAGGGGGCTAATAACGGCTTTAATAGGTATGGCTCTTATTGTAGTCACCCACAAAGTCAGCAAGATCATTCAAAAGAATAATCGGATAGCTGTCAAAGAAGAAATCGCCTATCAAGCAAAGTATGAAAACAGTCCAAAAATGTCAGTCAAGAAGTATGCTGATCCAGAATTCAAAGTCAAAACGGTAAAAGACTTTGTTCCCTGGACTGAGCGAGTATTGACAGATCATGATCAAGCTGTTAACCGGATCAGCAATGTGATCAATAGCATGGTATCTCAAGGGATGCGCGCAGAAGATATCGCAAATCATTTTTATCCGGGAAATGCGGAAAGTATGCGTGCTGATAATATTCCTAAGATCATTAGGGATGCGACAGTCAAAGCCAAACGAACAGCTCGGACTGAAGCAGCTGCAAGAGAAGATGCGATCGTTGAACAAACATTTAAAGCAAACAACGTGAAGTACTTTGATTGGGTGACTGAACCCGGGGCGTGCAAGGTATGCACTAGTTGGGCTATTTCAGGCCCTTACAAAGTCGGGGATGAGTCTAGTCCGCGAATTCCTGGGGACTCGCATCCGAACTGTCGATGCCGGCGGGTTGGAGTTTATAAATCTGGACCGTATGACTTTATAGATCTTTCGGATATTGATGAAAGTAAATTTAAGGAGTTAGAGAGACGGTTAAATAATGTCATTAAGGTTTATAAGGCTGAAACAGGTATAGACATTAGACAAGCTATAAAAGATGGAACATTCAGTAATAAGACATTAGATAGAGAAGATGTTAAGACCGGTTTTATTGATTGGCTTTTCCATGAAGTTGGGTATGATACAAAACCTAGAGTGGTAAAAACTTTTAGCGCTCATGAATGGTTCAATAAAATTGCAGAAAACCCTAAAGATCCAAACTATTTAGAAAAACCTACTGTTTTTTATCGTGGTATAAGAGCAAACGGCGATATAGGGATGGATAAAATAAAGTTTGATTTATTCAAGGGAGACTATATTCCGTCGGGAACGTTTACGTCAGATTGGGGTAGAGGAATCTATATGACTAAGCACCGTCAGACGACAGACAGGTACACTAGAGGAAACGGAGAAGTTTTAGAATTAGGATTAGCTAGTGATGTAAAGATATTGGTTGTAGATTGGAATATAAATAACAAAATTACTAAGCTTGCAGATGATTTAGGTTTGCCGTCAAGATACTATACTGATACTCACTATGATATAGTTGCAGTTCTATCGGGATATGATATAGTGAAGGAAAATAGATATGCTGTAGAATTGAACGTGATGAATAGGGGTAAGATAGAATGGAAAGGCACAAATACTTAGAGTACAAATACAAAATAGATTATTTTGTATTGGAAAGAATCTGGGGGCAACAAGGACCTGTCGAAAATCAAGCTGCGTTTAACGCATACGTTACTTTTAGACAGAGAACAAGCCTAAAACATTACCTAATGTTTGATGAAGACGGACGGATGGATAACCCTGATGGATGCTATTATTTCAATGATGTTGAAGAATTAGTATTCCAAGAGGGTAGAGAAGAAGATAAGATTATGATGCGTACTAAGATCAAGGAAAATATGGTATCAAGAGATACGGTACTTTAGGAGAGTTGTATATGAAATCTAATTCCTACGCTCGAGTAGCATGCAAGATCTTGAAATACTTAAATGATTGTTATGAGAACGGCTTAGATGCTAACGTTGATAGTCTGAACGCTAGAACGTTAGGTATTTCTGATCGCCAATTATACGAAACGATGAAAATGTTGTCTGATGATGGTTACGTCAAAGGAATTGAGTTCATGGACGTTATCCCACCAGAAAACAGTGTACTCAATCATCCGAGAAACTGGCACATTACTAGCCAAGGTATCCAGTATCTGGAAGAAAATTCACTAATGCAAAAAGCTTACAAAGTAGCCAAAGAAGCTAGAGACTGGTTACCGTTGATATGAACAAGGCATTCCATGTGGGATGTCTTTTTCTTTTGCCCAAAACATGCTGACGGCGTTAAAAGCTGCAAGGCAAAACAGTCAAACAAGACTTTAAAAAGGAGGGGTCCATTTTGGATCAAGAAGAACAAAACGTACAGGAGACTTCGCAAGAACAAACATCTGTTCAACAATCACAAGAAAAGACGTTTACTCAAGATGAAGTCGATCGTATCGTGACAGACCGTGTTAAGCGCAGTAAAGACAAGTTACGTTCACAGCTCTTTGAAGAAGCTAAGTCTAAAGTCAAAGCTGAACAAGACGAAGCTAAGAAACTCGAAGAGATGAATGCGACTCAACGCCGTAAGTATGAAGATCAGAAACGTGACGAAGAGCTAGAACAGCTTAGAGCCAAAGTGCAACGTCAGGAAATGGAACAAACGGCGATGGGGATCTTGAAAGAAAAAGGGATCTCTGTTGACCAAGATGTTTTAGATTTGGTGGTAGCTGACACAGCTGAAAAAACATCTGAACGCATCGACAAATTCGCTGATCTAGTCGAAGCAAAGGCTCGAGAAATTCGACGTCAAGACTTCAGTACGAGTGCGCCTAAACATTCCGGAAGCGGGCAAAAGGTCGCTACTTTGGACGAGTTCAAACGCATGTCATACACTGAACGCTTAGAACTTAAAAAAGAGCAACCAGAATTGTATCAAGATCTGGTCAAAAAATTATTTTAGGAGGAATTAAGCAATGGCAGACAAAGTAACTTATAGTCAAGACATGTTGGATCCGCAAGTCTTAGCGGACATGATCCCAGCTGAATTGACAGCACAAATGAAATTTACAGGCTTAGCTACAGTCGATAGTACGCTAGAAGGACGTCCAGGGACGACAGTGGAGTTTCCAGCTTGGAACTACATCGGAGACGCCCAAGACGTCAAGGAAGGTGAACCGATCGAAACATCTAGCTTGACCTATGGATCTAAAGCAGCAACGATCAAAGAGATCGGTAAGGGTGGTTCGATCACTGACCAAGCTTTGCTTACGGGATATGGTGATCCTTACGGCGAATTATCTTCACAGATCGCAAAAGCAATGGCAAACAAAGTCGATAATGATGTCTTAGCAACGCTAAAAGGCGCGACTCAAAATGTTACAGTCCCAGCTACTGTTGACGGTATTCAAGACGCCTTAGATATCTACAATGACGAAGATGATAGTCGTATTGTCTTGCTAGTTTCGCCAAAAGCGGCGGGACAATTACGCTTGAAAGCTGGTAAAGATTGGTTGCGTGGTACACAATTAGGTAGCGATGCTTTAACTAAAGGTGTTTACGGCGACATTTTAGGTGTGCAATTAGTACGTTCGCGTAAATTAGACGCCAATGAAGCCTACCTTGTCAAAGTTGATGGGGGTAATAAACCAGCGATCAAGTTGATGATGAAGCGCGGTGTTAAAGTTGAACCAGATCGTGTACCTAAGCTACGTCGTACAGATATCTATGCGACATCTTACTATGCTCCATACCTTTACGATCCAACGAAAGTCGTTAAGGTGACATTCTCTGATGTGACAGGTAAGAATGGTACTACTGGTGCACCTGAAAACAAAGAAGTTAATAACGAAGTGACAAACGTTGATGAAGATAAGCGTATCGGTAAGCAAAAGAAAACAACTGGTACGACCGGAAAGAAGCCAGGTGAGGTCTAATGGCTTACGTGGTAACTAAAGCTTTTACTGACAGCAACTTGAACTCAGTTGATGAGAATGGCGAAAAGCATGTTTATTGGGAAGGTGACACTTACCCGTACAAACCATATGCTGGGGCCACTACAAAGCTGAGATTAAAGGAATTGCTTGAAGGAGGCTATATCGATGAAAGAAGAGATGAGGACGGCGATCAAGGCTCGACTTGAGTTGTTTCCAAATATCAAAGCGATCATCGGAAAGCTTGATGAAGCTATCTTAAATAGTTTTATCGAAGACGCTTTAAATCAAGTTGAAGATGATGGTTTTACAGAAAAAAATATTGTGATGGGTGCGGCGTATTTGACGGCGCATTTTTGTTATGTAGCAAGTAACGAAAATTCAAACATTCAAGAGCAAACAGCTGCAGTCTTGACTGTTAAATATTTTGATCGTGGTGGTAGTGATGATTATTTAACTGAGTATTTACGACTGAAGCGAGCGCTCAAGACAAATACTAGTTCGATTCGTTTTTTGTGAGGTGAAAATAAATGAGTGAAGAAGAAAAAGTAATCGAAACGACAGAAATCAACACAGATGATGCTGTAGTTGCGCCTGTCGAAGAAGAAAAGGTCACGAGTGTAATTGTCCCACCACCAAAAGAAGAGGCTCAAATCGAACAAGAAGAGCCAAACGAGACAGTTAAACCAGAACCGACACCAGAAGAATTGTCACCTAAAAATTTGTATGGTCGCCTCAAAGGACCTATCAAGTTTTATAATGTCGGAACAAAAGAATGGGAATTGGCACGTTGGCAACCACCATATCCAACGCCTAAAACACTTGAACCATACACTTTTAAAAAAGGTGACAAGATCTGGTTGCTAGCTGAAAAATGGGGCGTGACTAACGCTTGGATCCGACGCTGCAACAGCATTGATTACCTTGACCAAAACAAGATTAAACCAGGGACCGTTTTGAAACCAACGTATACACCTTCTGCACGGGATCAATACGTGAACGAAACGATGTATCGCTTCTATGGATATTAGTATCACAGGAAGTGTGACTGGCGATTTTGGACTTGATAAGACGATCGCTGAACTGAAAAAAATCGATGGTAAAACTATTGAGGCTGGACTATTTGATGGGATGAACGAAAAGAAAGCAATTTGGAATGAATATGGGACGAGTCGAGGAATACCGGCACGTCCTTTTTTACGTACTGCGCTTTATGAAAATGAAGCTCGGTATGCGAACTTCATTGCTCCATTCATTGCACAAGTTTTGGAAGGTGGTCCAGCTGAAAACATCAGTGAGCGTTTAGGTAAGTTCATGGTCATGAGTATTCAACGAACGATCGCTTCTGGTGGATTTACGCCCAACGCACCAGGGACCGTTCAGAAGAAAGGTCATAGCAAAACGCTTATTGATACGGGCGAAATGTATGGTGCGATCGATTGGAGGGAAAGCTAATGTATTTAGATTTCAAAGCTGTTTTAGACATGTTTGCGGTCGATTTAACAGTCTATCCAAAATCAGATGAAACAGTGTGGATCGATGGGGAAGCAAAGCGTGTCGAGTTAGAACCGATCGAACTGACTGAGCCTTTTGTGCCAAATAACTTGATTGGCCAGTACTCGATCGTTAGCTTGCTAAAAGACGTTGGACGAATGGAACAGTACAACGCGATCTGGCTTTCGACGCATGAATTTCCAACTCAGACGATCGTCAAACAAAAAGGCAAGTTCTATCGTGTTGTCAACGTGCAAGATCTAAGCAATTACTCAAACGTCTATATGTATTATATGCAAAGTGAGGAAAACGAAAGTGACAGCTTACGATTACAGGATCCTGTATCGAACGTTCAGTCGACTGATCCAGAACCGGATGGGACTGACGATGGTCGACCTGAACGCGAATGGTAAAGCGCCTGTTCCGCCGTACGTTGCGATCGATATTATCAGCCCCAAATTACCACAAAGTTTTCTTGAAGAGGACGGCGTGTTTGAAGCTATCTTATCGTTCACAGTTTATGACAAATCAAAGCTTGATTGTTTGATCAAAGCAAACGAATTACGTGAAAAGTTTGGTGATCAGCTGACTCAAGATGAACTTGAAAAGCAAAACATCGTTCTAGTAGAGCGTATGGAAATGCAGTTGCGATCAGTTGCTGAGACTAATGCTTATGCGTATATGGCGGGCTTTGATTGTCGTTTGCGCTTGCAAGAAAGCTATGTAGGCGAAGGAACAGGCGAAATTTTAGATATTGAATTGAACAAAGGAGAGATAACAAATGAGTGAAACATTATCAGATATCACAGTAAAGCTTAATGTGGATCAACCTTCAACACCGGTCAACATGGGTGTGTTGGCTATTTTTACTAAAGGTGAGACACCAGACGTCAAATCGTATTACACGCTAGGTGACGTGCAAGAAGATTTTGCTCAAAATACAGACTTGTTAGCTGTAGCACAAGGCTATTTTGCGCAAAAATATCACGGCGAAAAGCTTGTCGTGATCACATATTCAGAAAGTATTGCAGCAGCAACTGCAGCTTATTACTCTGAAGGCTGGGAATTTGCAACAGTTGTCGGCGAAAGTGCACAAGAAGATGTTGTGACATTAGCTAATTATTTAGACGGTCAATCAGAACGTTTTGCTGTCGTTGGAGTTCCGGCGACAACAGAGTTTGTAACTAACAAATTGACCGAATTTATTGAGCACTTTGAAGGTGTGAAACGTGTGATCGTTTTTGCATCAGGTAAGACTGAAGCTAAGGCGTTATTTGGTGCTGGGGCTTTGATCGGCGCTTTAGGTAACGAACAAGTGGGTTCTATCACTTGGAAATTCCGTCAGATCGGTGGCGTGGAAACGACAGATCTGTCTGTAACGAACATCAAGAAGTTACATTCAAATAAGATCTTCACATACGTTGAAAAGTCGGGAATTCAACAAACTTCAGAAGGCTTCACGCTTTCTGGTGAGTTTATCGATGCGTTGCATGGTGATGATTGGATCAAAGCTACGATCGAAACAGAGTTACAAAAACTCTTATCGACTTCACGCAAGATCACGTTTGACGCTGTAGGTATTGCACAGATCGATGCAACAGTGACGACAGTTCTTAACCAAGCAACCGCAAATGGGATTATTTTAGTAAACGAAGAAACTGGTTCCGGTAAATTCCAAGTCCGCACTGTTTCGCGTGCTAATACACCGCAATCAGATATCGCTCAACGCAAATACAATGGTTTGAGCTTCAGTTATACGCGTTCCGGGGCTATTCATTCTGTGACAGTCAACGGTCAAATCAATTTGTAGGAGGTAACTCATAATGGCTAATGAATTAGGATATATTTACGACGCTAAAGACGTTCATCTTTCGATCGATGGACGTGTGGTTCAAAATTTCCAGGACGGTGATATGTTCAATGTTACGGTCAAAGAAGAGCGTGTCCGGACTGCAGTTGATGCGCAAGGCTGGCCATCGATCGCGATCAACAACAATCGCTTAGGTCAGATCACAGTCAATTTATCTGGAAACTCAGTTGATCACAAACGTTTGAACCAGTTGGCAAATACTAACAAGGTATTTCCACTGGTCGCAACAACACCATACGAAAAAATTTCTGGGACACAGTGCATCATCTCTAAGCCAGCTGATGCAGCATTCGGTAAGGAAACGCCAAAACGTACTTACACGATCGAAGTTCTCGATATGCAAGTAGAAGTCTTATAGAAAATCAGCGCGCAAGGGTTCGACTCCCTTGTGCGTTTTTAGCATTAAGCTAATAAAAAATATTTGGAGGAAAAGAAAATGACAAAGGCAGAAGAAAAGCAAACAAAAGTTGTAGGGAAGATCGAACCACAAAAGGTGGACCGCTTAGGTAATAACCAAGAATGGACATTCGTTGATGAAAATGGCTTTGAATGGAAGTATACATTCCAATTCCCAGGCGTGATGAAAGCTTACGAAATGTTAGACAACGCACGAATGGCTAACGGTCAGATTGCTAAATCTATCTTGTATAACGAATATCTACAAAATATCGTTGTCAGTGAAAAACTTGAATTAGATGATATGAACGATCGTCCGGGGTTAGAAGAATTATTTGACGCGATGGACTTGTTTCTTGGAGAACGGATTAGCTAAAAAATCTCCAATAGTTATCAAAAAACAGTTCGAAGATCAAGAAATGTTGTGGTTTCCGGTCATGATGGGGATCGCAACTAAAGCTGAAATGGATAAAGCGACTATGGCTGAGATCCAATTATTAAATGAAGTTGCTAATAAAAAACTAGAATTACAAAGGGGGCTAGGGTTAGATGGCGAATAAAGCAACGATCGAAGCAAATATCAAAGTAACTGGCTTGTCTGAGCTTGAGAAAGCTGAGTCTGTGCTAAAAAGCATCGACAAGGCCCTAAGCTCTTTAGGCAAAGGTAATTCTAGTGGATTCAGTGGAATGGCTAATGATCTCAATAAAATTCAAGCTGAAGCCAAACAATTAGAAGCTAACTTGAAAGATGTTAAGAATGTCAATTTGTCAAATGTTGGCGATAAGGCAAGCGATGGTCTGAAAAAGGCTGGGAATGCTGCAGAAAAACTCACGACAGAGCTTAAAAATGTTGACCGGGTAAACTTATCCGATATTGGCACAAAGGCGTCTGAAGGCTTAAATAAGGCTAAGGCTAAAGCTGATGAGTTGAATGCAGAACTAAAGCGCGCTAGTCAAATCGACGGAAGTTTAGCCGGTAAAAAAATTGGAGAAGGACTGAAGCTAGCTGATCGTAGTGCAGATAATCTTTCTGCATCGATCAAGAAGTCTACTAGTGCTGAACGTGAATTAGCCAACGCAGCTAAAGATGTTGCTAGAGCTGAAAAAGAAAGTGCTAATGCTGCAAAGCAAGGAGCACAAGCACGAGAACAAGCCGCACAAGCGTCTAAACGTGTAGCGCAAGAACAGTTATCCCTAGCCAAGCAACAAGAAAAAGAGCCAGGAAAAATAAGATCAGCATTCAAAGAAGCTTTCGGTGCGTATACGCTGGGAAATCTTGGTGCTGAAGCTGTAATGTCGGCTGGTCAAGGTATCAAAAATATTTTTGCTGGTGGCCTTGATTACATCAAAGAACAACAGACATCGCAAGTTGCGTGGTCTACTAATGCCCAATCTGTTGCTAAAGTTTTAGGCAAGGAAATGTCTGCAAAAGAAGCTCAAAAGTTTTCTAGAAAGATGACTCGTGACCTTCAAGGATTAGCGCTTAGTGCAGGTAATGACTATGCGATGGTATCAGATGCAGCGTTAGCTTTTTATGCTACTGGGGATGGTGTTTCTACTGCCGGTAACAAGAAAAAGAGTTTGATGCTGACTAAAGATATGCTTAACCTGCAAGATGCTGGTGGGTTAAATGACGCTCAGATGCAAAATTTTGTGCAAGCTGTAGCAAAATCTTTGGACCAAGACGCATTATCTGCCGAAAGGATGCAACAGTTACTGTCTGCTAATCCGTTGTATGATGATTTCATCAAGAAAGCATTTAAGGAACGTACAGGCAATGACTGGGTGCAAGGCGAAAACAAATACAGTGAATTTACTGGTGAAGATGTTGTTAATGCAACGCATATGATGGCATCTTTAAACGGGGTAAAGAATGCGTCTGAAAACATGAACAATTCTTTAGAAGGTGTTATTCGCTCGATGAAGAATGGTTCTAAATTCCTTGCCGGGAACTACTTGTCGAAAATGGCTGAACAATTAAATAAGGCTTTTGGTGGCGATGGTAAGCTATTTTCTAGGTTGAGTGGTTTCTTTACCAATGAAAAGAAGATGGCTGAAACGGCAGAAGGTCTTGCTAAGTCGTCTACTAAAGTTGTTGAGACGATCGGAAAAGCAAGTCGTGAAGTCTATGATATTGGTAAGTCGATAACCGATGCGACAAAACCGTTTGCTAGCAAATTCGCAGAAGGCTTTGTTGATGAGGTCAAGCGCATTGGTAAAGGCGTCAAAGAAGGATATGACAGTGTCAAAGGCCTCGCTAAAGATATAGGCAAGCATATTCCAAAAGGTGCCAGCAAAAAGTTCAACGAAATTGGTGAAAGCTTATCTAATGCTTCCGGTAAAGCTACAGCCTTTTTAGTAGCTATCCGGGGACTAAGTAAGGTGCCAGGAATGGCAGGGATCGCACAAAAGGTAGCTCAGCCTATCATGGGTATTTTAGGTAAGATCCCGGTCATTGGTAAAGGTCTAAGTGGGATCATCTCTAAAATCACCGGCATCAAAGCGCCAGAGATGACTGCAGCGTCTAAAATGAACGGTGCCGCCGATAAAATGATGGCGGCGGCTAACAAAATGAATAACGCTACTACTGGTGGTTCTGGAACTGGTGTGAATGGTAAAGGTGGTCCAACTGGAACAAAAGCGGGATCACCAATTCTTGATAATGCAGGTAACGTCATTGATTACGCTGATGGTAACGGCGGAACTTTCTATCGTGATAAGAATGGTAGAGTCAAGAAGCCACATAGGGGTAAGGGAGCATTCAAGGGTGAATTCAATCCTTACTTAGGAATGGACTATGTGCCAGGTAAAACAACACGTATGGGGCGTTACCATACCGGCCGAACAGTTGTGGCCACACCCCGCTCAAACGCTCTTATCGCAAAAGGAACAGATCTTTTAGAACTTGCTCAAACTACTCGAAGTGGTCGCGGTCGTTGGAATACTTTCAAGGGTAAAGCACTGATCAACTTAGGTAATTTGAGCAGTACAGTTGCTAGTTCAGCTGTTGGTCGTGGAGCTAGTGCAATGGGACGTGGCGCAAGTGCATTAGGTCGTGGAATTGCTGGTGCTGGTCGATTCTTAAAAGGTGGCGCGCCAATGCTGAATGCTGCTTTTTCTGGTCTCGATGCTTTGAATGTCATGGCTACTACTAAATCTGGATCACGCGAACGCCATGAAGGCGTTGGTAGCGCTGTTGGTTCTGGTGTTGGTGCAACAATCGGAATGGCAGCTGGATCAGCACTTGGGCCTTTAGGGACGATTGCTGGTGGTGCACTTGGTGGCTGGTTAGGTGGCAAGGCTGGTGAGTGGTTTGGTGGTAAATTTAACGATAAATACGGTAAGAAACCGCAAAAGTCTCAATCGCAAAAAGTATCTGAAGCTCAGCAAAAGGCGCTTGATAGGATCAACAGTCGGCAGTGGCAAGATGCTTATACTGGAGCAATGAGTGCTGATGCCGAAAACCCACAGGAAGCCGCAAAGGGTTATAAGGCACAAGCTAAGAAAAATTATAGGTTGATGGAAGCGGCAGCTAAGTCAACATCATCTAAGGCACAAGAAGCCCAGTTAGAGTTGGACAACGCTATCTCTAGTGGAGATAAGGCAAGCATTGCAAAGTGGGAGAAAAAACTTGCTAGTGAAGTCAAGAAAGACGATACGAACAAGATCAAGTCAGCAAGTAAGAAAGCTGAAAAAGCCAATAAGGGACTAAAAAGCGCTGAGAAGAAAGCTTATGATGAAGAACTTGCAAAGGCGCTTAGAACTAATATGACACCAGAAAATGCTAAGAAAATAGCAAAAGCAAGTGTCAAAAATAACAGGGACTACAAAAAAGCTAAGTCAGAAGCTGAGAAGGCTAGAAAGTCGCTTGAAAAAGCTAAAAAAGACTACAAAGATCATAATAGTGAAGCTTATAAAGAGCCAAAGAAAAAAACGGGTGCATCTAAGAAAGAAAGTGCTCCTAAGAAAAATTCCGGTAAAAATGGTAGTCGAAAAAAGAATTCTGAATCAAAGAGAGTTTCAGATAAGACTGCTAACTCGCGCAAGAAGGAAGCAGATAGTGCTAAGAAAGCTACTAAAGCTAGTCAGGATCTAGCCAAAGCAAGAAAAGCTTTAGATAAGACTAAGCCAGGTCCGAAAGCCAAAACTCCTAAGCATAAGAGTAAAAACTTTGGATCAGATAGCAGTAAAAAAGCTTTGGCTAATGCTAACAAATCAGCTAAAGCACTTGAAAAGGCTAATAAGGCTGCTAAAGGCATTAAAAATAAAAATACGAAAATCAAGATAAAGACCTCTGGTCAAAAGGATCTTAAAAAAGCTGCTTCATCGATGAAGAAACTTAAGAATAAGAAGTCCAAAGCTTCAATCAAAGTTTCTGGTGACAAGAAAGTCAAAAAGGCTAGCAAGGATCTCAAGAAGCTTAAGAATAAAAAAGCTAAAGTATCGCTAAGTATTTCTGGACAAAATAAGTTTGCTAAGGTCAATAAAGATCTTAAGAAAATCAAGAATAAGAAAGCTAAAGTGACTGCTAGTGTATCTGGTCAATTTAAGCTAAAACGCTTGTCAAACGACATGAAGAAGGTCAAAAACAAGCGTGCAAAAGCGTCTGTGAGTGTGTCCGGACAAGGTAAAGTTCGTGCACTTGGTAAAGATATCAGTAAGCTTAAAAATAAGAGCGCTAAAGTATCTGTTAGTGCTAGTGGTAGCGGTAAACTTAAAGCTTTATCTTCAGATATCAAACGAGTGAAAGGCAAGAGCGTTAAAGTCTTATCTCACGTTTCCGGACAAGGTAAAGTTCAAGGTTTATCAAATGCGATAAAACAGGTCAAGGATAAGACTGTAAAGGTAATGGCCAACGTTTCCGGAACAGATAAAGTCAAAGCTTTGACATCTGCGATCAACACGTTAAAAGGCAAGACAGTTAAAGTCTTAGCCAACGTGAATGGAACTAGCCAAGTCCAAGCGTTAGTAAGTGCGATCAATGCTGTTAGAAGTAAGACAGTAACGATCACAGCAAACGTTAAGAAGAATGGTAATGCAGCTGCTGGTACACCTGGTGCTAAGAGTGCATTCAACAAGCTTTGGACCGGCACGCCAAGCTTTGGCAATACCACAAGCAGTCCTGCCGGTGGCGGTAGTTGGGCTTCAAATGGCGGTGCTAAAGCTGGGATGTATCTTGTCAACGATGCGCCAGGCACTGACTTTGTCGAAGCGTTTAAGCTCAAGAACGGCCTAGTTGGGCTATTTCCAAAGCAACGAAACTTGTATGTTCCGCTTGAAGAAGGAACGCAAGTCTTGAATGCTAAAGACACAAAGAAAATGTTCAAGCTTGAAAAAGGAACACCTAGCTTTGACTTGAAAATGCCTAACTTACGCAAGTTGGCTAAAGGTACACCAGGACAAAATACTGTAGTCGAAAAAGGCGATACTAACGTTCAAAACTCAACAACTAACAACAACACATTCAATATCAATGTGACCGTTAATGGTAAGAGTGATGATCCAAACTTAGCTAATGTGATCGCTAATGCTATCGGTGAAAAGCTGTTACAACAATTTCCAGCAACTGAAGTTTAGGAGGTGGCAAGCATGGGTAAACTAACCGACAGAAAGAAAACGATTGAGATCTTTGCTGAAAGCGAAAAAGAATCGATCACAAATAAAGTAGCACAGTACTCAATACAATCTGGTGATGCGATCATCGACCACACACAACGCGAAAGCATTGAATGGGAGATGACAGGTCTTATTTTTGGAAAAGATCACAACGATATCAACAACAAATGGCTACAGCTCATAACTTGGCAGTTTGCCGGCAATGTTCTTTTTTGGCACGGTGCTATCTATAAAGGTGATCTGATCTTAGAGAATATTACTAAAGACTACGATGAAGGTGGCTTTAAAAATGCGATCAAAGTCAGCATTAAATTCAAAGAAGCTAAGACTGTCCAATCTAGCTTTGTTCGAGTTCAGCACGTCGGCCCAATTACGCCACCTTCACCGCCTGGGTTATGGGTCACAGTCGTTGCCGGTAACACTTATTGGGGCTGGTGGAAGCAGTATGGTACGCCTATCCAAACATTGCGAAATTGGAATAAATGGCCAGATCGCAGAATTCCGATCGGTGCGAGAGCGAGGGTCAAGTAATGTCAAAAAGATACAAGTATGAACTGCGACTAGATCAGTTACCGATGATGTTTGATACATCGTTTGGAAACTATCACTGCAGTCTGCAGATCAATTACAACGAAGTCGGTGATTTTTACACTGTTGATTTATATGATATCGAAGGCAAACCAATTATTTTGGGCGAAAAGCTGGTTTATGGTAAGCGTCTTTGGAGTGACTATACTGATTATCGTTTGCCGTCGATAGACTTAGTTCCAATGGACGAATCGGGACTTACTCGAGTAGTCAACAAAGAAACTTTTGGTAAAACGGTATTTTTGTATATAGATTCGGTGGTGGATTAAATGGGTAAAGCACAATTTGGGTTTGAGATCTTGGTCAGAGTTCACACTCGAACTGGCAGGATCGAATTTCAATACAACAAAAATCATGCTAAATCATCTGAGATTCACTTCACAGTACCGTTTTCTAGCAACTCAGAAAAACATATCGCTGAGATCACACTATTCAACATTAATCCGGGACATTTTAATAGTATTCGGCAAGGTGACAAAGTCGAGCTTTTTGCTGGTTACCATGGTGATACCGGGCTTTTGATGAGCGGTACGATCTTCAGAACAACGACACCAACGTTACAAGATGCTGATACAGCTTACGTGTTACGTGTGCTCGAAGGACAAGATTATACACGCTTACCAAAACAAAATATTACGTTCGCAGCTGGGACACACGCAGATGTGATCGTCAAAGAAGTAGCACGTCGAGCTGGTATGCAACTAGATTTTGTCAGCATCAACAAGAATAAGCGTTTTGAAGAAGAATACACCGCTGAAGGTCATCCGATGGAGATTTTAAGCTCGCTAGCCACCGAAACTAAAACAAGTCTGTTTTATCTGCGTGGACGCTTAACTTTTGCTTTTGTTTTTGCTGGTAGAAATGCTGAATTATTCCGCTTGACACCACAGACGGGGTTGATCGGAAGTCCTACGGTAGCAAGTCGGGACGACGATTGGCAAGATGAGGACGATGACGATGGTTATGGGCGTTGGAGTTTTTCATGCACTAGCATTTTAAACTATCACTTGACCACTTTTTCGCGTGTCGATGTCAAGAGTAAGTATCTGACGCATGGAATGTATGTGATCAACGGCGAGCATACCTTTAACGGGACTGAGGCTAGAACTGAATTTGAAGGGATCGAAAACTAATGGTATTACGTGATAATGATACAAAATTTGTCAGACAACTTGTAAAGAATATCAATGCTAACCTTCACGTTTGCCAGTTAGCAAAAGTCACAGCTTTGAATGATGATCGCACCAGAGCAAGCGTTCAACCACTAGCACTAAACTCGAGTGGTACTAAACGTGCTTTGCTGATGAACGTGGTGGTTGGTAAATCAGCGCAAATGTTTATCGGGGTCGGAAGTGTAGTGGGTGTTGTCTTTTTGGATCGTTCTTTAGTTAATTGGGACGGTACAGCTAACGAATTTAAGTTAGATTCTGAACGAATGCACAATTTGAACGATGCTGTGGTGATGGAGGTGTTCACATGATCGATATCAAGATGACTAACGACGGAGATTTTGATTTTGACCAGGATTTGCAACTAGTGTCAGAGATCGACGAAATCAAACAAGCATTGATGATCTTGCTCAAATCTCGTAAAGGAGAATTTTTTGCTGATCTAGGGATGGGTCTTGATCAGAGAATGTTGATCGGTAAAGACTACGATTTGAATTACGTTTCTAGTAATATCAATGACGCGCTGACGCAAGATGAGCGTGTAGCGAGTGTGATCGTCAATGAGATAAATGTTGTTGGCAGAAAGCTTTATATCAGATTTGTGGCCACGCTTGAAAATTCGGAAACTATTGAAATGGAGGTGACTTTAGATGATTGATAAAAATGGCTTTTCTCGGCCGAGTTATGAAGAATTAGTCAAAGAATTAGGTTTGAAGTGGCGTGAATTATTTGGCGAAAATGCACAGATCAACACGCATTCGGTAGGCGGTATTCTGATAAGAGTACACGCCTATTTTTTAGATAAACTACATCAATTAGCTGAAGTCGTCTATAATTCGCAATTTGTCGACTCAGCGACCGGAACTACTTTAGATCAATTAGCAGCTAACGCAGGGATCACACGTAAGCCGGCGCAAACTGCGATCGGTAACGTTAAGATCTATGGCGTAGCTGGTTATGAAGTGCCGGCCGGAACCATATTTAAGACTAGTGATGAATTAATGTATGTCACGACTGAAGATATCATTTTGAAAGATACCGGCAAACAAAATATCGTGATCGATTCAGTCGGAACTTTAGCACATGGGACCGATAATATTGGGATTGGCACAAGTCGTTATCTATACGCCTATGATCTAGGCGCAAAATACAATAAAGATGGTAGCTTTGTTGCTCGACAAGTAACGCCGGTGGAAAATATCTTACATGTTGAGATCAGCGATATGATCGGTGGTGCTGAAGTTGAAGCTGATGAAGATCTGCGTGGTCGGATCACATTAGCCAATGAAGCAACGGCATCATCGCCTTATAACGGCGTGCTCGCATCGATCAAGAAAGTGAATGGTGTTCGAAGCGTGCGGATCGTTCGAAATGACACGATGGAAGATGACAGTGTGACTAATACACCGGCTAAAAGCATTCATATTTTTGTGGATGGTGGTTATAAAGATGATATCGCTGAAGCTATCTTTAATTCGGTTGCTGCGGGCGTTACGACTGCAGGAACTCAAGTGACAACACTTAAAGATATCGCTGGTCAAAGTCATGAAGTCAAGTTTGATTTTCCTATCCGGCGAGCTATTTTTGCTGAGATCAAGCTTACTAAAAATGAAGATGCTTATCCACAAGATGGCGATGAACAAGTTAAACAAGTAGTACAAGACTATGTTAGTTCGGTCGGCATGGGAAGTATGATCTACTACAGTTATCTGTATCAAAGGATCTATAGCATTCCCGGCGTTGTCGTTGCTGATGTAAAGATCGGACTATCTAAGACTGAAGTATCAGCGCAGGATATCGAACTAAGCGATCTAGAAACTGCTGAAGTTGCAGATAATGGAGTGATCTTAAAATGATAGATATCTTTAAAGAATACATGCACAGATTGACTGGTGCTTTCAATACTGAATACGGTCAGAACCTGCAAAAAGTGGTGCGCTTCTTTGCTTGGTCATTATCAGATGTTCGAGATGAATTTAACGGGATAGCCACATATCGAAGCATCGATAAAGCTTCTGGTAAATTGCTTGATGATATCGGTGAAAAACTCAACGAGAAACGCGGTAAAGCTGATGATCGTTTTTATCGGATAATGCTTAAATCAAAGATTGCTGCTAGACGTGGTGATACGACTGCGAATGGTATTTTGACTACGATCAAGAATGCTTTTGATGTCGATGTTCGGGGCATGAAGATCATTAAACATGAAGATGAGCCACTAGCGATCAGCATCATCGATATTCCACTTGATGTGGCAAAGACCGATTGGGAGCGTAATTATTTGATGCGTCGGATAAAAAATACAGTTGCGGTAGGTGTTCGTGTCCATGAAGTTCGTTTGATCGACAGCACAAAAACAACAGTGCTAGTGATCTCAGGAACAAACAACGCGATCATCTATGATGCGACTTAGAAAGGAGAAGAGAAATGTCAGATAAATTTAAAACAGTCGTTACCACTCAAGGAATTGATCTGTTGAATAAAGCGATCGCTAACGAAAAAGACCTGTTGATCACAAAAGCTGTAGCTTCAGCTAATGCTTACAGTACAGATAAATTAGTTGATTTAAATGATGAAAACTACAAAAATGCGTCACATAATCAAGAAACAACGATCAATCGTATTTCATCAGCAGAGAGCGTGACATTAAACTTTGAGATCGTCTTTGATGGAACAGATATTAGATACGACTATACGCTAAATACTGTCTTTTTGATCGCTGAAGTTGATGACCACGAACGACTATTCGCAGTGATCAAAGCTAATCAGCCACAGTATATGAACGCTTATGAAGGTGGAAGTCGTACGAACCTGCAGATCAATTTTGGCTTTGAGTTAGCAAACCAAAATATCGCTATCAAGATCAATAGTGCTGCGATGGCTACGTTAAAGCATCTATCAGATCTCAAGAAAGAACTTGAAACATCTATTGAAGAAACTTCAAATAGTTTGTCGGTGAATATAGCTGAGATCTACAAAACTGCAATGAGTAACATTGACGATACTAGACAGAGTTTAAATAATGCTAATGCGCAACTTGAGCAAAAGTTAGACAAAACAAAGCAAGAATTGAAACGCGAAACAGAGGCTTCAGTTAAACATGCTAATGACAGAGCAGTTGATGCTGAAAAAGAAATTCAAAAACAATTAGAAGTTCAAGGAAAAAAACTAGCAGAAGCTGATAATAAACTGAATAACAGAATTGACAACCTAAAAATTGGTGGCCAGAATCTGTCATTGCACACTAATAAAGGTGCAACTGGTTGGGGATTGATTTATGACATAGGTGAAAGTTTTAGCTTTGATATAGCTAGCACTCAAGGAACCTTGCAACTTTTAGAGTCAGGTAATCCATATAATAAAAACACTGATATTCTTTTAACTTCAGTGGATTTAAAGCGTGAAGGAAAATATATTTTCAGTATGCTTGTTAAGACTGATAGAGATTTTAAAGATAAAGAGATAGAGTTTGAAGCTGTATCTAATGGTAACTATGTATTCAGTGAAAAGGCTATTTCAAAGAGCTTTACAGCTAAAGAAAATGAAGTTTTTGAAGTGACTTTTACTTTTGATGCTGTATCGTATATAGAAAATGTACAAGTGATGCTTATGTTACGAAGTGAAATTTTTAGTTACAATGCAGAAATTTGGGATCGTCAAATTCGTGAAGGCGAGACATACGTAACCTATGCTCCAAATTACCAAGACATCATAGATAAAGCTGAAGAGCTAATAGATGATAAGGTAGCTGAGATAGAAGCTAGAGAACAAGCCAAACGAATTGGTCCTACTTCGTGGATCTTAGATCGTTCGACAACACCATGGACAATTCGCTTTGATAATGGGTGCACACTGCAGTTTCCAGACTACGAAACAACTGCGACTATTTATGGGTACGGACATACAAGTAGTACAGTTGGAACGGATTTTGTTGCTTATCCTTTGCCTTACAATATTATTCGAGCTGCTAATGGAGGTATCACTGTTGAAAAATTTAAACAGGCGAATTCAGGTTTTGAATATTGGGCACCTTCAACTAAGGTGAATAAACCTGTTCGTAAAGATACAGATTTTAACTGGAAAAACGCCTACGGAGATCCAGGAACGAAAGATGTTTCGTATGGCAGAAAAACTGTTTTCGCTCGAGTTATGTACGAGCTGGGAATTTGGGATGCAGATGATGTTATCAGCGTTGGCGCTATAAGGAGATGATCAAAATGTTAGCCAATTTAAAAAAGAATCGTTTTTGGTTCATTAAAGCTTTGGAAACTTGGTCTTTAGCTGTCTATTTCATTGCTAAGCGATCAACTGGAGTGTTTCATAGTGTGCCACCCACGCCGCTTGAAATGCTCGATGATCCTCCTTTCATTTTCCTATTAGGATGTGTAGGAACGATCGCTTTGGTGTATTCACTTTGGAACGTTAAACACTTATATTACAAGCCTTTGATGACAGGATTGCTGACCTGTGTCTGGCTTGTATTTTTTATGTCTTTTGTTATTGCAGATGTTTTTGTTGGTAGATTTATTAGCTTTCCAGCAATCTATGCTTTCTTCGTCTTATTTGGCATAGTTGCTGAAGTTTTAGTGAAAGGGTGACGGAATGAGCGACCAGGTTTTAGTTGCGATTGTGAGTGCGCTGGGTTCTGCTTTAGTCGCTTGGATCACAGCGCACGAAAATCGCAAGAAAAGTGAGATCAAGGAAAAAGAAACGAGTGAGATCGAGCGTTTAAAAAAAGAAAATTCACGTCTCAAAAAGAAGTTGGAAAGGAGTAGGAAGGATGAATGATGCAGTTTTGACGTTGTTGCTTACAGTTATTACAGCGGTGATTGCCTATGTTGGAAATGTGATCGCAAAGAATGATAAGGCACGCACAGTGTTTAACGTATTAGAGCCGTTGGCACGTGATGCTGTTATCGCGTCCCAAAAGTTGGGAGTTACAGAATATTTGAGTGGCGCGGTCAAG
Source organism: uncultured Lactobacillus sp. (assembly GCA_910587695.1). Lineage (GTDB taxonomy): Bacteria > Bacillota > Bacilli > Lactobacillales > Lactobacillaceae > Ligilactobacillus. Next base: position 83,749 of record CAJUNC010000014.1, read on the forward strand.
AAAAATCACGCGGTTCAAAGTGTAATTAAAGCGTTGTCTGATGCGGGCTTTAGCATTAAAGATAAACAAGCAATAGAGAATGCTATTGAAAAAGCATACGCTGAACAAAAAGAACTGCTTGCTCAATATCCACAAAAAGAAAAGGAGTGATCCGAGTGAGTAAAAGAAAAATTTTTTTAAGAGCTATCACTGCGATAGCTCTTTTTGTTTTAGGACCGGCTACTATTAACAAAGTAGCAAATGGTACCACAAACACGTTGCCGGCAATTTCTGAAATTGTTGAGATCAATGAGGTTCAAGCGTCTGAAGTGCGTGAGAAAGGCACTGATACAGCAATTTATCAAGGCGCTAATGCACAAAAAGCACAAGCAAGCGATACATTTAGTATCGCGCAGATTGGCGGTTCGGTCCATGGCAGGTTGTACGATCAGTGGACATATCGATCGCAGGTGAGTACTGGAATTGCTATGGGCTTGAGAATGCACACTTATGTGTGGATGGAAACAGGCGGGAATACAATGCAAACAGCAAACATGCTCAATTACTTCTTGCCTAAGATCCAAACACCAAAAGGTTCGATCATTGCTTTAGATTACGAAGATGGGGCTGGTCCTAGCGCACAAGCTAATACGGACAATGTGTTGTATGGTATGCGTCGGATCAGAGATGCCGGGTATACGGCTGTGCTGTACTCTGGCAAATACTATATCGCTAACCATTTGCAGTTAGATCGGATCTTGTCAGAATTTCCAAACTCGCTTTGGATCGCTTCTTATGCTGATATGCAAGTTCGCACAGAGCCGTTGTGGGGATACTTCCCATCAATGCCTGGTGTAGCAATTTGGCAATTCACTTCGACTGGTCGTGCTGGTGGATTAGACTACAACATTGACTTGCTAGGTATTACCGAAAAAGGTTACAAGCATGGTGATGCTGAGCGACCGGTGACAAAACCAGAAGCGGTCAAAGAAGGTATTCAAGCAGATCATACTCCTAAGAAAGCAATCGAAGCTGGATATACTGTGAAAGTTAATTTCAGTGCAAAAAGTTGGAGTAATGGAGCTTCGATTCCTGGTTGGGTCAAAGGTAGAAGCTACAAAGTTATCGAGACTAATGGTGATAAAGTGCTGCTTGAAGGTATCATGTCGTGGATCGATCGCGCAAGCGTTGAGATCCTACAGACAAGCACACAGGCTCAAACTGTGGCAAGTGGTACGTATGTAGTTCAACAGGGCGACAGTTTAAGTGCAATTGCAACACGTTATAACACGACAGTTGGCACACTACAGTCATTGAATAGCATTCGCAACGTAAACTTGATCTACCCAGGTCAAGTATTGCGAGTAAACGGCCAAGTTACAGCTCAACGAACATACACAGTTCGTTATGGTGATAGCTTAAGTGCAATCGCTAGTCGATTTGGGATAACAGTTGGCCACTTACAATCGATGAACGGTATCAGGAATGCAAATCTGATTTATCCGGGGCAAACATTGCGGTATTAGGTAGGACTCAAGTATAATAAAGGGGCAGTATTTGTTACTGCAATCTGGGCCAGAGAACAGTTTTTGAAGTTGGCACGAGAATGGATCCAACTGCTGTACCTAGAAAGGAGAATATTTGCGTGCACCACACGTTTTTTGACGTATTGGTCGCTTATGCGCCTGTTGTTTTAGTCTTGACGAGAGCAGCAGTTAAATATTTCTCCAACAAGAAGAAATAACGCATAAGTTACTGATTATTTTTCCTAACACAAGGGAGTCGTGCCTCCCATACATAAATCTTGAAATAAATGTGACATATGCTATACTATAGCTGTTAGGAAATTAAATAATTGGTACTTACGTTATTTCAAAACAGTACTGTTTACGCCGTTGCCTCCTTAAAAGCAACGGTTTTTTATTATTAAAAACTAAGCGCCTTGCTCGATTTTTCGGGTGGGACTATTTTTTATTTTGCTATGCAAAAATGTAGCAAAAACAGCTTGATACATGACATATTATTGAGAATATATAGAGACTTTTATGTTTTGCATAATGTCTGTAATATACTGCTGACAAGGGATAGATAGTTTTGTGATAAATCACTAATATCAAGATGTCATTACGTGCATTACAAGGTAAGGCTGCTCGTATTCCAGAACGTCGCCGTTAATAAAACGCTAAAAACCCTTGATTGGCTATAATGCCCTCTAAGTATACAGATGAAATAGAAAATTCATCTTATACT